>JAROAZ010000002.1 GCA_029432775.1 Pontiellaceae bacterium B12227 | reverse complement strand
TATCGCCCGCTTCCAGCGGGCTTCGTGTAGCCGCCAGGATGGCGGCGGTACGCGCTGTATCGCAGGCATCTTGCCTGCTCCATGCAGAGCAAATGCCCCTTAAGTCAGCGCCATTAGTCCTCCGGGCCGTTTCCAATGGTTGGAAGAGCGAGGTGGCGGCGGCTCGGATGAAACCTCGCCCTCCAAACCATTCCACGGCCGGAGCTCCGTGCGAAGACCTCTTGCGGAACGGAGTCGGGCTCCATGTAGCCGCCAAAAAATAAGTAAAATTCCGAATTGGTTACAAATGTCATCAAGCACCCCGATACGGGGTGTTGAATGACGCTGGAAGGGCAACTTATATACAAAGATGTGTTAAATCTTGCTGAAATGCGGGCTTGGAGTAGGTTGGTGGTGTGCAAAGTGCACATTTGTCACTCAATAACTATGTTCGATTCAGGAAAACATATGAAAAATATAATTCTAGCGATTTCTCTCATTTCACTCGTTGGTTGCAAATCCACTCAAATTCAAAAAGGACAATTTGAATCAAACCCAAAAACAAACACATTGTTGGTCGAGCCTGATATTCCATCTAAAGACTCCCTCATGTCCGGCACCCAACTAGAAGCACGAGACCCTGAGACAATTAAAACTGAAAATCCTAACAGTCCGGATGAAAAAGGTACTCGACAATACCAGAAGGAATTTGTCAGCAAGGGTATGCCTGCAATTCCTATTCTGCTGACTCGGAAGGAGATCGACCAGCTAATTAAAGACGGAGAGCTTTCTCCAAGAAGTGAGTGGGAATAGAAAAAATCGAACCACCATTAAGCCCTTCTGAGTAAAGACAAAAAACTCCCTGTCTCAATCTTCGTGTTTTGCCAACTACCACGATCAATTGAACAATCCAACCTGGTCTCAACTTGTGCCGAAATTGTTCCTTATTCAGTCTCAATCATATTTCTATATGGGCGAGTGGAGCAAGGCTCCCTCACTCGACCAACGGGAGAGAGGCTCCGCGAACGCGGGGCAGTGACCGAAGGGAGCGGCAAACCCGTGCGGGCCGTTTCCAACGTTTGGAAGAGCGAGGTAGCGGCGGCTCGGATGAAACCTCGCCCTCCAAACCATTCCACGGCGCGGAGCTCCGTGCGAAGACCTCTTGCGGAACGGAGTCGGGCTCCATGTAGCCGCCAAAAAATAAGTAAAATTCCGAATGGTGCACAAATGTCATCAAGCACCCCGATATGGGGTGTTGAATGACGCTGGAACGGCAATATATACACAAAGATGTGTTAAATCTTGCTGAAATGCCGGCATGGAGTAGGTTGTTGGTGTGTAAAGTGACATTTGTCACTCAATAACTTTGTTATCTTGTCATAAAAAAAGGAACCCAAATGAGATCGATTATCCTCAGCCTGTTCGTTGCAATGTTAATTTCCGGTTGCTCAAAAGAATCAAAAATTAATGGCGAGTATACTTTTGACACGCAATTCATGGCGGAAGCTTCATTGAAAGTTGTAGAATCCATGAGCCTTCCCGACTTTGACATTCAGGAAAATAAAGAACTAATGGAACAAAATTTTATTGAGTCATTGGATAAACAGGAACATCTGATTGTGATCGAATATCCAAAGTTTGAATTTTCATTCATCGACAATAAATCTCACTCCAGAACCTCAACTGTATGCAGAATAAACCATATTAAAGATGGTGAATACCTCCTCATTGAAGGAGGAGCAGATAAGAGTGATCTAACGCTCAAATATAATAAAGCTGATGGTTCACTCACTGGTGATGCAATTAGATTCATTAAAAGATAACCAGATCCTGGACCCTACTTGGACAACGCCCGTTTTTGAAGGCGAAGTTTGTTTCCCAAGCGGGTCAGGATTAACGTTCGACTGATAAAAATATGATTCATCCAATACTAATTTATCCGCCGTTTTTGATAATAGGTTTCCTGTTAGGATTCTATTTTCTTGGCCGAGCCTTTCGGAAGAAAAAACCTCTGTCCTCCACCATCATCTCTTTGATTTTCATGGTGCCGACATTCTACTACACTCATATTCTGTCTGAAGGTGGGCACATCAAAATAGTCAGCATTGTTTACTGGTGGTGTCTCATACCTACAATATTTGCATATCTCATGTTATTTGATGGCCTTGTTATCCAGCCAAGAATTAAACGGGAAAAGGAACAGAAATAAACGGGCGAACCACCATTAAGCCCTTCTGAGTAAAGACAAAAAACTCCCTGTTTCAATCTTCGTGTTTTCCAACTTCCACGATCAATTGAACAATCCAACCTGGTCTCAACTTGTGCCGAAATTGTTCCTTATTCAGTCTCAATCAAATTTCTATATGGGCGAGTGGAGCAAGGCCCCCTCACTCGACCAACGGGAGAGATGCTCCGCGAACGCGGGGCAGTGACCGAAGGGAGCGGCAAACCCGTGCGGGCCGTTTCCAATGTTTGGAAGAGCGAGGTGGCGGCGGCTCGGATGAAACCTCGCCCTCCAAACCATTCCACGGCACCGAGCACCGTGCGAAGACCTCTTGCGGGACGGGGCCGGGCTCCATGTAGCCGCCCAAAAATAAGTTAAATTCCGAATGATGCACAAATGTCATCAAGCACCCCGATATGGGGTGTTGAATGACGCTGGAACGGCAATATATACACAAAGATGTGTTAAATCTTGCTGAAATGCGGGCATGGAGTAGGTTGGTGGTGTGTAAAGTGACATTTGTCACTCAATAACTATGTTAGGAAGAGATAGATATGAAATTTTATTACTTTTACTTGCTTATATTTTTCGTTGTAGCCCTCATCAGAGGACTCAAAAAAGGAAAGAGGGCTGGATATACAATATTCAGTGTTCTTGGGGTCCTTGTAGCTCTATATACATTTAATATATTTGGATATTTATCCCATACCTTGATGAATAAAGGCATGGGAGCACCCGAAGTTTTGGGGAATGGATTGGGATCATTATTAGCAATGGCATTATCCACATCCATAGCACTCGGTGTGTATTCAATTTTATTCATGCTCATCAAATTCAATAAAAAGGATTTGGTCGCTGAGTTATGTTGCTTAGCCATGACAACAGTCATTGTGATTAGTTCACTTCAACTGGTCGGAACTCTATCCGAAGCATCAAAAGAATATGACACAGTTGGAGTTTCACCGGGACAAGCAAAAGCAGCGGTCACCCTTCATTACGATTAAATTCCTAACCAGCCATCTGAGGTTGACCCGGTCAAAGTTTTTTCCACTCAGCCTCATCCCTAACGTTAAAACGGGGCGGGACACTCCAGCCGCATGGGTTCGCCGGTTACGGGGTGCGCCATTTCCAGCGATTGGGCATGGAGCATGAGGCGCTCACCGGCGGTGCCGTAGATATTGTCTCCAATGATTGGAAATCCGATGGAGTCCATGTGCACACGAAGCTGGTGCGATCTTCCAGTCTTTGGAAAAAGCGCCACGCGGGTTGAATTTTCGTATCGCTCCAGCACCTTCCATTCGGTCAGCGCCTTCTTTCCGCGAACACAATCCACAATATGCTTCGGCGGCAGGCGCTGCTCCATATCCTTGCGCATCGGGAAGTCGACCATACCGACGCTCTTTTCAATAACACCCTCCACCAAGGCCACATAGACCTTATGGATCTCCCGCTTTTCAAACTGGAGCGACAACGCGCGCTGCACTTCGGGCGAACGGGCAAAAAGGATTAGGCCGGAGGTATCCATATCAAGCCGGTGCACCATCAGCGCATCGGGGAATTGAGCAGTCACCCGGCTCAGACAGCAGTCCTGCTTATCCGGCCCCCGGCCGGGAACACTCAACAGCCCCGTCGGTTTGTTCACCGCCAACAACGCTTCGTCCTGATATATGATTTCCAATGTCTGCATAAAGGGGAATTAAACACTAAGGCACGAAGAACACTAAGCATATATAGAAGGAAACCTTCGTACTCTTTGTGCCTTGGTATTCAAATTCACAACCCCAGTAACTCACTCACCGTTACCAGTACATAACCGCGTGCTTTCAGGCCATCGATAATCAGCGGAACTGCGGCGATGGTTGCATTTCGGTCTCCCCCGCCGTCGTGCAGGACAATGATCGATCCAGGGCGAACCCTTTTCAGAACGCGATCTCGAATGGTTTTAGCCGATACACTCTTCCAATCGCCGGGAACGATATCGCCAAACACAACAGTCAGGCCCCGTGCCTCAATCTTCTTTTTCTGACCAGGAGACAGCATCCCGTTCGGCGGACGGAACAACACCACGTTGGTGATCCCGACACTAGAAAAAGCCGCATCCATTTTATCAAACTTCTCCTCGACCGTTTTCCAACGCTTGAACGCCAGCGCGTCCCAGTCATAGGAATGACCGCCAATCTCGTGGCCGGATTCCTGAATCTGCATTCCAATGGTTGGAAACTTCTCAACCTGCCGACCAATCAGAAAGAATGTTGCGCACACATTTTTTTCCTCAAGGGTCTGAAGAATCCGCTCGGTATAGGGAGAGTTCGGGCCGTCATCAAATGTCAGCGCAACATACTTTTGTTCGGCACCTTGAATAGAGCCCGCCATCAGCAGCATGACGCTTATAATCACGTATCCCGCCTTACTCATCAGTTTCTCACATATCCAGCACGGTTTCGGGGTAGACCTGGCCGTTGGCGCCGATTTTGAAGACATAAATCAGACCGGGGCGGAGGCGTTTGTAGACGGCGTTGCCGTAGATGGCCTTTACGCCGTAGTCGCGCAGGGCGTCGGGATTATTGGCCAGATCCCAGATGGATTCCCAGAAGAGGTCCTGTTCGGATTGCTTCAGATTGCGCAGCACATCGGCATAGCGCTCGGGATGGGTGCCGGGCGTGGCAATATCGAACCCTTCGGACGGGCTCATCGTTTCGCCGTAAACCCGGCGCCAGAGATAGATCGAGCGGGATTTTCCATCCATGACGGCCTGGTCGGAAAAGGTGACGATGAGGGCATCGAAGTGCACCACATCGCCTTCGATTTCATATTCTTTTTCGAGCACGCGGTTAAGCATGTCGTCGCGCGCGGTTTCAACAAATTTGATGGTGGTGTAGAGCCGGCCGTCGCGCGTTTCCTGTTTGACCACTTTGGCAAAGCCGATCTGATCCTCGTGCGTGAGCTGGGTGATGGCCTGTTTGAGCTCCTCGTTTCCGGCGAGCAGGTCCTGCACGGTTTTGGCTCCGTAGAAAACGGTTCCGCCCACAAACGTCAAAACGGTGAGCGAGAGGATGGCAAGGACGGATCTGAAAAAGTGCCTCATCGCTGATGCACCTCAACATTGACGTGTACGAGATGACCAATCTCTCCCAACAGAGCTTTTACAGCTTCCGGTTTCCAACCATTGGAACTTTCGACGGAAAGGATGACGGCATGGTGGCCGGGCGCAACGGCCCAGACGTGGAGATCGGTGACGGCGAGGTCGGCCTCGGCTTCAACAGCCTCGCGGATTTGGGTGCTGAATGCGGGGTCAACGCTGCCATCGAGTAGGATTCCGCTGGTTTCTTTCATGAGCCCGATCGCCCATTTGGTGATGACCAGCGAACCGACGATACCCATGACCGGATCCAGTACGGCCCAGCCGAACATCCTACCGAACAGAAGCGCAACGATGGCGGCAATAGAGGTAATGGCATCGGCCAGCACGTGGAAATAGGCCGCTTTCAGGTTGTGGTCTTCGTGATGAGCATGGTCGTGATCATGCCCGTGATGGTGATGCTCGCCTTTCAGTAATAGAGCAGAAATGAGATTAACAATAAGCCCGATGACGGCCACCACAATGGCTTCATTGAAGCGGATTTCCTGCGGTGAAAGAATGCGATGGATCGATTCGATGGCCATCAGAACAGCCACCACGCCCAGCGCAACCGCACTGGCAAACCCACCGAGTACGCTGACCTTGCCGGTACCGAAACTGAAGCGCGGGTTGCGGGCATTTTTCCGCGCATAGCGATAGGCAAAAATGGTGATGCCGAACGCGGCAGCATGGGTGCCCATATGCCAGCCGTCGGCCGTGAGTGCCATGGAGTGGAAGATGAAACCGGCGACAATTTCGACGACCATCGTGACAATGGTCAACCCGAGCACCATCAGCACACGGCGTTCGCCCTGCTCATGGGCGTGGAGGAAATCGTGATCGTGTAAGGCGCACCGGGTCATGGTTTATTTGACTTCCAATGCCTGGAAATCGCGGATAAGGCGCACACCGCGGAGGTTCAGTTCCAGCACCGCGGGGCCGACATCGTCCACGTGTGCACTCAAGGTATAGTAGGAGGTTCCGTCGATCTGCAGCAGATCGTCCTGGTGATTATGCCCCTGGAAGACGGCTTTCACCTTATCGGCCAGCGAAATCATCTTTCGCACCTGATCATAGTTGCGGACGGCAAATTTGGTTTCTTTATCGATCCGCTGATGGCTGAGCAGGATGACCGGCAGCAGCGAAGCGGCCAGTTGGCCTCGTAACCAATCCAGCTCTTCGTCCGGCACAGTGGCTTCCTGCCATTTAAAGTTCCCCGTATCATACGCGGTTCCATCCGGCGAAAAGTTGGCGTCCAGACAGATAAATTTATATCCGCCGGCCTCGAAATGGAAGCGGGGCTTATCGCCGCCCCGACCCAGAACATTGTAAAACTCGGTCTTGGAAAGGAAATCCAGATCGTGGTTACCGGGCATAAAATGCACATCGCCCCGGAACGTGTCACACAGTGCAGAGACTTCCCGGAGCATGCGCTTTGCATGGTTTGCATTGTTGCCGTTCACCAGATCGCCCATCACCACCAGCGTCTCAACACCGCCACTGTTCAAAGCAGAAACTTTTTCATAAAGACGGTTCAAAGCCACCGCACATCCATCGTAATGAATGTCCGTAATCAAACCGACTCGTCCTGAAAATGCATCTGACATGCCGCAAACTTAAGTTTATTCGCGCATGGCGCAAAGTGAATTATGCGTTGGACTTTCGTTTATCAGACAATCAAAGTACGGCCTTATATGAGCGATGCCATACCCATTTTAGCCGGAACAGCCGCCCTGATCGGGGTTGGCCACACTCTCATGGGCCCCGACCACTACCTCCCCTTTATCGTCATGAGCAAAGCCCGCAAGTGGTCCATGGCCAAAACCATGTGGATCACCTTTCTTTGCGGGATCGGCCATGTGATGGGTTCCATTGCCCTTGGCCTGATCGGGGCTGCACTGGGCGTTGCCGTGAACAAAATCGAAGCATTCGAAGCCTGGCGGGGGAATCTGGCTGCCCAGCTGCTGATCGTCTTCGGCTTCACCTATTGTATCTGGGGCATTCACCGCGCCATTAAAAACAAACCCCATTCTCATGCCCATGTGCACGAAAACGATGTGGTGCACACCCATAAACATACCCATAATACAAACCATGCTCATCCGCATGAAATGAAAAAGCGAAGCGTCACGCCCTGGGTACTCTTTACGATTTTTGTCTTCGGCCCGTGCGAACCGCTGATTCCGCTGATCATGTATCCAGCCGCAGAACACAGTGTGGGCGGAATGCTGCTGGTGGCCGGAATTTTTGCAATTGCAACCATTGGAACCATGATGGGCGTGGTCCTGGTCTCGGCCTGGGGCTTTAAATTCGTTCAAATCGGGGCCGTTGAACGGTTCAGCCACGCACTCGCCGGCGCTGCGGTCTGCGCGTCCGGCATGGCCATCCAGTTTCTGGGATTGTAAGTCCAGGATCTGAAAGTCCGTTCTGCCCGACCTTGGACCTTCGACTTTCCGACTTTTGACCGGAAGCTACTCTTGCCTACGCCATATACTGCTTCCGGTAATCTTTCGGCGATGAGCCCATGATTTTGCGGAAATTGCGTGTGAAATGCGAATGGTCGTAGAACCCGCAATCGAGAGCAATGGCGGCAATCGTGTCGTTGGTCGTGGTGAGCCGCAGGCTGGCGGCGCGGATTCTCACGTTCATGATGTGCTTGAGCGGCGAAATCTGGAAAACCTTACGGAACCGGCGCTCGAACTGACTGACGGAGAGATGAACCAAACCGGCAAGCTTCTTGATCTCGATCGAATGCATATAATTGTCGCGCACATGTTCCAGCACGGCCTGCATTTCTGTATATGGACGCAGCGCGAGCCCGGCCCGGGTGATGTCGCGAGCCGTGCCGGCCAGGCCGATAATCTCTCCATCGCTCGAATACAGCGGAACTTTGCAGGTGATGAACCAGTTGATCGAGTTGGCGGGATCGGGCGCCAGTTCCACGCGGTCGATGATGCTCTTGCCGGTCTCCATCACATAATTGTCGTCGGAAACATAGCTTTCCACCCGGCCCAGCGGAAAATATTCGAAATCGGTTTTACCGATAATGTCGGCTTCGCATTTCACACCGCACTGACGGACAAAATGATCGTTCCCCATCACAAAGCGCCCCTGCCGGTCTTTCGCAAAAAAATAAACATCCGGCAGATGATTAAACAGCAGCTGCATCTGTTGCGGACTGTGCAGCTGAGCAAGAAACTCCGACTTAAACTGTTTTGTATCCATTTCCACACCTTTTTTAAGTGCCGAAAATATACAATTCCGAGCCCAGCATTTACAAGACCTCTCTTTATCAATTCCTATAACGTGTAGGACACTTGAGTGGTGTGGATGGATGATGTACGGCTCCGGCAACGGGGTGAAGGGGCATGGGTCCAATCATCCAAATTCCACAGGGAGAGAACCAACAAACCAGGAGGATGAACATGTCCGACGATAATAATAATGTACACGCCCACCGTATGTGGCTTTTTGTAGCCAGCTGCATTTCATTGCTGACCACCTCGATGATCTTTGCGATCCGGGGAGACATTTCAGCGGCCTTAAGTACTGATTTCCATCTGAATGCAGAACTAATGGGCAAAATGTGGTCGCCCGCATTTCTCGGGTTTACCTTCTCAATTTTTGTCTGCGGCTTTGCCGTCGATGCGCTCGGAATGAAAACGATGCATGTCCTCTCAGCCGTCTTCTTTTTAGTGGGACTTGGCTGCATTCTCGCCGCTCCAATGCCGGAATTGGCGGATGGCGAAATTGTTTCGGGCATCTTTGCAACCCCCGGAACCACCATGTTGTTTATCGGCTTCCTTATTATGGGTATTGCCCAGGGAATTGTGGAAGGCGTGATCAATCCTCTGGCTGCAACCATTTATCCGGACAAAAAAGGGCAGATGCTCAACGTGCTGCACGCCTGGTGGCCGGGCGGAATGATTATCGGCGGGCTGCTCGCCCTCGCGCTGACCCAGGGAGGCGCAAGCTGGCAGGTTAAAATGGGCATGATTGCCGTTCCGACCGTGATTTATCTCGTGATGTGCCTGATGCGCAAATATCCGCAGACCGAACGCGTTGCCGCCAAGGTTTCCACGGCCGACATGGTCAAAGGCACCTTCAAACCGCTCTTCATTCTGCTCTTCCTGCTCATGTGGCTGACGGCCGCGGTTGAGCTTGGACCGGACCAGTGGTTCCCGGCCCTCATGAAAGAACTGACCGGTATGGAAGGCATCATCTTCCTCTGCTACACGGCCGGCCTCGTATTTGTGATCCGCTTCTTCGGTGGCGGTCTGGTACACAAATTCTCGCCGCTGCTCGTGCTGATTGCCTGCTCCGTGCTGACCTTCATCGGCCTCTTCTGGCTCGGCGCACTGAAAACCGGCGCTTCGGCAGCCGTGGCCTTCACGGCCGCCACCATCTTCGGCATCGGCAAAAGCTTCTTCTGGCCGACCATGCTCGGCATTGTGGCCGAACGCTTCCCGAAAGGCGGCGCACTGGCTATGAACCTGATGGGCGGAGCCGGTATGGCTTCGATCGCCTTCGTTCTGCCGATTATGGGCGGACAGCTCGATACCGCCGGCGCCGGTGCGGCCCTGAAAATGGTGTCCTACCTCGCGATCATCCTGATTGTGGTCTTCACGGCACTGCATATCGGCTTCCAGATGAAGGGTGGCTATAAAGCCGTTCACGTTTCGGAAGAGGATTAAGAGAAATGGAATAATGGATTTCTGGAAATGTGGATTGATGAAAACCTTTCTCCCTCCAGCAATCCATTCATCCAACAATCCAGATTTTAAGATAAGGAGTTAACAAATGGATAGAAAACTGAGAATGGGAATGGTCGGCGGAGGCCCGGGCGCCTTTATCGGCGACGTACACCGCAAAGCATCCCGCATGGACGGCCAGATTGACCTCATTGCCGGCGCGTTTGATGCCGATCCGAAAAAATCAAAACAGATGGGCAAAGAACTCGCGATTGATAAAAAGCGCGTCTATGACGACGTACAGGCGATGATCGACGGCGAGCTGGCCCTGCCAGTAGACGAACGCATCGACTTCGTTTCCGTCTGCACCCCGAACCACACCCACTTCCCGATTGCCAAAGCCTTCCTGGAAGCCGGCTTTAACGTCATGTGCGAAAAGCCGATGACGCTGACCGTTGAACAGGCCGAAGAGCTGAAGGTGATTGTTCAGAAATCCAAAAAGGTTTTCGGTCTGATGCACAACTACACCGCCTATCCCATGGTTAAACTGGCCAAAGATATGGTGAAACAGGGCGACATCGGCAAGATCCGCAAAGTGATCGTTCAGTATCCGCAGGGCTGGCTGGCCCGCGCCACCGAAAAAGAAGGTTCCCAGCAGGCCGCATGGCGCACGGATCCGAAAAAATCGGGTATTGCCGGTTGCATGGGCGACATCGGCACGCACGCCGCCAACCTGGCGGAATACATTACCGGCCTGACCATCCGCGAAATTGCGGCCGATCTGACCACCTTCGTCAAAGGGCGCCGCCTGGACGACGATGGCAGCTGCCTGCTGCGCCTGAGCAAAGGCGCCAAAGGCCTGCTGCACGCCAGCCAGGTGTCCATCGGCCAGGAAAACAACCTCGCCATCTGGATTCACGGCGAAGACGGTTCGCTGGAATGGCATCAGGAGCATCCGAACTATCTCTACGTAGACAAGCTGAATGCACCTCAGCAGGTTTGGAAACGCGGCAACGACTACATTGGCGAAAAATCCGAAGCCGCCGGCCGCGCCACCCGCCTGCCGTTCGGCCATCCGGAAGCCTTCCTCGAAGCATTTGCAAATAACTACTGCAACTTCGCGGATACCATCCGCGCCAAAGCCGCCAAGAAAAAGCCGACCGACCTCGAGAAAGATTTCCCGGGCGTGAAAGAAGGCGTAATCGGAATGAAATTCATCCAGGCCGTTGTGGAAAGTTCCAAAAACAACGCCGCGTGGACGAAACTATAAAAAGTGACGATTGAAACGTGAGGCGTGATTTTCCAATCACCTGAAGTCACGCCTCACGGCTCACTCATCACGACTGAAAGGAGCAATACCATGAGCAGACCTGTAACACTTTTCACCGGACAATGGGCGGATATGCCGCTCGCAGAACTGGCCCCGCTGGCCAAATCAATGGGCTTCGACGGCCTGGAACTCGCCTGCTGGGGCGACCACATGGATGTCGATAAAGCCGCACGTTCTAAAAAATACTGTAAAGACAAACTCGATCTCCTCGCCTCCCACGGGCTGGAATGCCACGCCATCAGCGCGCATCTCGCCGGCCAGCTGGTCTGCGACCTGAACAACGACGGCCGTTCCGACATGTTTGCCCCACCGGAACTCGCGGGCGATGCCGAAGGGCAGCGCAAGTGGGCCGTCAAAACCATGAAAAACACCGCAAAAGCAGCGGCCAACATGGGCGTTAAAGTCGTGAACGGCTTCACCGGTTCCTCCATCTGGCACATGCTCTATTCCTTCCCGCCGGCATCCGAAAAGATGATCGAGGACGGCTTCAAGCAGTTTGCCAAACTCTGGAATCCGATTTTCGACGTGTTCGATAAAGTCGGTGTCCGCTTTGCACTGGAAGTGCACCCGACGGAAATCGCATTCGACATCGTTACGGCCCGCCGTGCGCTGAAAGCCGTGAACAACCGCAAAGCCTTCGGCTTCAACTTCGATCCGTCCCACCTCGAATGGCAGGGCGTTGACCCGGTGAAATTCCTGAAAGCCTTCCCGGACCGCATCTACCACGTGCACATGAAAGACTGCTCCGTGACGCTCGACGGCGAAAGCGGCATTCTCTCTTCGCACCTGAACTTCGGCACGCCGGGCCGCGGATGGGATTTCCGCAGCGTGGGCCGCGGCGATGTGAACTTTGAAGATATCATCCGTACCCTGAATGCTCAGGGATACGAGGGCCCGCTTTCCGTGGAATGGGAAGACGCCATGATGGACCGGGTGCACGGCGCCACCGAATCGTGTGCCTTCACCAAACAGGTCGATTTCCCGAAATCCGACCGCGTGTTCGACGAAGCATTCGACAACTAAACACCAAAACCCTAAGACGAGATCAGACGGATCCGACCGATCCGTCTGTTTTCAACACCCCAGTGAGAACGTTATGAAAAAACCTTTATCCAGAAGAAACCTGCTGAAAACCTCAGCGGTTGCCGGAGCGGCGGCGGGCTTCCCGACCCTTATTCCCTCCAGCGTACTGGGCGCCACGGCGCCGAGCAACACGATCACCATCGGCGGCATCGGCACCGGCTCCATGGGCATGGGCAACCTGAAAGGGCTGCTGAATGCCGGCGGCACCCGCCTGCTCGCCGTGTGCGATGTCGATAAAAGACACCGCGCCAATGCCAAAAACACCATCGACAAAAAATACGGCAATACCGACTGCGCAGAATATAACGACTACCGCAAACTGCTGGCCCGCGACGACATCGATGCCATCTTCCACGCCCTGCCCGACCATTGGCACGGCATCATCTGCGTGGCCGCCGCCAATGCCGGCAAAGATATTTACGGCCAGAAACCGCTCGCCCGCACCATTAAAGAAGGCCGCGCCATCGTGGATGCAGTTGAACGCAACGGGGTGATCTGGCAGACCGGATCGCAACAGCGCTCCGACGCCCGCTTCCGCATGGCCTGCGAAATTGCCCGCAACGGCCGACTTGGAAAAATCATTCGCGCCGAAGCCGGCCTGCCCGGCGGATACGGCGGCGGATCGGCCAAAACCGTTCCTGTTCCCGAAAGCCTCGACTATGACATGTGGCTCGGCCCGGCACCCATGCAGCCGCACCGAAACTTAGGTCACAACTCCGGAAGCATGCACTGGAACTGGCGCTGGATGCGCGATTTCTCCGGCGGGCAGATCACCGACTGGGCCGGACACAACATCGATATTTCCCACTGGGGCCTCGGCCTCGACCGCACCGGCCCCGTTGAAATCAGCGGAACCGGCAAGTTCAGCGATAAAGAGCTCTTCAACGTCATCACCGAATTTAATTTCGATCTGCACTACAAAAACGGGGAGCACATCAGCGTTTCCAACAAATATCCGACCGGCGTCCGCTTTGTGGGCGAAGACGGCTGGGTGTTGGTTACACGGAATAAGATCGAAGCCAGCCATCCGAGCATTCTGAAAGACCCGATTCCAAGCCATGGAATCAAGCTCTACGAAAGCCGGGATCACCACCAAAACTTCCTCGACTGCGTGCGCAGCCGGAAGGAAGCCATCTGCCCGGCCGAAGTCGGCCACCGCTCCATCAGTGCCGGCCTGCTGGGCGAGATTGCGATCTACACCGGCCGCAAGCTCAAGTGGAATCCGGACACAGAAGAGTTCATCGACGATTCCATCGCCGACGGTATGCTCACCCGCGCCTATCGTGAACCGTGGGTCATCTAAATTTAAAGGAACAAAAAATGAAAAAACTGATTACAACATTATCCGCCATTGCCATCGCCTCCGGCCTCACCGCCGCCCCGAACAAAAACAAACTCGGTCCGGCCAAAGCCGAAAACATCGAAAAGGTGAAAAAAGCCCTACCTGCGAAAGCGCCGGCAAAGCCGAAGAAGCAGCGTAAAATCCTGATTGTTTCCCGCTGCGAAGGCTTTGTGCATAAAAATATTCCGCTGGCTGTCGACGCGCTGAAAATGCTGGGCGAAGAAACCGGCGCCTACACGGCCGATGACACCAAGGAACTTGATGCCTTCACCGACCAGGGTCTGGCGAAATACGATGCCATCCTCTTCATGAGCACCACGAAGCTCGATCCAACGCCGGAACAGCGCGCCGCCCTGCTGAAATTTATCCGCAGCGGAAAAGGCATCATCGGCATCCACGCCGCCACCGATAACTTCTACAAATGGGAAGAGGGCGCCAAGATTATGGGCGGCCTGTTCTGCGGCCATCCGTGGACTGCCGGCTGTACCGTTCAGATGAAGCTCGACGAGCCGGATCACCCGATCAACGAATGTTTCCACGGCGAATCCTTCAAGGTCAAAGACGAGATCTATCAGTTCAAAGATCCCTACTCCCGCGAAAACCAGCGGGTCATCGTCAGCCTCGATATGGATGATCCCGATACCAAAGCCGTTAAAGGCGGCAAGCCGGATAAGGTTACACGCACCGACGACGACTTCGGCGTCACCTGGGTTCGTAAAGAAGGCAAAGGGCGCGTGTTCTACTGCTCCATGGGCCACAACCACCACATTTTCTGGGATGCCCGCATTCTGCAGCACTACCTCGCCGGCATCCAGTATGCCCTCGGCGACTACAACGTGCCGGACGAAATTAAATAAGGAACCGATTCATGAAACGTATCTTATCTATCAGCTTCCTGCTGGCAGCCTCCCTGGCCAGCGCTCAGTTTGAAGCCATTAAAACACTGACGCCGGAACAGGCCCAGGAAATCCGCCGGCCGGTCGAAGCGAAAGTCTTCGGTGCCGCTGCGGAAGAGCTCCCGGGTATCGAATCCGAGCTGCTGAACATTTTCCAATCATCGGAAACCACGCTCGAAGGCAAACAGTATACCTGCCGCATGCTGCGCCACTGCGCGTCCGATGCCTCTGTGCCGGTGCTGGAAAAAGAACTGCTGAATCCTGAGCTGGCCGAATTCGTTCGCCGCGTTTTCCAAAGTCTGGAAACCCCGGCAGCCAATGAAGCGCTGCTTGAAGCCCTTGCGGCCGGGCCGAACGTCGGCATCATCGGAACGCTCGGCCAGATCGGTTCGGAAAAATCTATTGCGGCGATTGCGCCCTATCTGGAAAACGAGAATGCCGATCTCCAGTTCGCCGCCATCACCGCGCTGGGCAACATCGGCGGAAAGAAAGCCGTTAAGGCGCTGGAGGCCGCAACCGTAAAGCCGGAGTTTTCCAATGATTGGAAACTCGCACAGCTTGAAGCCGCCGAAGGCGTGGGGGCCGGATGGTTCGGTCTTTCGTCCAAAGGTTCCGAGAAAAAGATCGTGGCCAAACTGCTAGAAGACGACGACGCAGGCATCCGCTGCGCCGCACTCGTTCGCCTGACCGCAATGAAGCCCGGCAAAGCCGCGCCCGTTGTTTTGGGCAAGCTCGATTCTGATAATAAAGAAGAACAGACCGCCGCCAAGGGGCTGCTGGCTCAGCTTCCGACGGACCGCCTGATCGAAGCGGTACAGTCCGGGGCTGAATACTCCGTGATCATCATCGATATTCTCACCGACCGCAAAGCCGTCGAAGCAGAAACGCTGATGCTCTCACTGGTCACCAGCAAAGGCGCGGCAGTCCAACAGGCGGCCTTCCAGGCGCTGACCCAAATTGGCGGAGATCAGACCATTGGAATCATGGTTGGTCTCGCACCTTATGAAGAAATGGCCTTTCAGACCCTATGCGGCATGAAAGCGCAGGGAACCGATGCGGCGATTATCCAGACATTGGAAACAACCGAAGACGACAAAGTGAAAAGCAAGCTGATCGAATGCCTGTCGGCCCGTCAGGCCAAAAGTGCCCTGCCCCTCTTTGTTGAACTGGCCAAAGGCGATTGGAGCCGCACCTCGGCCGCCGCCATTTCCGGTATGGCCAATCTGGTTACGGAAACGGATTTCGCAATCTATGCCGAGCTGATCCTCGCCACCGATGCGAAGAAAAAGATCCAGGCCTTGGAAAACTCCATCGCCACCGCTGCCCAGCGCCTGCCGGATGCGGAAGCCTGCGCACAGCCGCTGGTGGATGCATACAAACAGGGTGAAGGTGAACAGAAGCTGGCCCTGATCCGCGCCATGGGCAGTATTGGCGGAACGGCGGCGAAAAATATTCTGGGCGAAGCGATGGCCAGTTCAGACGCAAACGTGAAGGACGCCGCTATCCGCGGCCTTTGCAACTGGCCGAATACTGAGGTACAGGATCAACTGCTTGATCTGGCGGAAAATGCGGACAGCGAAAAACACAAAGTGCTCGCCCTGCGCGGATACATCCGCCTCGCGAATACCTACAACGAAGAGAAAACAGCCCTGCCGATGTGTATAAAGGCGGCGGCCCTGACGGATCGGCCGGAAGAACTGAAGAGCATCATTGCCTGCGCGAAACGGTTCAGGAGCGAGGATGTCATCAACTTCCTGGCCCCCATGCTCGAAAACCCCGCGATCGTCGATGAAGCCGGCCAGGGCATGATTGAGCAGACCTGGCACTGGAAATATAAGATGCAGGCCCTGCCCCATCTGGAGCGGTATGTCGAACTGACTCAGAATGAGCACATGAAAAAATACGCGCAAGATACTATCAACAGCCTCAAGAACTGATCCATTCGATCAGCTGCATAAAAAAGGCGTCCGCAAATGGACGCCTTTTTTCGCGGGCATGGATTCCCGCTTGTGAAGCGGCATTTTCATGCGATACTATTGCAATCTGAATACCGGAGCGTTTCTATGAAACCGATCATGCTCGTCTGCCTCTTTGCTCTGCTTCATACAACGCGTGCTGATGTCTCATATATACACAATGATACCAATTCACTGATACTTGTTGATTCGTTTACTGATGAAAATGGGTTTTACGAATATACGCTTCTGTCGACATCAACCAATTTTGTGTTTTCCGACTGCACCTTTGATCTGAATGTCGGGGAGGTGGAATCTATTTCGCTCTCTTCCGGATGGAATCACTCCCAGCAGGCAGGCCAATTGAGAATCGAGGGCGGTTTCAGCCCCGAGGAGACCTCGCTAACGCTTTCATTTCAATCCGCCTCAACCAACGTGCATTTTCTTGAAACCATCTTAAGCGGGGAAGTTCTGGATATATACGGAATTGCATCCACCCCCGGCATTGGAGGTTCCGTTACCAGCGCCAATATAGTCGGCTATACCAAGTTCAACTATTTATCGCCCATCCCGGAACCCTCAACGGCCATTCTTTTCCTTGGATCAGGTGCAGGTCTGTTACTCTGGAAAAGGCGTAAGCAAAGAACCTCGCGCAGACGCACAAACTCCCGAGCTGATCATCTGACTCTTGGTTGATTCCGACCCCGGATTCTTTACACAGAGTTTGTCCATTTCGTACAATTCCTGGCGTTGATTCTACAAGACTTTCGCTAGAAACGTGTATAAGTTGCACGGCATAAATACAAGAAATGTACTGCTTCCAGTGGGTGGAATCATCGGTTGTTTTTTGTTGTTTTCGGCACAAAATGCCAGTAGAAACACAATTTGTTAACTTGTTACACAAATTATCCAGGGGATTGATGATGGAAATGAAACGAAACCAATTCATGCAGTCTGCAGCGGTTGCAGGCACGATGTTGGCGGCGATGAAAGCGCGCGCCATTGAAAATGCCGAACTTTCGGCACGGAAAAATCCGGATCAGCTGAACATTGCCCTCATCGGCGCCGGCGCTCAGGGCCGTATTCTGACGGAATCCTGCCTGCGCATTCCGGGCATCCGCTTTAAAGCGGTCTGCGACATTTGGGAATACTCCCAGAAGTATACCGGCAACGTCATCAAAAAGTATGGCCACGACATCAAAATCTACGAAGACTATAAGGAACTGATCGCGGCTCACAAAGATGAACTCGATGCGGTTGTGGTGGCCTCCCCCGACTGGATGCACGCCGAACATGCAAACGCCTGCATGGAAGCCGGCCTGCACGTCTATTCCGAAAAGGAAATGAGCAACTCGCTCGCCAAAGCGGCCACCATGGTTCAGACCTCGAAAGCGACGGGCCAGCTGTTGCAGATCGGCCATCAGCGCCGTTCCAACCCGCGTTATATCCACGCGATTGAAACCCTGATCCATCAGGAAAAGCTGCTCGGTTCCGTCACCACGGCCACCGCCCAGTGGAACCGCGCGAAAGCCGACGACATTGGTTTCCCGAAGAAGTTTGAAATGGATGCCGCTACGCTGGATAAGTATGGCTACAACTCCATGCAGGAGTTCCGTAACTGGCGCTGGTACAAAAAATACGGCGGCGGCCCGATCGTCGACCTGGGCTCGCATCAGATCGACCTGTTCGAATGGGTTTGGGAAAACAACCCGAAATCCGTCATCGCATCCGGTGGAACCGACTTCTACGATCATCGTGAGTGGTACGACAACGTGATGTGTATCTACGAATATGATACTCCTGAAGGCACTGCCCGGGCGTTCTACGAAACCCAGACCACAACCGGTCGTGGCGGCTTTTCTGAAGCGTTCCGCGGAACCAACGGCTACATCGACATTGCCGAGGTTCCCGCTCAGGGCAACGCGGCCTATCGCGAGGCCCACGCCCCGGAATGGGACGCCTTTGCCGCAAAAGGACTGATCAAACAGAAAGCCACGCCGATCAAGAAAGCGTCCACGAAGAATGTAGCGGTCGACGTTCGCGTGACCGCTGCGGCGGCGTCCTGGCCCCTTCCGGTCGATATGACCAAACCGGCCCATCAGCCGCATCTGGAAAACTTTTTCAACGCCATCCGCTACGGCACCGAACTTAACTGCCCGGGCGAAACAGGCTATGAAACCTGTGTGGCGGTATTGGCCGTGAACCGCGCCGTTGCTACCGGCCAGAAAATTGAATTCAAAAAATCGGACTTCCACGTATGAAAAAGATAAATCTTTTTTCGAATTGCCGATTTAAGATTTCCGATGTCCGACTGAACAGCCATTCCGCAACACGGCAATCAGCTATCGGCAATCGGCAATTGTTGGGCATCGCGCTAGGCATGAGCATCTCGCTCGTCGCTTCCGCCTCCCACTTCGACGGTTCACGAACCACCCCCGTTCACCGCATTCCGCTGACGGCTGAAGACGGAACCAAGATCGTCTCTTCTGTTCCGGACTCGATGCCGTTTTCGGCTAAAATGACCTGCGGCGCGTGCCACGACTATGAAGAAATTCATGGCGGCACGCACTTTAAAGGCACCGGACAGGGCCGTCCGACTGAACCCTGGATCGTGGTCGACGAAAAGACCGGCGTTCAGGTTCCGGCCGAACGCATGAACCTTTCCGACTGGGAATTCACGAAACAGTTCGGCAGCCATCTGCCGGGCGGGTCCATCAGCGATCCGGAAGATCGGAATGCCGACCCGGACGCACGCTGGGAAATTTCCGGCGGCCTGGAAATGAATTGTTTAGCCTGCCACAACCAGTCGCATAAACAGGATATGAGCGAGTGGGCCAAACAGGTTGCCCGCGAAAACTTCCGCTGGGCGGCCTCTGCGGCAGCCGGCATGGGCGAAGTAGGCGGCATGGCCTCGCGCATGCCCGATTGGTGGGACATGTATATGGGCGGCAGCCTGGACGACCACGTCTATCGTGTTCCGCCATCCGTTGACTACGACGCCACCCTGTTTGATTCCAAGCACTACATGTGGTTCGACATCGGCCGCCCGCAGGATAAAAACTGCGTGCAGTGCCACTCCTCGCACCCGGTTACGGCGCAGCGTATGGATGTGCCTGGCGACGTGCACGCCGCGGCCGGCCTCTCCTGTGTGGATTGTCACCGCAACGGCGAAGATCATCAGATCCTGCGCGGTACCACCGAAACGATGAGCTGCGCAGCCTGTCACACCGAAGAAGGCGAAATTGCCGGTCAGGCCGGTGCCCCGGTTGCTCATCATAAAGGGCTTCCGCCGATTCACTTTGAAGAGCTGACCTGTACCGCGTGTCACTCCGGCCTTAAGCCGGGCGACGAACCGCAGGTGGTCCGCACGTCCCGCGCTAACAAACTCGGCATCTATGGCCGGGCGCAGTGGTACACCGAATCGCCGTTCATTGTTGAGCCGGTTTATGTGCGCAACGACGAAGGAAAAATTGAACCCCGCCGCATGATGTGGCCGGCGTTCTGGGCAGATTCGGAAGGCAACCCGCTTGCCGAAGAAGCCGTGGCTGAAGCGGCCGTCGGCATTCTGGACGCTCCGCAGCAGATCGGTGCCGTGCTCTCCAGCTTCGGTAATGCCGAAGGCGCACTGGGCGAACCCGTCTTTATTGCCTGCAGTAAAGTTTATGCCCTGAACATGGACGGCGGGCTCGATGTGGTTGGCACCTCCGACCTCAAAGTTTCCTGGGCCTGGAAAACGGAAACTAACGTGGTTTCCTCGATTCCGGTGTTTGATGTGAATGCCGAAGAGATCGACTACGATACCGAAGGCATCATTATCGGCATCATGGATGCGCTCAAACCGCTGGACGTTATTCTCGTGACGGAAGGTCGTAAGTTCACCGTGGATGCCGACGGCTATGTGGTCGGAACGAACTCCACGCTGGCCTCCGGCTGGTACACTGCCGATGGAAAACACCTCATCCCGGGTTTTGTTGAACAGGCCGTGACCGACACCGTCGGCAGCACCAAGGCCTTCAACGAAGAGCAGGTTGTGATGATGCTCAAAAAGCTGGGCAACGGCGCAAGCTACATTTCCAATGGTCGGAAGTTTGACCTCTCCGGCGATACCTTAACGGATTCCGACCATGAAGCGGCGGAACCCGTTTCGTGGGCGATCGGGCATGATGTGCGCGGCACCGCGCAGTCGCTCGGCGCAAAAGCCTGTCAGGAATGCCACTCGTCCGACTCCGCGTTCCTGTTCGGCACCGTGACCGCCACCGGTCCGCTGCTCACAGAAAAAGCCAAGTCGGTTCCAATGCATGAGTTCCAGGAAGTAAACAGCAGCTTTAACAAGCTGTTCGGAACCACATTCACGGTGCGCAAAATGTTCAAGTGCTTCCTCGGCAACATTTCATTGCTCCTGATTCTGATCGGCCTCGCAGTGGGACTGCCGGTCATCTACAAAATGGTCACTAAGCTTGAAGAAAAGGATTTCCCGGTTCATCCGGTTAAAGTGGTTCTGATGGCTTCCATGCTGGTTCTGATCATTACCGGCTTCCTTTTCGGCTGGCCGATTAAACCGGCGCTCGGCGGCTTCCCGCTGCTGAGCCATGTCGGCTTCGGCGCACTTTATGCCCTGGCCATGCTGGTCTATGCGATTCTGAAAGCGAAGAACGGCGGCTTCTGGTTCTGGGTGCTACTGGTCAGCGCAATTGTGCTGATCCTAAGCGTACTGATTGCCATGTTCCCGCTTCTCGGAACACACGGTCAGCATGTTGCTATTGTGGTTCACCGTTGCGCCGCGGTCGTCAGCATCATCGCCGCCGTCATGGGATGCTTCTCCGCTAAAAAGAAGCAAAATGATTAAGAGCAAAATGATTACTCAGGATGCCTGTTCAGACTAAAGTTCCTATAGAACACGTTAGCCAAACTGATTTTCATCTGACCAATGAAAAAGTTATGGGTTTGGCTTTTCGTGTTCATAGTGAACTGGGTCGCTTTTGCCATGAAAAGATCTACCAGAATGCCCTGCATGCTGCATGTCTCGCGAATGGAATGCCAACCAGTACCACTGAAATTGAGATTTTGGTTTCATACAAAGAATATTCCAAAAGCTACTTTGTCGATTTACTTGTGGGAAACGGCATTGTCTACGAGACAAAAACGGTGGACGCGTTTAACGAGAACCATAGGAAGCAACTCCTGCACTATCTCATGTTGCTCGACCTCTTCCATGGCACGCTTCTGAATTTCAGATCGCAGTCTCTTCAACATGAATTTGTTTCCACCAACCTCACTTTTGAAAAACGAAGACGTCTAACAATTAAAGATTCTGAATGGGAGAACCTGGGCGCAAGCTCGCAACAGCTTAAGGGAGTGATGCTGGCTTTGCTTGGCGACTGGGGAGCATTCCTTGATACGACTTTATACACGGATGCCGTGACACATTTCCTCGGCGGACCTGAAAGGATCTTAACGCCCGTCGAAGTCATTTCCGGAGGCAACGTACTTGGAACTCAGAACGTTCGTATGCTCAGCGAGGGCACAGCATTCAAAATTACAGCTACAACGAAAAACATTAACTACTACAAAAAGGATCTGCTCCGATTCCTTTCACACACTAATCTAAAATCCGTCCAATGGATCAACCTGAACCATCATAATATCGAATTCCGCACGTTGTCCAAATGAACACAAAACTCTCTAAACAGGTTCCCGTAGCAAAGTTAATCATTTTGCTCTGAATCATTTTGCTTATGACGCTCCCGAATCACAGTTTTACGTATGAAGCGATGACCACCTTGTTTGAGGTGATCATTGAGGGCGTGGAGCAGGAGTATGCCCGTCAGGCGGCGGGCGCGGTGTTCCGCGAAATTGACCGGATCAATGATCTGCTGAATAAGTATGATCCCGGCAGCGACATCGGGCAGGTGAATCTGCTGAAGCCCGGCGAATCGGTCCGGGTGACGCTTGAAGCGATCGAGTGTCTTGAACGAGCGGTCTGGGCTCACACCGTTTCGGGCGGCCTGTTTGATCCCACCCTCGGAACGGGTTTCCAATGGTTGGAAATCGACCGTGCCAATTTTTCCATCGGCTGGAAAAAAGATGGCAAGGGCGAAGTGAATCTGGGCGGTATCGGTAAAGGCTATGCCATCGATCTGGCGAAAGACATTCTGGCCGACTGGGATATTGAGAAGGCGGTCATCAACGGCGGAACCAGCACGGTGCTGGCGCTCGGTAAAAAATGGGATATCGGCGTGGGCGGTCCGTGGGGCGAAAAGGTGGGCCTCACCCAGCTGAAGCTCGAAGATCAGGCACTCAGCGGCTCGGGAACCGAAGTGAAGGGCGACCATATTGTGAATCCAAAGACGGGGAAACCGGCACAGCGGCATCTGGCTGCGTGGGCGGTTCATCCATCGGCGGCGGCATCGGACGCGCTTTCCACGGCCTTTATGATGATGCCTCCGGAAAAGATTGAAGTGCTCTGCAGAGAAAACCCCGAAATTACCGCTTTTGTGGTGAAACAGGACAAATCATTAATAAAAATCGGTGTCTGAAATGTGCGAGCGAAAGCGTTTTATGTACAAGACACCAAAACACGGGCGGTGTAGATTACCCCCCTTTTAATGGAGAAACTAAAAGATGAAATATCAATTGAAACTCGTAACAGTTGCCGCACTCGCAGCGGTATTCGCAGGCACAGCCGTTGCCGAAGAAATGGAAAAACTTGAACTCGAGCTGCCAAAGCCGCTTTTTGCGGGTACGCCGAAGAGTATCAAAACCCCGAATCTGGAACGGAAGGCCGTTATTCCGGAAATCATGGTTCCCAAAGGCACCACCAATGTTGCAGCTGAAAAAGAAGTCACCAGCTCTGACGACTTCCCGGTGATCGGTGAACTTGAATATGTGACCGATGGCGACAAAGACGGCGCGGACGGTTCCTACGTGGAACTCGGCCCGGGCGTACAGTGGGTACAGATCGATCTCGGCGCCAAGAAAGATATCTTTGCGGTTGCTCTGTGGCACTACCACGCACAGGGCCGCGCTTATCGTGATGTAATCATTCAGGTTGCGGACGATGCGGACTTCATTGAAAACGTTCAGACGGTTTTCAACAACGACCACGACAACTCCGCCGGTCTGGGTGTGGGTAAAGACAAAGAATACGTTGAAACCAACAAAGGTAAACTGGTTGATGCCAAGGGTATTAAAGGACAGTTCATCCGTCTGTATTCCAACGGCTCTACCGGTTCCGACATGAACCACTACATCGAAGTTGAAGTGTTCGGCAAGTAAGCCCGAACCAGCGTTCTGATAAAACCCGGATGGCATAACGCCTCCGGGTTTTTTATTTCCAATCGTTGGAAAAGGATTATCTTTCTCCCATGAACAAGTGGATGCCCATCGCCTTTCTGCTGATCCTCTTTGCCGGTCTGATGCTGCGCGTCCCGAAACTGGCAGATCGCCCTTTGCATCACGACGAAGCCAACCAGGCCTACCGCTTCGGCATTCTGCTGGAAGAGGGAACCTACAACTATGATGCAGACGACCATCACGGTCCGACGCTCTACTATCTGACCCTCCCGATTGCCAAACTGACCGGCGTTAAAACCTTTGCTGAGACCTCGGAGTTTACCTACCGCATCATCCCCGTCATTTTCGGAATGCTGTTGATGCTGCTCATTCCCCTGCTGCGCAGCGGCATTGGATGCATTGCGGTTCTGATTACGGCTTTGCTCACAGCCATTTCCCCGGCGATGGCCTACTACAGCCGGTTCTATATTCAGGAGATCCTGCTCGTGGCATTCACGCTGCTGGCAATTGGATCCGGCTGGCTCTCCGTTCAAAGCGGTTCCCGGCGCTGGGCCATGCTGTGCGGTGTGGCACTCGGCCTCATGTTTGCCACCAAGGAAACCGCGGTCATCAGCTATGCCGCCATGATCGGCTCGATTATCATCTGTGCCTTTCTTGCGCACATCAGACACTTTCCGCTCAAGAACATCGGGCTCGCGTTGCTTTTTGCGGGCGTGATTGCTTTCGTGCTCTTTTCCTCGTTCTTCACCAATATGGACGGCCCGCTGGAATCGATTCTGGCCTTTAAAGGCTATGTGTCCCGCGGTTCGGGTATCGAAACCGACCATGTTCAGCCGTGGAATTATTTCCTGCGCATACTCACGGTCTACCGGTTCGACGGCGGCCCGCGCTGGAGCGAAGGACTCGCTTTCGGGCTCGGGCTTGTTGGATGCGGCGCCATCGTCCTGAAAAAAATTCCGGGCAACTGCGATCTCGGCCTGGCCCGTTTTCTGATGTTCTATACGTTGTTGCTGATGACGGCCTATTCCGTACTCTCGTATAAAACACCCTGGTGTATTCTCTCTTTCCTGCATGGCTGGATTCTGCTTGCCGCGATCGGCGTTGCGAGTCTATTCGCCGGATGCAGCGGAAACATAACCAACCGTAAAACCGCCTTGATCGTCCGCATGGCTCTTGTTGCGGCGCTGGCCATTCCGGTGTTCACCACCTATCGCCTGGCCCAGCGAACGGTTTTCCGCTATGCCGCCGATTATCGGAATCCTTATGTCTACGCGCACACATCGCCCGATTTTAAGAACCTCGTTAAGCGCATTCACGAACTGGAAGCCGTGAGCCCGGACGGAAACAAAATGTATATTCAGGTGATCGCGAAGCCGGATTCCACCTGGCCCCTGCCCTTCTACCTGCGGAAGTTTCCGAACATTGGATACTGGACCTATGCCCGGGAAGTGCCCGGCCGGATTAAACCTTCGATTATTATTACACCGGCGGATTTTGAAGCTGATCCGGATGCCTATCTCTCCGAATATTACGGCCTCCGTCCCGACACCCTGCTGGCTGTGCACATCGACCGTCCCCTGTGGGATGCCTTCATCGAAACCCGGAAATAGTTCCCCGGGATGCAAAAAACGCGCCCGTTTCCAGACGCGTTTTCCATTTTCCAATGATTGGAAGTTCGGCTTAGCCTTTCATGTCTTCCAACTCAACGCCTTTGGTTTCATGAACGAATTTCAAAACGAAGAATACGGAGATCAGAGCGAAGAAGCCATACAGCCCGTATGCGCCACCCAGCCCAATACCCGCAAGGAGAATCGGGAAGGTGATTGTGACCAGCCAGTTCGCTCCCCATTGGGCTAAACCGGCAACCGCAAGACCGGAACCACGGATCTGGTTCGGGAACATTTCGCCCAGCATGACCCACATCACAGGACCCCAGGACATATTAAAGAAAATGACATAGAGATTTGCAGCAACCAGAGCAATGGGACCAGCCGCACCGGTAAGAGCCAGATTCCCATCATCGCCAACTGAAGCGCGCAAGAAGACCGTTGCCATAATACCCAACGTAACCGTCATGCCAATGGAACCACCCCAAAGCAGCGGCTTGCGTCCAATTTTATCAACGAGCAGAACAGTGGCAATACATGCTCCAATACTCACCCCTCCACTGATTACATTAATCAACAGGGCATCCGCCTCATTAAAGCCGACGGACTGCCAGAGTACGGCACCATAGTAGAAAATTACATTAATACCGACGAGCTGCTGGAAGACAGCCAGTCCGATACCCACCCAGACCAGCGGGCGAATACCGAATTTCTTGTCGACAATATCTTTCAGGCTCGGTTTGTGATGGTCAGCAGAAAGCGAAGCATCAATTTCAGTAAGTTTAGCCTGAGCTTCTTCACCCATCAACTTGGTGAGTACAGTCAGGGCCTTATCTTTTTTGCCGCTGGCGACCAGGAAGCGCGGACTTTCCGGAATGAAAAGCAATGCAAAGAAAAAGGTTACTGCCGGCGCGAGTTCAATCCAGAACATCCAGCGCCAGGCTTCGAAGCCCATGGCAAATTCCAATGTGGATCCCCCCGCTTTTCCGGCAATCATATAATTGCTCAAAAAGGCCAGGAACAGACCGGTAATAATGGCGATCTGCTGAATGGTGGTCATTGCACCGCGGAAACGGGCCGGCGTGACCTCACTGATATACGCCGGTGCCAGAACCGAAGCCGCTCCGACAGCCAGGCCGCCGAGAATACGGTAAACAATAAATTCATTAACCCCATTTGCAATACCTGAACCCCAGGCACTGACGGAGAAGAAGACAGCTGCCACAATTAGAATCGTCCGCCGCCCCAGCTTATCTGCCAGCGTGCCGGCAAAAAAGGCACCGACTGCACAGCCCAGCAGCATGGAGGCCACGCTTGAACCCAGTTCCGCCGCAGTCAGGTCGAATGCGGTTCTCAACCCATCGACGGTTCCGTTAATCACCCCGCTGTCGAATCCGAACAGGAAGCCGCCGATCGTGGCAACAACACTGATCAGGATCACAAAACCCATGTTGGTTGAATCATCCTTATGAGACATACGCTCTCTCCTTAATATGTTAACAGGACTAACAAACTAAATAGTAAAAAAGGGATACCACATGGGTATCCCTTTTTGAAACAACCAATTTTAGATGTACTGATTGATCATAGCTTCGTAGAGCTCCTGCTTGCCGCTGATCGGAGCAATTTCGCCGCCTGCCGCACCGATACCCGCGAGTTCTTCAAGCGTCATTTTGCCAGCTGCAAATTCTGCGCCTTTGCCTTCGCCGAAGGTTGCGTAACGATCCGCACGCATCTTCTTATAAGGCGAGTTGGTCAGCATATTGTCCGCAACAACAAGTGCACGGGCAAAGGTGTCCATTCCGCTGACGTGGGCAATGAAGATATCTTCCATGTCGGTGGAGTTACGACGAATCTTCGCATCGAAGTTGGTTCCGCCGCCCTGCAGGCCGCCGGCTTCGAGGATCACGAGCATGGCTTCCACGGTTTCGCGGATGCTGACCGGGAACTCGTCGGTGTCCCAGCCGTTCTGGTAGTCGCCGCGGTTGGCATCGATGCTGCCGAGCATGTTGTTGTCGGCCGCAACCTGAAGGTCGTGCTGGAAGGTGTGCTGCGCGAGGGTCGCGTGGTTGACTTCGATATTCAGTTTAAAGTCGTCCTGCAGGCCGTGTGCATTCAGGAATCCAACCACGGTAGCCGCGTCGAAGTCATACTGGTGCTTGCTTGGTTCCATCGGCTTCGGCTCAATGAGGAAGTTACCGGTGAATCCGTTTGCACGGGCATAGTCGCGCGCCATGGTCAGGAATTTACCGAAGTTATCGAGCTCCTGCTTCATGTTGGTATTAAGCAGGCTCATGTAACCTTCGCGTCCGCCCCAGAAGACATAGTTTTCGCCGCCGAGTGCGATGGTAGCGTCGATGGCATTTTTCAGCTGTGCACCGGCATAGGCCAGTGTGCCGAAATCCGGGTTGGTGCCGGCACCATTCATGTAGCGCGGATTTGAGAACAGGTTAGCGGTTCCCCACAGCAGTTTCATGCCGGAAGCCGCCTGCTTTTCTTTTGCGTAGTCAACGATGGTTTCCAGCCGCTTGGCGGTCTCTGCAAAGTTAGCGCCTTCTTCAACGATGTCCATATCGTGGAAGCAGTAGTACGGAGCACCGATCTTCGTGAAGAATTCGAAGGCCGCGTCCATTTTGTTTTTTGCACGGGTATCGGCATCGGCGCCGTCGAACCAGGGAAATGCGTGTGTGCCGCCGCCGAACGGATCGCCGCCGGTTCCGCAGAACGTGTGCCAGTAAGCAATGGCAAAACGAAGGGTTTCCTTCATGGACTTGCCGCCGACCATAGCGTTTTCATCATACCATTTGAATGCCAGCGGGTTGTCGCTTTCGCGGCCTTCGAATCCAATTTTTCCAATGCCTGGAAAATATTCCGTGTTACCAGTTACAATACTCATGATTTATCTCCTGTGGTTAAAACAGTGTTAAGTTTTCAGTTGTTAAGTGCTAAGCCCTATTGCCCGGAGCACTCGACTTAAAACTTAACCACTTAATTACTTAAAACTTTCTCCAAATGTGCTTTCCACGCGGAATAGGCTTCTTTGTAGTTCCCTTCCTGTGGCTCAACTTTCTTCTTGAGTTCCAGATTGGCAAAGGCTTCTTCCAATGATTGGAAAACACCTGCGCCATAACCGGCACCGCGGGCCGCACCAAGCGCCCCGTCGGTTTTGTAGAGTTCAATCGTTGCACCGCTGACGCCAGCCAGCGTTTGGCAGAAGACATCGCTCATAAACATGTTGGCAAAACCGGCGCGAATCGTTTTCAGCTCAATCCCTGCTTCGGCCATCACTTCCATTCCATAGATGAACGAAAAGACCACACCTTCCTGCAGCGCCCGGCACATGTGCGCACGGGTGTGGCGTTTGAAATCGATGTTCGCATACTGCGCACCGATTTCTTTGTTGCCGAGAACGCGCTCCGCACCATTACCAAACGGCAGAGCAATGAGGCCTTCGGAGCCGACCGGAATATCTTCAATGATCTCATCCATTTCCTTATAGGAAATGTTGTCGAGTGCACGCTTCAACCAGGCGATGAAGCTGGAGGTGCCGTTGATGCAGAGCAGCACGCCCAGACGCGGATCTTCAGCACTGTGGTTGACGTGGGCAAAGGTGTTAACGCGCGATTGCGGGTCATATTTTTTCACGTCGGTCACGCCGTATACAACACCGGAGGTGCCGGCCGTTGCGGCGATCTCGCCGGGATTTAATACGTTAAGCGAAAGCGCGTTGTTCGGCTGGTCGCCGCCGCGGTAGGAAACCGGCGTGCCGGCGAGCAACCCTAAATCTTCGGCGGCGGCCGCAGAAACCACGCCCTGGGTTCCAAAGGTTGGAACAATTTTCGCGAGCAGATCCTGATCGAATCCCCAATGGTCCATCAGGAATTTCGCTGGCGCTTCATCCTGAAAATCCCATAGCATACCTTCGGACAGGCCGGAGGCCGTCGTGGTGGCTTCGCCGGTCAGCTTCATGGCCATCCAATCGCCGGGCAGCATGATCTTATCGATCTTCGCATAGAGCTCGGGCTGATGATCTTTCACCCAGGCCAGTTTCGCCGCCGTGAAATTGCCGGGGGAATTCATGAGGTGGCTTAGGCACTGTTCTGAACCGAGTGTTTCAAATGCTTCCTCTCCGTAGGGAACGGCCCGGGAATCGCACCAGATAATCGATGGACGCAGGACGTTCTGGTCTTTATCCACACAAACCAGACCGTGCATCTGATAGGCAATACCAATCGCTTTCACCTCTTCCGGTTTTGCACCGGCTTCCGCCATGGCATCGGCAATCGACTGTTTTGCCGTGTCGTACCAACACTGCGGATCCTGTTCTGCAAAACCGGGCTCGGGCGATTCAATAATCTGTTCCGTTTTCGGATAGTGCGCGTCGCCGGCGCATTTTCCGGTTTCAATATCCAGCAGCGATGCCTTCACTGAAGAACTGCCAATATCTATGCCTAGTAAATAACTCATTGTGTACTCCTCGCTAAAATTCGATGGTGCACTGTTCCAAATTCTAAAAACATGCGCCTTGAATATGTTCCCAAATACAAGCACTATAATCTCACGTTATGAGATCAACTATTGCAGATGGAATTCATTATTTTGGCCTTACAGGCTTCCCGCTTGCCGTTCTCCGGGTGCATTCAGACTCGGAGCATTCCCCTTCCCACCCGCACGATCTTACCGAAGTGGAGCATAGCCACGACTTCTGTGAACTTGTGATTGTTACCCAGGGAAGAGCCATGCATATGCTGGAAGGCAATGCATTTCCCGTAACGGCTGGTGATGTCTTTCTGCTGCAGGGTCATCAGCGCCATTATTTCTATGAGCGGGAGAGACTCGACCTGATCAACATTATGTATGATCCGGAAAAAATCGCCCTCCCCGAAAATGAACTTCGCCGTATGCCGGGCTATTGCGCCATGTTCATGCTGGAGCCCGCCTACCGCCGCCAGCACCGTTTTGCGAGCCGCCTGCACTTGAAACGCGTACCGCTGGCTCGTGTGGAACGACTCTCGGAAGAGATGGAAAAGGAGTGTTTGGACGATATTCCAGGGCGCGAAGTGGCACTGCGGGCTAAATTGATGGAACTGATGGTGTATCTATCCAGAGCTTACACCGATTCGGATACGACAGAAGCCCATGCACTTTTAAGGGTCGGTAATGTGATCGGTGCGTTGGAAAATGATTTTTCCAGAGATTGGAAACTGGAAGACCTGTTGGATATTGCCCACATGTCGCGCAGCAATTTAATGCGCGTTTTCCGCAAAGCCACCGGTCAGACCCCGATTGAATATCTGGTCCGCCTGCGCATTCAGAAAGCAATGGAAATGCTGCGCAACACCGACCTTACTATCACTGAAATTGCCCTCGAGGTCGGCTTTAACGACAGCAACTATTTCACGCGTCAATTCCGCCGTATTCTGGGAGAATCTCCGCGCGCATTCCGACAGGGAAAATCCTAGAGGTAATATCAAACAGTTCTGCACAACACTTAAGGGAATGAAAGTTTTTGACTCTTCTCTTTAAGGTAGGCTACAAATACGAAATGTATGAGGAGTTGGGGTTTATGGCGGATTATTCATTTCAGGATGCAAAAACAATTATTAATGAGCTGTGTAAAAAAGCGGAAGGCGATGGGTTTCCGACACGCGAATCATTTATGGATGTCATCGAAGCCAACCCGGATCTGGCCGTACAGGGCTATAATGCATTTTGTAAAATTTTCCTATGGAATGAAGCATCCATCCGCCTGTATGGATACCGGGAAGATGAAGCGGTGAATCAGGATTTAACCGAACTGGTTATTCCCGCGGAAATGCGCCCTTTTGCTCGCGATATGATTTCCATTGGCGTGCGAACCGGAAAAATGCCGGATGCATCTGCCTGCGATCTGCTTACAGCAAGCGGGGATTTTGTAACCGTATATTCGGGCCATCTTGTCTTTCAATGGGACAACGCAACCACGCCGGAATTCTATTGCATTGACCTGCCGATCAAAACCGAAGGCGAATAACCGCACTACATTCCTGTTACAACATAAACCCAGATCGGGATCGTAATTACACTCAGTGCGGTGCTGATAACCAGCATCGACGAAACAAATCCGCGCTCCACCCCGACCTGACAGCTGATCACATACATCGCGACCGCACTCGGGGTACCTGCCAGAATGGTTGTCACGCCCAGAGCCACTGCGCTCGCTCCCGGACAGAAACTCCGTATGAGCACCAATGTAATCAACGGAGTGAGCAACAGCTTGCAGCCAACCGACCACGACAGGGCCCCCAGATGAGATCTGGTCTGTTCCCATTTGAGTGAAGCACCGATGGAGAGCAGTGCCAGGGGCAATCCCATGCCCCCGATCATTTTCAGGAAGGATCCAAACAGCGTAGCCGAAGCAATAACAGGCATTGGAAGATTCAATCCGCCCTCCTCGGTTCGGAACTGCTCCGCAATCAGCGCAACACCGACCCCGGCGACTGCCGAGAGCAGAACCGGATTCAGAAAGGCCTTCTTGATTCGGGCACCCATGCGCTGATCGCCGGTACCCGCCCCATAGAATCCGATCAGCAGATAGCCGATCAGAATAAAAAACGGCAGAACGAATCCGTTATAAATGGCCGCCTTGGCCAGTCCCGGAGATCCAAATGCATTCTGGCAGAGCGGCAGCCCGATATAGGTGGCATTCGCCCAATAGGTTCCATAAACGAACGATGCAGCAAAGCCGCCCTTAAATCCATTCACCTTTGCAATCGCCATCGTCAGCAAAACAACAATCAACAGGCCGATCAGCGGCATCACCACCACTGCCGGATCCAGAAACATGTCAAAGCGCTGCTTCGCCACTTCGTTGAAAATCAAAGACGGCAATGAAAACGTATACACCAACCAGTTGATAAACTGGCAGTGCTCTTCCTTAATTTTCCCCTTCAGGCCCAACAGTTTACCGAGCCCCAACACGGCAAATACCGGAACGCAGATTACCAACACATCCATTACTCGTGAAAATTCCATGCGCGCACTATCCGGAAACGCAAGCAGAGGAACAAGCCCCGAACGTAACGAGATTTTTTGACTTCAGTCGGTCAGCTTTTATTTTTCAATCCGGTAGAGATGGGTTTTTGTGCGCAGGATCAGGGCGCTGCCATCCACCGCCGGCGAGGCCATGAAACCGTCGTCCAGCTGATTTTCCGCCAGCTGTTCGAAGGTCCGGCCGGCGCGCAGAACCGTGGATTTACCATTCACGCTGAAGCAGTAAATCCGGCCATCGAACACAATCGGAGAGCTCTGATAATTTCCGCCGATGCGCTCGCGCCAGATCTGTGCACCGGTCGCGGCATCAAGGCAGGTCACCGCTCCCCGGTTCCCCAGCATGAAGAGCAACCCGTTGGCAGCCACCGGCGACGGGGTGGTTGGCACATCTTTACTTTTAAAGCGCCACTCAATATGCGTTTTTGAAACATCCCCTTTTCCGTCCGGACGAATGCCCAGCATTTCAGTTTTTCCATTCCCGGTTGTGACCAGCAACAGCCCTTTATCGAAAACGGGACTCACCGAAGCCGTGTGCCCAGGCGTGGCCACTTTCCAGATTTCTTTTCCTGTATCAGGTTCATAGGCAAAGATGGAGGAGGAACCCGGACTGATCAGCCGCGGCTTTCCGTCGACCTCGATCACGAGCGGTGTCGTATACCCTTTGCGGAAGTCCCCTTCCCGCTTCGGTTTGCCATCGGGCCCCAGATCGTTCCACTTGGTGGTCCGATCGGTCCGCCAAACGGTCTTCCCTGTTTTTTTATTGAGCGCGGTAATATACTGCTGGTCCACGCCGTCGAATGTCAGGATCAGAAGGTCATCGTGCAGAATGGCCGAGGAGCCCGGTCCGCGATAATGGCGGCACGGCATATCATCGCGCTTCCAGATCACCTTTTCAGTTTCAGCATCGAGACACGCGGTTCCATAGCTGCCGAAATGGACATACACCCGGCCCGGCTCAATCGCCGGCGACGGGGAAGCATAGCAATTGACGCTGTTACCCAGCGGCTCTGGCTTACTGCAATGGAAGAGCTTCTTCTCGTGCAGGATTTTACCGGACGCAGCATCAACGCAGTACGCATAGAAGTCGTTCCCCTCTTCTGTTGCACTCGTCAACCAGATCCGGCCATCCATCACCACCGGCGTCGCCCATCCCAGATGAGGGATCGCCGTTTTCCACGCCACATTTTCGGTTTCGCTCCACTTCAGCGGAAGCTGTTTGGTGGTTTCTGAAACACGTCCGTCGCCCGTCGGTCCGCGGAACTGCGTCCATTCGCCTCCGACTGCCACAGCAACCCCCGCTATACAAATTAACCCCGATATCACCCCTGATCTCATCTGATTTCCCTTTCGTTAGACCCACTTCACAATTTCATCCATCGAATAACGCGGCCGGGTTTTCCGTTCATTGGAAGCCGGCCATCCCACCGTGATCAACCCCATCGGTTCAATCGACTTCGGCCATCCCACAATTTCCCGGATCGGCTTCTGCTTAATCCATCCGATCCAGCAGGTGCCCAGCCCCAGCTCTTCCGCCTGCAATACCAGATGCTCGCCGGCAATCCCCAGATCCATCTGAGGATACTCGACCCCCGAAATCTTGGTTCCGACCTTATGCACCATCCCCTTGCGCACTACCCCGATGGCAATAATGGCCCCGGCATTGCCGGCCCACTTCATTTCAATGCCGACCCGCAGTGTGTCCTGCACCAGCCGCTGGCGCACCTCAGCACTTTCGGCCACTGCAAAACGCCATGGCTGTTTATTACAGGCCGACGGCGCGAGCCGCGCCGCCTCCAGCATCAATTCCAGATGCTCCCGCGGCACCGGCCGTGGATCATACGTCCGACAACTCGTCCGATGCTTCACCAACTCGATAAAAGATTTGTTTTCCATAATTTGGAAGCTAGCACATTAAATCTATTCCAACCATTGGAACTTATTGCGTAAATATTACAAGAGTATGCGCCTTTTTACATTTGAGTTGGCGGACTTTGATCTCTACTCTCTGCTAAATCGTTCGAAATAGTATTACTGCATAAACCATTGGGGGAACTATGTCTGTTATTACAAGTCTGTGGTGGATCGCGCCGGTCGCATCCGTCTTCGCACTGCTTTTTGCCGTTTTCTTTTATAAAAAGATGATGGCAGCCAACGAAGGCAATGAAACCATGATTGAAATTGCGGGCCACGTCCGGGAAGGCGCGATGGCCTATCTGTTCCGGCAGTATAAAGTGGTAATCATCGTTTTTGTGGTGTTGCTAATTATTTTTCAGGTTCTGGCCTTGATCGGCATTCAGAATCCTTTTGTTCCGATCGCCTTTCTGACGGGCGGTTTTTTCTCGGGTCTCTGCGGATTTATTGGAATGAAAACGGCAACCGCGGCCTCTTCCCGAACGGCTCAGGGCTGCTCGGAAGGATTGAATCGCGGCTTGCAAGTGGCATTCCGCTCCGGTGCGGTGATGGGTTTGGTGGTGGTCGGCTTCGGACTGATTGACATCTGCATCTGGTATCTGGTGCTCGATAAAATCTATTCACCGGAAAATATGATGACCGGCATCACTTTCCTGGGCATGGAAATTGTGCCCGAAGGCTGCACCGTGGCCGAAAAGCTGGTTCATATTACCACCACCATGATCACCTTCGGTATGGGCGCTTCCACGCAGGCGCTGTTTGCGCGTGTCGGCGGCGGGATCTATACCAAGGCGGCCGATGTGGGCGCTGACCTGGTGGGTAAAGTGGAAGCCGGCATTCCGGAAGACGATCCGCGCAACCCGGCGACCATTGCGGACAACGTGGGTGACAATGTGGGCGACGTGGCCGGCATGGGTGCCGACCTCTATGAATCCTACTGCGGCTCCATTCTCGCCACCGCCGCGCTGGGCGCGGCCGTGGGCGCACACAAGATTATGAACGGTACCGGCACCGAAGCGGATGCCATTAAACTGGTTACCGCTCCGATGATCGTGGCCGGGATCGGCACCGTACTTTCCATCATCGGCATGTTTATGGTGCGCTGCAAAGAAGGTGCTTCGCAGAAAAATCTCCTGAATGCCCTGCTGACCGGAACACTGGGAAGCTCGGTCATGATCGTGATCGCGCTGGTTGCCATGAAACTGTTCGGCATTATCCCCGCTTGGGGCCTCGTAGGCTCAGTGGTGGCCGGATTGGCGGCGGGCGTCATTATCGGCCAGGCCACGGAATATTACACCTCGGATGAATATAAACCGACGCAGGGCATTGCGGATCAGGCAGTGATGGGCCCGGCCACGACCATTATCGACGGCCTGGCAACGGGCATGTATTCCGCCGGTATTCCGGTGATCACGATTGTGGTCGCAATTATTGCGGCGTTCGGCTTTGCAGACGGCTTCTCAGATATGTCGATGGGCCTTTACGGCATCGGCTTTGCGGCGGTCGGCATGCTCGCCACGCTGGGTATCACACTGGCTACCGATGCCTATGGCCCGATTGCCGACAACGCGGGCGGCAACGCCGAAATGGCGCATCTGCCGCCGGAAGTGCGGGAACGTACCGACGCGCTCGACTCGCTCGGAAATACCACCGCAGCCACTGGTAAAGGGTTTGCGATCGGCTCGGCCGCTCTCACCGCGCTGGCCTTGCTGGCTGCGTATATTGAAGAAGTGAAGCTCTGGATTGCCAAACTGGCCGGCGACGGATCGTTTGCCGGATTTACCGCGGAACAGGCCGAGCATGCGGGGATTATGGATTTCGTTCGTTCCTACGAACTGCACATTATGAATCCGCTCCTGCTCTGCGGGTTGTTTATCGGCGGAATGATGGCCTTTGTTTTCTGCGCCATGACCATGAAAGCGGTCGGCCGCGCGGCCGGAGCCATGGTGGAGGAAGTTCGCCGCCAGTTCCGAGAAATTCCCGGCATTATGGAAGGCACCGGCAAGCCGGACTATGCCTCCTGCGTGGCCATCTCCACCAAAGGCGCCCAGAGGGAAATGATGGTTCCCTCCCTGTTGGCGATCATTGTTCCGGTGGTTACCGGTCTAGTACTCGGAGTTCCCGGTGTGATGGGCCTGCTCGCGGGCGGCCTGACGACCGGCTTTGTGCTGGCCACCATGTTAAATAATGCGGGTGGTGCGTGGGATAACGCCAAAAAGTATGTGGAAAAAGGCGCGCACGGCGGCAAAGGATCCGATGCCCATCACGCAGCAGTGGTTGGCGATACCGTCGGCGATCCCTGCAAGGACACTTCCGGCCCGTCACTTAATATTCTCATTAAGCTGATGACGATGGTCAGCGTGGTCTTCACGCCGGTGGTGGTTAAATTCTCCCCGGTTATTCAGGACTGGCTGCATATCGCTACGAAATAGTTCCAATCCCTGGAAACGGCGGACCGCAAAAGCGGGCGCCGTTTTTTAGCGGAAATATTCCGCTATTTATCATCAGTTCACCGGACGGTGAGGTGGAAAAAGGGGTTTCGATTCAGGAGATGGATCCTGCACAAGTCGGATTTAATGGCCGGTTATTTGTTAACCTTCACCACAAAATAATCGCCGGAGAGGGGTTGCCAACAGGGTAAAATCCCTATAAACAACGCGGTCAATTCACGCAACATGTGTGATTTACAAAAACCAGGGGGGAAATCATGGGTTTCCATACTGTAGTTAAAACCATTTTCGAAATCGCTTTGATGGGCGCCTTTGTGCTTTCGCTGGGCTACTTTATTGTAACAGCCGTTGCACTGGGTCTGGCACGTCTCCGGAATAAGCCGGAGATTATTGCGGATGAATCGCTCTACCCGACTGTTACAGTTCAGATTCCGACCTACAACGAACTGGCGGCACTGAACTGTGCGGCACGTTGTCTGGACTTTGATTATCCGGCTGAAAAACTCCAGATCATGATCGGTGACGACAGCAACCAGCCGGAACTTTCTGCTAAAATTGATGCGTTTGCCGCAGCGAACCCGCGAGTGGAGATCAGTCGTCGTGGCGAAAATGTCGGCTTTAAGCCGGGCAATCTGAATGTCATGCTGCCGAAGGCGAAGGGCGATTATCTGCTGATTCTGGATTCCGACTTCCTGCCGAAGCGCGATTTTCTGAAGCGGCTGGTGGTTCCGGTCATCAAAGATCCGACGCTGGCGGGCGCCCAGGCGGCCTGGCGGATTCTGAATGTGCATGACAATCACAGCACCCTGATGGGCACCGGCATTGTGAACATTATTCACTCGGTCATCCTGCCCTTCCTGAAAGCGGCTACCAACCAGTGTGTTTTCTGCGGCTCGGGCGAGCTGGTGAAAAAGAGCTATTTGCTGGAACAGGGCGGCTGGACCATGGGCGCTCTGACCGAGGATGTGGACTATTCGCTACGGGTGATCACGGCCGGTAAGCGCATTGCTTATGTGGGCGATCTCCGGATTCGCTGTGAAGTTCCTTACACACCGGGCGATCTCTTCCGACAGCAGATGCGCTGGGCTTATGGCGTGATGCGCGCATTCATGGCGCACGGCAAGAAACTGTTCCTTTCCCGAACGATTCAGAAGCGCACAAAATTTGCCGCGTTCCTGTTCAGCAGCGGCTATGTGATGATTACCCTGCTTTTGCTCACAACCATTTTCGGCCTGCTGAACCTGGTCGCCGGCTTCTTCGGGGTGGATCCGGCAGAGGCACAGAGCTCTTCTTACACGGTCGGCCATTTTGTGTATGACACGGCCGTGAACCTGCTGCTCACCTGCGGGATGATTATTTCTTCTATTGCTGCGGGCTTTATTAACGGCTTCGGCATCCGCAGTCTGGGCAAACTGATTGTTGCCTCGTTTACCATCGGCGTAATCTGCATGTTCTTTGTGGGCCGGGGGCTGATTACCGCTTCGCTTGGACTCCCCATGAAGTGGTTTATGCTTAAAAAGGCGGGGAACGACTCTGCTGCGCAGGCTTAAACCTATCGATATTTTTTCACCGTTTTCGGTGCAAAATAAATTACCTCTGAATTGAACTCTTTCTTCCGCTAAGGGTCGAACCTTGGTGTAAGGCAGAAAGAAAATAAGAACCAGGAGGTATGAAATGTTCCTGAAACACGCTCCAACGGGTGATTTGGTCGAAGTGATTGACCTGCCTGATGTGATTAATCCGAATTCGCCGACCATTCGTGCCCGGTCGCATTCGGGGGACATCATTCAGCGCCCGGAAAACTTCCTGAAGGAGGAATTGGTATTCCCCTCAGGAGAGTCGTTGCCGTTGTGTTGGCGCGACGCGCATTACTACGAACACGCCGCATAGCGGACTGGCCCCGTTTGACTCCCTGAAACGGGGCTTTTCTTTTGCCCCCATACCGTGTTGAATTGCGTGAGGTTGTTTTCAACCATCACGTTTTATTTTGGGGAGATTTTTGATGCTCGAATTCTGGCTTCCAATGGCGCTGCTCTTTGTGGCGGCCACGATTACTGCAATTGCAACACGGCGTAAACGCGACCGCTGTCTTAAATATTTCAATATGGAACCGGTCATCATCCGCATGCAAACCGGCCAGTGGCTTTGGGGACGTTTGAATGCCTACCCGAAAAATATGGAACTTGTATTCGATCGGCCTAAAAAAGATGTAAATGGATACCGAAAGGCCAGCTATGTGCTCTATTCTCCCGAAATCGATGGAATTCATCTTATTCTTCAGCCACCGCCGGAATCAGGTACGAAAGAATATGAACGTTGGCAGAATGAGATTAAACGGATTGCCAATCCCTCAGCGCTTCGTCGCATGCGGCGCTGGTTGTGGAACGTATTCAATACCTTGCGCGATGCCATTGCTCAATCCCTCAGCATGGTGATCGGATCCATGAAAAAAGCCACGCCGATGGGAAAAGTTTCGGGAGCCGACAAGCGAGCCGGTGAAATTGGCGATACCCTGCTCGATGCCGTACCGAATAGCTATGAACCGGTACTGGAAAAATATCTAAGCAAGCAGGTGATTGTTGAAATGCTGAAGGATCAAGAGGTAATCGAGTTTGCCGGCCTGCTTCAGGAATATTCCGGAAAGTATCTGCTGCTTCGGAATGTGGCTTATAAACCGGAGACCGACATCGGTGAAAAAATGCCGGATCGGTTCGATATTATTTTCCCGCGTTCTCTTGCGCTCATCCGACACTGCACGGTTGCCTGATATGAAATTTACTTTTTTAGGAACCGGAACCTCACATGGCGTTCCAATGATTGGATGCTCCTGCGAAGTCTGCACCTCCACCGATCTCCGCAATTATCGCCGCCGCAGCAGTCTTTATGTGGTTACCGAACATCGGCATCTGATTTTCGACACACCGCCGGATTTTCGGGATCAGGTACTGCGCTTCGGCGTCGAGCGGGTGGATGCTGTTTTTCTGACGCACCCACACGCCGACCATATTTACGGTTTTGATGATGTCCGCCGATTCAGCACGATGCAGGAAGAGCATATTCCGGTTTACGGTTCACCTCGGACAATCAAACAAATGCGCAAGAAATATGATTATGTCGACCGGGTCAGTTATGGCTTCGAAAGTGTCCCGCGCGTTCTGTTTACCGGCTTAACCCAATCAGTTTATGTGGATGAGTGCAAGCTGACCCCCCTGCCCGTCTCCCATGGAGCCGATACAATTTACGGTTTTCTGATTGAGGGCGACGGCAAGCGCATGGCCTACATTCCGGATTGCAACGGCATTCCGGAAACCACATTCCAACTGTTGGAAAATCTGGATGCTATGATTCTTGATGGCCTTCGGCCCAAACCCCATCCTACGCATTTCACCATTCAGGAATGTGCTGAACAGCTCAAATTGATTAAAGCAAAGCAGTCGTTCATCACCCACATTACCCACAACTCTGAGCACAGCGAACTGCAGGCTCAGCTCGGCACTGCAGTTACGGTCCCATGGGATGGACTGGAGGTGGCTCTGTGACCCCGCGCAGCCGCTACAACTGGAAATGCAAGGACCGTACGCTCGTGCTGGGCCAACGCACGCTAGTGATGGGGATTCTGAATACCACTCCCGACTCCTTTTCGGACGGCGGAGACTTTTCAGATCCATCGGCCGCCGTTGAACGTGCTTTACAGATGGCAGCCGAAGGTGCAGACCTGATTGATATCGGCGGCGAATCGACGCGGCCGGGAGCGGAACCCGTTTCTGTGAAGGAAGAGATCCTGCGCACGGTTCCAATCATTGGAAAGATCCGCGCTCATTCCGATGTTCCGATTTCGATTGATACTATGAAGGCCGAAACCGCTTTCCAGGCATTGGAAGCGGGTGCGGATATTATTAACGATGTATCTGCGTTCGAGGCTGATCCTGAAATGGCTGGCGTTGCGGCCGAATCCAAAGCCGGTGTCGTTTTAATGCATATGAAAGGCTCGCCGAAAACCATGCAGGACGATCCTAACTATGGAAATGCGGTTCAGGAAATCCTGCACTATCTCCAGAGCCGAATCGACTACGCCACCGAACGGGGAGTTGATGCGGACCGCATTATGATTGATCCGGGAATCGGGTTCGGGAAGACCGTTGAACATAATCTAGAACTGCTGCGTACTATTCCAATGTTTGGAAAAACCGCCCCCGTTCTCATCGGCGCATCGCGCAAAAGTCTGATCGGCCACCTGCTGAACCGGGAGGATCCAGCGCAGCGTTTGGCCGGAAGTCTGGGGGTTGCGGGGTGGTCGGCCCTGTGCGGAGCGCATATTTTAAGGGTTCATGACGTTATTGACACTTGCGATGTCTGCCGCATCGTGGATACACTTTGCGAAGGTGATCTATAATGCAGTGGACGGATGCTTTTGAACTACCGGATGTGCTTGGATGGATAGAGATATTCATTCTGGCATCGCTGTTCTATTTTATTTTCCGGCTGTTTAAAGGTACCCGAGGATCGTCGATCCTTACCGGCCTAATCATTCTGTTTGCAGTTCTTTACGGCGTTACCAGTGTGAGTCATCTGGATGTACTGAACTGGATTCTCTCTAAACTGATGCTCTATATCTCGCTGGCAGTGGTGGTGATCTTTCAGCCGGAAATCCGCCGCGTGCTGGCCCGGCTCGGCCGCCAGCCCTGGCGGAACAATGGAATGTCTACCCAGAAGAATCTGGTGGAGCCGTTGCTGCAGTGCGTTAAACTGCTCTCCAAACGGAAAATCGGTGCACTCATTGCCATCGAACGGGAAATCGGAACCCGGGCCATTCAGGACACCGGTACCAAAATGAACAGTGTGGTGAGCGCCGAGCTGCTCTCCACCATCTTTTTTCCGCACACGCCTTTGCATGATGGCGGTGTGATTATTTCGGGCGATCGGATCTGCGCTGCCGGATGCCTTTTCCCGCTCTCCCAAAAAGAAGAGCTGAGTAAAATGCTGGGCACACGGCACCGGGCAGCCATTGGCATCACCGAAGAAACAGATGCGGTGGTGATTGTGGTTTCAGAAGAAACGGGGGCCATTTCTGTGGCATACAACGGCCGTCTTCGGCGGGGACTTGGAGAAGAAAAGCTGCACCGCGTTCTCTCTTCCATGCTGCGGCGCGAACGTACCGGCCTGTCACGCTTCCGGGAAAAAATTCAAACCGGAGAGGCTCCGCTTTCCGAAACAGTTTTAATGTCTGTTAACGAGGATCAGGATGAAGGATAGTATTTCCAATGTCTGGAACCAGATCCGCAAGGATAAGCTTTTATTGCTGCTGTGCGTTGTGATGGCTTTTTTTTCATGGCAGGGCATTAGAAAGAATACCGGCTTTGAGGTTTCCGTTTCGAATATTGCTGTGGATGTGGATGTACCTAGGGGCTGGGCCGTTTGGGAAAAGTCGGTTCATCGGGTTAATATCGTTTTCCGTGGCTCACGTGAGAACATCCGTTATCTGAACAATGAGCAGCTGCGGGTGGTTATTCCGGTTCCGGATCCAGAGCATGGCGAAGAGATGACCATTAAACTGACCGAAGCCAATCTGCGGAATCCAACCGGAGCAAAAGTGGTCAGCTTCAGTCCGTCGGAAATTGTGATTCGGCTGGATCAAGAGAGCGAAAAGCAGCTTCCGGTTAAAGCGGCTCTCAAAGGCGTGTTACCCGAAGGACTCGAAATTGACCGGATTGTCTGCACACCTGCCTCGGTTCGGGTTTCAGGGGCGCGTCAGGTTTTAGAAGCGATGGTGAATATTCATACTGAAGAGGTCGATCTTAAGGATCGCCAAACATCATTTAAGGAGAGCGTTCCAATTGCCCTTCCCCAGGCCGGACGCATGGTGGTTGAGCCGGACTGGGTGTCTGTTGAGTTCTTTCTCGAAGAGCGCAACAGTACCGCGCGTTTTGAAAATATTCCGGTTCGTGTGATGTGCACCCCAGGTGATCCGCGGAAGATTCAAGTGGTTCCTAATCAAATTAGCATTACTGTTCAGGGGCTGCAGCAGAATATAGAAAAACTGAGAGCTGAAGATATTTTTGCTTATGTCAGTTGCCACGATCTTACAGAAAGTACAGCGTATGAAATGCCGGTTGAGGTTAACCTTCCGGATAATGTGCAGGTAGTTAGAACCGAGCCTGCTGTTCTTCAGGTTCAGATTTCCAACAGGCCATAGGAGTTCAATTTAATGAAAATTTCATCTATCTCATTCCTCATTATTTTCACCATATTTCTTCAAAGCATTTTTGCTCAGGAAACTCAAACAGTGGCAGAAGCAACTGCAGGTCTTCAGATCAATAACCGCACCGATGAAGAGCGCATTGAGTTTCTCCTTAATGTTGCCAATGTCTATTTTGCTGAAGAAGAGATGCAGTCGGCTGTTGATGCTTATGAACGTGTTCTTGAAATTGACCCGGATCACAGGCAGGCTAACTATATTGTTGCCCACGTCTATATCAGCGCCAAAATGTACGGTAAAGCTGAAGCTCTTTTGAAAAAGCTGATAGAAAATGATCCGGAAGATTTTAAGCTGATGAACAATCTGGCCTGGCTTTATGCAACCGCGGAAGATCCAAAATACCGGAGTGGAGCTAACGCACTGAAATACGCTCAGGAAGCGATGATTCTTGCTCCAAATGACCACCACGTATGGAGTACTGTATCAGAGGCTCATTACATCAATGGCGAATATGAAAAAGCGTACCGCGCCATCACACATATGGCCTCTCTGGCCTCACGTTTCGGTAAGGGTGTCACCAAGGAGCAGGTCGAAAGTTATAATGAGCAGATCCGAAAATGTAAGCGTGCCTGGGATACTGAAAAAATGCTCAAGGGTGAAGATGATGAAGATGAAATCACCGAGTAACAGGTGACTTAGTATACAAAAAGTCCCAGTATCAGAATAAGTAGCCCTATCAGGGTTTTTCCGAATGCCGCCACCTTAAACAACCCTTCATTTGTCATGAAGGGTTGATAGAACTTTCTGAAATACCAAGGCGACATCAGGATAATAATTCCATATATCACCAGTAGATATATTAGCACTGTAAGCACCGGGAACAGTGGAGAACCAGACATCGCAGCAGTACGGCAGATTGGAACTGCAATCAGGCATAGAAATCCACCCAAAGCGCGCGGAGCCAGTAATTCCTTCATAAAGATGACACTTGCTGCAAAGACCCCGACTGCAATGAATGGGATATAGGGCTTAATCACATCCACCGCTCCCATATTCATGGCCGACGCTTCGCGGGCCCCCAGAAAACAGCACAGAGCGGTCAGCACCCAGGCAGGAACTGTACTTCGCGGAAATAGTTCAGCAAAACGCTTCACCAGATCCGGGCGTAGAATCCCGACGATTCCGCCTGCCGTCGCAAGCATTCCAATAATGATGGCAATCCACTGTAAACTCATATGTTCTCCGATCGTTCCAACCATTGGAAACGGGATAGAAATCAAGAAACGCGCATAGTGCGGATTGTTATCCTGCAATTCAAGCTTACTTGGCTATTTCATTACAACAACTGAGCGTATTCCAAACGATATCGAAAAGAGCTACGTATTAAAAAAAGAGCCCGCTACCAATAACGATAGCGGGCTCTAATATGGTGATCCGGCTGGGGCTCGAACCCAGGACCCTTTGATTAAAAGTCAAATGCTCTACCGACTGAGCTACCGGACCAAAATGGATTTTTTCGATAAGCGTCCTCAAAAAGGTTTTACCGAAGGAGCTGAGGAACATACGGTCCCCTTTGAAGGCGTGCAACTCAAATATCGAGATATTCTATTCAATCCCCTTCTGAACAGGAAAAATACATTTCGACTACGCAGCACAAATATCCAGATCCGGACCTTTTGGATACTGATCATCCGTATAGCTGCTTACATAATCCACAATGGCCCTGAGTGCTTGTTCCGCATCATTTCCTATAGCGGAAATTTTAATCGTATCTCCATAAAAGGCACCAAGCATGAGCATTTCAACAACACTGTGCCCATGAGCAATTTTATTGCCTTTATACAAAGCCACTATGGCATCAAAATTATGAGCAATTTTTGAAATTTCGGCAACCGGATACATATGCAACCCGATCCGATTTTTTACCGTTACGTGTTCTGTGAATGTAGTCATCGTACCCTCCATTTACCTCTAATACATGAGTACATAAAAATGTGGAGTGGAACTTAATCCTCATGGCGCACAGACTCAATTATAATTTGATAGGATATATATAATAAACACCCAGACAAACACACTTAATATAATCAACAAAGTACCATTAATGACTGAAAATCATGGTTTTACAATCCACCCCGTGAATACTTCCGAGTTCATCAATCATAGCGCATGTCCCCGGTGTATCCTCCATCTCGAGAAGAATGAGTCCATTTGATGAACAAATATCGTCATGCAATCCAAGGCGCGTTTTTATTTGAGTTCCATTTTCGGTAAATATTTCCTGCACTCTGACCGCATGCTTTTCGCGATCCACAATATGTACACCGACTATAATGTGTTTATCCATTTTTACTCCAATGCTTCAAAAGTTTAATATTTATGCAGTTCCAGAGATTGGAAAGAAACGACTGCTAAACGCGTTCCTTTTCAAAATATTTCGTATGCAACAATTCATGGGATCGGTGTCCTAACGGTTCTCCCAGGAAATCCTCATACGCTTTCATAACCTGCGGATTATTGTGTGACTTTCTTAGAGTCTTACCTTCATCTTCGGCGTAAATGGCCTTCATGCGTGCTTTTCGGACTTCTTCGGTAGTAATTCGAGGCTGGCCCCCTCCCCCGATGCATCCCCCTGGGCATGTCATTACCTCGATGAAGTGATACTCCGCTTCCCCCGCTCGAATTCTTTCAATCAAAGCACGGGCATTGGCCAGCGTGTGGGCTACAGCCACTTTCGCAGCTACCCCTTCTAGGAAGCTCCATTCCGGTAATACACCCTCAATCGTAATCTCAGCCTCTTTGATTCCATCCATCCCCACAACCGGAGTGACATGAAGGTTATCAAAGGGGATCTCACGACCGGTAACAATTTCATACGCCGTTCGCAACGCAGCTTCCATCACGCCACCGGTATTCGCAAAGATATCGGCAGCGCCTGTTCCAAGCCCGAGTGGTGAATCCATTTCGGAATCTTCCAATGATTGGAAATCAATCCCGGCTTCATGGATCATTTTACCTAACTCTCGCGTAGTGAGCACCACATCCACATCCTGAACCCCGCTGGAATTCATTTCCGCCCGTGCCGCCTCAAACTTTTTGGCCGTACAAGGCATAACCGAAACCATAAACAGCTCCTCCGGTTTCTTTCCAAGTTTCTGCGCATAGTAGGTTTTCACCATCGCCCCCATCATTTGCTGTGGCGATTTGCAGGAAGAAAGATTCGGAAGCATATCCGGATAGTAATATTCCATAAACTGGATCCATCCGGGGGAACAACTGGTGAACATGGGAAGAGCAACCTGTTTACCGTCAACCAACGCCATTTTCAGACGAGTCAACAGTTCAGTGCCCTCCTCCATAATCGTGAGGTCTGCTGAAAAATTCGTATCAAAAACCGCATCGAATTCCATACGGCGAAGTGCAGTTGTCATTTTTCCGGTCACCAAGGTTCCGGGCTCCATGCCGAAACATTCACCAAGTGCCGCCCGAATGGCCGGTGCCGTTTGAACCACAACTGTTTTTTCGGGATCATCGAGGGCGGCCCAAACTTCTTCAGTTTGATCGCGTTCAGAAATTGCTCCAACCGGACAGACTGCCGAACATTGGCCACACTGAACACAGGTGACAGTATCCAAATCCTTTCCAAAGGCTGGACCGATCGTCGTCTTAAAACCCCGGCTCTGCGGAAACAGAGCTGAGACACTCTGGGTTTCCGCACACACGGTTACGCATCTTCGGCATGCAATACACTTGGCACTGTTGCGCACCAGGGCCGGTGTACTTTCATCCAGACAACGCGGGGCCTTCTCCCCTTGATAGCGGATTTCTCTGATACCAAGATCGTGTGCAATGGACTGCAACTCACAATCTTCATTCCGATCGCATGTTTGGCAATCCCCTTCATGCTCCGAGAGGAGCAGCTCCACCACCACCTTCCGTGCTTCGCGGACGCGCCGGTTATTGGTGTGGATTTTCATATCCTCTGAGACCGGCATTACACAAGAGGCCACTAAATCATGAACCCCTTCAATCTCAACCAAACATACCCGACAAGCCCCGATGGCCTGAATTTTCTCAAGATAACACAAGGTTGGAATCTTTATCCCTGCGGTTTTACAGGCCTCTAATACAGAAGTTTCTTCTTCGACCGAATAGATTTTTTCATCAATGGTGATATTGATCATTATATACTCCTCAATCCTACCAGGTGTGAACTTCTTCGCGATAATCACAACGGAGACAACGCTTTGCCTGCCGAACTGCCGTGGCTTCATCCCAGGGCTGCTCAACTTCATCGAAATTACACTTCCTACGCTCTACAGGAATAAGCGGTTGTTTTTCCCTCCCATATGAAACGGGATCTGCGTCAGGATCGAATGCCGTATCATTCCTTTTTTCCTGGCGCCAGAAGGCATGATCATTGCCCGTCAGGAACCGATCCATACCAGCAGCAGCCTTCTCTCCATCAGCAACCGCATCAATCACAGAGGCAGGTCCACTGGCCACATCCCCCCCCGCAAAGATCCACTCTTCGGAAGTTCCTTTATTCAGTGCGTCTGTTGCAACATAGCCATTGCGCTGGACATTCAAATTTACAGCTCCGGTAAGTGCAGGAAGATCAACCCGTTGCCCGATCGCTGCAATAATCTGATCGCACGGGACCACAAACTCTTCATCTTCACCGGCCACAGGTCGACGGCGCCCGGATCGATCAAAAGCACCGAGTTCCATTGGTTTGCAGCGAATACCGACGACTTTGCCATTCTCAACCATGATTTCTTCCGGAGAAGTAAGTAGTTGAAGCTTCACACCTTCAGCTTCTGCTTCCTCGATCTCTTCTTCATATGCAGGCATTTGCTCCCGGGTGCGGCGGTACAGAACCGTTACTGTTTCCGCATCCAACCGGGCTGCAGTCCGGGCTGCATCAATGGCCGCATTACCTCCCCCGATAATCACCACCTGCTTTCCAACAGGAACAGATCCCCTGATGTTGTAGTCCCGCAGAAATGTCATTGCTTCATACACACCTTCGGCTTCCTCCCCTGGTAGTCCCAGCTTCAGCCCCTCCGGCGCACCTACTGCGAGAAAGACTGCTTCATAGCCCTCCTCTTTCAAACTCTGCAAGGTGAAATCCCTGCCGAGCTGCTGATCGCACTGAATATCCACTCCAAGCCGCTCGATCATACGAACTTCCCGAGCCAGAATCTCCCGCGGAAGTCGATAGGATGGAATAGTTTGAGCCATCATTCCCCCGGGACGTGAGGCGGCTTCGAACACTTGAGGTTTGTATCCTAACCGGGCAAGAAAATAGGCACATGACAACCCGGCCGGTCCCGCACCGATAATAGCAATTTTACGAGCTGCATTTTTCTCATTCTCTTTACATTCCGGAACCTGAATAATCATTTCCTGTTCCACCATAAAACGCTTCACCCCACGAATAGAAAGCGGTGAATCCAACGTTGAACGACGGCAGTGTTCCTCGCACGTATGAAAACAAATTCGAGCACACGCTGCAGCGAACGGATTACGTTCACGATGAAGCTTCAAGGCATCCGCATATCGTTTTTCACCCACAAGCGATACAAATCCAGGTACATCCACGGAGGCCGGACATGCGCTCTGGCATGGAGCCCGTACTAATCCGGCACACACACCAGCACGGCACTTATGTTCACGAATATGCTCTTCATATTCCACCCGGAAATGACGAATGGTTGAAAGCACCGGATTAGCCGCAGTTTTTCCCAGTCCGCATAAAGCCGTCTCCTTAATCTGTTCGCCCAGGGTTATTAACTTTTCAATATCCCCTTCCTTTCCTTTGCCGTCACAGATCCGTTCAAGGATTTCCAAAAGACGCTTAGTGCCCACCCGACAGGGCGTACATTTTCCACAGGATTCTTCCTGAACAAACTCTAGAAAAAACCGGGCAACATCAACCATACAGCTGTCTTCATCCATAACAATCAGGCCACCGGATCCCATGATGGCTCCGAGTTCATTCAGAGATTCATAATCTAAAGGAACATTCAGGTGTTCCTTCGGGATACACCCCCCTGATGGCCCTCCGAGCTGAGCTGCTTTGAATGGTTTTCCATCCACAATGCCGCCGCCAATATCGTACAGGAGTTCCCCAAGAGAGATTCCGATTGGAACTTCCACAAGTCCCGTGTTGTTAATCGCTCCAGCTAAGGCAAATACTTTGGTTCCTTTACTTTTTTCCGTGCCAAGCTCGGCATACTTATCAGCTCCATCAAGCAGAATTACCGGAACACTGGCGAACGTTTCTACATTATTGAGCAGCGTCGGTTTTCCCCAAAGTCCCTTGATGGCAGGAAAAGGCGGCCGTGGTCGCGGCTCCCCGCGGTTTCCTTCAATAGAAGTCATTAAGGCCGTCTCTTCTCCACAGACAAAAGCTCCGGACCCCATACGAATTTCGAGATCAAAACTAAAGTCAGTTCCAAGAATACATTCACCCAGAAGTCCTATACTCCGAGCTTGATTAATGGCCTTTTGCATTCGCTCTATTGCAATTGGATATTCAGCTCTGCAATAAATGTAGCCGCGCTGCGCCCCAACCGCATATCCCGCAATAGACATTCCCTCGATAACGCTGTGAGGATCTCCTTCAAGTACACTGCGATCCATAAAAGCGCCCGGATCTCCCTCATCCGCATTACACACAACACTTTTCTGATCCGATTCCGCTTCACGCGAGAATTTCCATTTCAAACCTGTTGGGAAACCTCCCCCACCCCGGCCCCTGATACCGGATTTGAGTATGCTGTTCACTACTTGATCCGGTGACGATTCTATAAGACCTTTGGCTAGAGCTTGATACCCGTTACATGCGATATATTCTTCTATCTTCAGCGGATCAATATTTCCGCAATTGCGCAAAACTACCTTCTTCTGCCTTTTGAAGTATTCAATATCATCCAAATCAGCAACCGGTTTTCCATTGGCCGCATCTTTATGCAATAATTCAGAAACCACGTTATTATTCATAATGTGATTTACAACGATTGATTTAGCATCTTCAGCGGATATCCCTTGGTAGAATACGTTGTCCGGCATAACTTTAGCTACGGGTCCAGCAGCACAGGGTCCCATACACCCTGTTTCTATGACCGATACTTTCTGTGAAAGTTCATGATCCGCAATCGCTTCATTAAATGCTTTGCAGATTTCCAAAGCACCTGATGCAAGGCACCCCCCTCCAACGCATACCAGAATTTCCCTACAGGAGTCGTTATGAGATTGTATTTTCCTTTGGCCATTGCGGTAGACCATTTTCCGACTTTCAGCCAGTTGCGTTCTTTTTAGATCATCAAAGGATGTAATTTTTTTACACATGCTCCACCTCCTCAGCTTCCGTTTTACAATATGGAGCTAGAATTTGCTTAATACGCGAGGGTTTTACTCTCTGGTGCACATCTTCATTGATCATAATGGCCGGCGCTAAACCACAAGCACCGAAACAGCGGGCAATCTCCAATGAAAACATTTGATCATCCGTTGTCTCCCCCACATCTATTTTCAGTTCCTTCTTGATGGAGTCCAGAACCTGCTTACCACCTCTCACATAGCATGCTGTTCCCAGGCATACTCTTATGACATTTTCACCCCGAGGCTGAGTTGAAAATAAGGAATAAAACCCCACAACTCCAGCTACTTCACTATAGGGTTTATCCATCGCTTTGGAGATGTGATGTAGAACATCTTCGGGAAGAAAACCGAAAAGACCTTGAGCAATCTGAAGGACAGGAATCAATCCTCCCTCTTTATACTTATACTCGGCTAAGATGTCGTCGAGTTTACTGTATTGGGCACTGAGGTTTATTTCTGTATCACAAGAACAGTTTACGGATTCAGCTTCATTTAGCATTTTTAACCTCCTGATTGAGCTCACGCCTACACAGCGCTGCAAAGTCCACAGGACAAAATACTTAATTTTAAGAAACCTTCAACTTCTCTCTTTTTATATCGATATATTTATACGCAATATAATTTAGCTGTGCTATAAATTATATGATATATAATTTTATATTCCACTCACTAGAAACATATTATATAAATAGTCTATATACTTTTTCTTTTTAACCACATAGCCAGAATGGAAACATCAGAAGGGTTAACTCCAGATATGCGTGAGGCCTGTCCCAGGTTTTCCGGTCTGATGTTTTTCAACTTTTCCCGGGCTTCAAATCGGAGACTTTTAACCAGGTCATAGTCCAGATCTATTGGAATTTTTTGATGCTCCTGCTTTCTAGAAGCCTCAATTCGCTCACCTTCACGCTTAATATATCCCTTATACTTCACTTCTATTTCAACCTGCCTAATAATTTCAGGACTCAAACCGGTATTTTCCTGAGGCAAATCCTTATACAATAACTCGGGCTGCCGTAAAAGTTGAGCAAGTGATTTTCCGTCATGAAAAACTTTTTCAAGACGATCAGATTCGAACTGAATCCCTTTCCATTGTTTTTCTATATCACTCACTTCCGAAGGATGCACGATGCCGAGCTGTTTACTCTTTTCAAGCAACCTGAAACTGGCATTATCCTGACGCAATGTGAGTCTGTGTTCCGAACGGGAGGTAAACATTCTGTACGGTTCATCTGTCCCTTTAGTAACTAAATCATCAATAAGAACCCCAATGTAACTTTCATTTCTACTCAAAGTAAAGGGTTCCCGACCCAATGACTTTAATGCAGCATTGGCTCCCGCAACAAAACCCTGTCCAGCAGCCTCCTCATAACCTGTCGTTCCATTCAGCTGACCTGCAAAAAATAGATTTTCAACAAGTTTAGTCTCCAGGGTGTGAAATAACTGAGTCGGATCCGCGTAGTCATACTCGATCGCATATCCAGGTCGTATTATCTCAGCACTCTCTAATCCATGTATGGAACGAATCATTTTCTCCTGAACATCCTCCGGGAGACTATTTGAAGTACCATTTGGATATAAACGAATATTATTGCGACCTTCGGGTTCAATAAATACATGATGCGAATCCCGCCCAGAAAATTTAACAATCTTATCTTCAATGGAAGGACAATACCGAACACCAGTACCCTCAACCATTCCACCATACATGGCACTCTTTTTCAGGTTATCCGATATAATCTGATGTGTATTCTCATTCGTATGAGTCAACCAGCACGATACCTGATCCTTTCCAGGCATCCAGGGATGAAGACCTGGATGTTCCACGTGGAACATTTTTCTGATCTCCTCAGGGTCCGGTGCACTATGTTCCACGTGGAACATTTTCCACTCCAGTCTCGCCATACGACTGAAGAAGGGGGGGGGATGGTCACCAGGCTGCTCTTCCATACTTGAATAGTTTACTGAATCCCGATGTATACGCGGCGGTGTTCCCGTTTTCAAGCGCCCCAACTTAAAACCAAAACGATCGAATGATTTCGAAAGGTCTTCCGCTGACTCCTCACCCATACGTCCTTCTTTGATACTCTTCATACCAATCAGTACGCGTCCACGCAGAAACGTCCCGGTGCAAATAACAACAGAATCGGCTGAAATTTCACCAGAATCCCTGGTCATCACGCCGCAAATTCTCCCTCTTTTAGTACGAATAGAAGTAACAATATCGTCACATATATCAAGGTTTTCCTGCATATCAAGTACAGCCTGTATACGAACAGGAAACAGATCTTTATCGCACTGAATCCTATTCGACTGGACCGCGGGCCCCTTGCGGGTATTCAGCATGCGATATTGAATTCCTGTGTAATCAGAGTTCCTTCCAAGTTCACCACCCAATGCATCCAATTCAGAAACAAGATGTGACTTCGCAATTCCACCCACCGCAGGGTTGCATGGTAATCTACCTATTAAATTTTTATTAAGCGTTATCAGTAATGTTTTTACACCCATTCTTGATGATGCAAGAGCTGCTTCATACCCCGCATGCCCACCACCCACAACAATAACTTTATATTCAGAACTATTCATACCATTCACATCCGATTTCTTTAGAGGGCGTGGATAGTTACATTCAGCCAATAATCTGGTCAACAACAGGTTGCGTGTAATAACGGACTTAAATATTTTGTAAGTTCCACAAGACATCTGCGAACACTGGACAAATATAAGCTAGATGGCCCTCAATGGATCATTTAGCATGAACGTTGAAACAGGAGAGTTATATGAAATATATGGTTTCAGGATCACATGGGTTAGTTGGAAGCGCACTGACAAAGCAGTTAGAACAAGACGGCCATACCGTAATTAGGTTGAGTCGAGACCTTAAAGAGGCAACCGATTTTGAAGATATCGAAGCGGTTATCCATCTAGCAGGAGAAAGCATTGCGGAGGGACGCTGGAGTACGGCAAAAAAAAAGCGGATCGAAGACAGTCGTGTCATCGGAACAAAGCGCCTTAGCGAGCTGATTGCTGCAGCAGTAAATAAACCGTCCGTATTCATATCAGCATCAGCTATTGGTTTTTACGGGAACAGGTCGGATGAACTGTTAGAGGAGGGGAGTTCAGCAGGAACTGGTTTCCTTCCTCATGTTTGTCTAGAATGGGAGCAAGCTTCAAAAAGAGCAGATACTGTGGGTGTTAGAACAGTGAACATACGTACCGGTATCGTGTTGGATACACAAGGAGGAGCACTGAAAAAAATGCTTCCTCCATTTAAAATGGGAGGGGGAGGCATATTGGGATCCGGTAAACAATATATGAGCTGGATCAGTCTGGCCGATATGGTTTCCGCTATTCAGTTCATTACCAAAGAGAAGAGTTTATCAGGTCCGGTGAATTTGACGGCGCCGACGCCCGTTACCAATAAAGATTTTACCAGCATACTGGGAGCCGTACTGAAGCGGCCGACTTTTATGCCTTTACCGGCTTTTGCTGCCCGTTTAATATTCGGGGAAATGGCAGAAGAGCTACTGTTGTCCAGCACCCGAGTAAAACCCAATAAATTACTCCAAAGCGGGTACAAATTTCATCACAAAGAGTTAAAACCAGCATTAGAGGATATTTTAAAATGAAGCGGTCAGATGCTTTAGAAAAAATTCACAAATCGATGTCAGAACGGGAGAAAGGATATCGTGCAAAAGCACTCAAAATGTATCCTCATGTATGCGGAAGCTGTAGTCGGGAGTTTGAGGGGGCAAAACTAAAAGAACTGACAGTTCACCACAAAGATCACAATCATGATAACAACCCGCCAGATGGCAGCAACTGGGAACTGCTGTGTGTTTACTGCCACGATAATGAGCATGAAAAACATAAAATGAAAGGGTTTGGCGGAGCGGTAGATGATTCCTTCAAGAGTGGGGGATTCAGCGCATTTGACGGACTGGATTCCCTGCTTCCCGACATTGGAAAGGATGAAAGCTAAAGTCAGATGTAAGCTTTGTCCCAAGGGATGTGAGTTACTGGCTGAACAAATCGGTGACTGCGGTGTACGAAAAAATATCGCTGGTAAAATTCAATGTATTACCTATAACCATCCCAGCGCTATAAAAAGCGATCCCATTGAAAAGAAACCTTTGTATCATTTTTTACCGGGATCAGAAGTTTTATCCATAGGAACCGCAGGTTGTAACCTGCACTGTCAACAATGCCAAAATTGGCAGCTTTCCCAGGAATCAATGCTGCCAATTGGTGCTGTATCTTCTGCAGAAATAACAGCACTGGCGGTTAAGAATAAAATCCAGTCCATTGCTTATACCTATGCAGAACCTTTGGTTTCGTATGAATACACCTTGGAATGCTGTCAAACTTCACATCAAGCGGGTTTAAAGAATATCCTGGTTTCTGCAGCCTATATAAACCCCGCTCCACTCAGAACCATCTGCGACTATCTGGATGCGGCCAACATCGACCTGAAATCGATCTCTGATTCCTTTTACCGCAGCATATGCGGTGCACAACTTGCTCCCGTGCTTCGCGCACTGAACATAATGAAAGAATGCGGCGTATATCTTGAACTCACCAATCTCATCATCCCCACACTAAACGACTCAACGGATGAAACGAAAAAACTCTGCGACTGGATAGTTCAAGATCTTGGCCCGGAAACGCCGCTTCACTTTTCACGTTTCTTTCCTCAATACAAACTCAAGCACCTTCCAGCAACCCCGAAAGCGACCATCCAACAAGCCCGGCTCATTGCATTCGAGGCAGGGTTGAAGTTTGTCTACACAGGGAATATGGCTGACGGTGGGGCAGGGGAGTCAACCAGGTGTCCTGAATGCAACACTCTCTTGATTCAAAGGAGAGGATATCACGTGAATACAATGCGGCTGGTAAACGGAAAATGTCCTGATTGCGGACAGCTCATTCGAGGGATATGGAACTGACCTGGGATGCCCATATTTCTAAACGAATGCTATTTTATCGACTGAACAAAAGTGCTGAATTCTTCGGGAGAAAAATCATCCAGCGTTAAGCTGCGTGCTTTGAGCTCGTCTTCAATTTTCTGAATCAACTGCTGGATATATTCATGACTTTTATCCGATCCCATAAGCACGTCATAATTCTCACCTTTCGTGATACGGACATGTCCATCATCGGAATCAAAACCAACCCCCAACAGGCGTATTATTTTCTTCTGATTAGGTTTCGGCATTTTTTTTTATAAACCTGCTTGATCCGGTAAGGGGAAATAGCTACTTTCTGCGCTCATTCATTGCCGAATGGTGTAATTGGCAGCACAAGCGACTCTGACTCGCTTAGTCAAGGTTCGAGTCCTTGTTCGGCAACCACTCTTCTTGAAGAATCCACAGTTAACTGAACTTCCGCATCACTCAACAGACTCTTTTTCCTTCTGTTGAACGTCACAATTTTAACAGTTAGCTTACGCGAATCGGCATAATTACGTAAAGGAACGGAACGTTTGTTTTAATCACTCCGGGACTCAGTTCATCAGACAGTTCCAGGAAGATTTCATCACTGTCCAAATGCTTCAGCGGCGCCATCAGAAAAGCAGGGTTGAACGCAATCGTAATATCTTTCCCTGAATATTTAACAGGAACCGCTTCGCGGGATTCCCCGATTTCCGGAGAGGATGTCAAAAGCTCCATTCGATTCTCTGTGATCTGAACCTTCACAGATGCGGCCTGATCATCCAGCATCAGCGACACACGGCGCACAGCACTGGCCAGCATTTCGCGATCAATCGCTACCCGCTCTTCACACTGTGAAGGAATGACCTGGCGATAGTTTGGATAAGTTCCGTCAATCAGCTTCGAAATAATGAAAATATTACCGAACTCAAACGCAACCTGTGTAGCGGAAGTCTTGATGCTCGCATCGCCTTCACCATCCAGCGTTTTAATAAGCTCACTCACCGTCTTGGTTGGAACAACTATATCAACTTCTGCCTCTTCCGGCATATCGATTTCCTGCTCCACCAGAGCAAGGCGGCGACCATCCGTACAGACCACAGTCAGTTTATTCTCACGGAAAGCCATCAGGGAACCATTCAAAATCGCACGAGATTCGTCCGTAGAGGCCGCATAGGATGTTTTCTGAAGGATATCCCTAAAAGCACCCTGCTTGAGCGTATAGGAGAAACTCTCTTCGAATGTGGGCATAGGAGGAAAATCCTCCTTAGAAAGCCCCTCAAGTTTACAGTTGTAGGATCCGGAGATAATCGTGGCCACATCTTCGTTGCTCACTCCAATGTCTACCTGATGGCTGGGCAGATCACGGCAGATACTGAAAAAACGACGTGCCGGCAGGGTGGTGGCTCCATCCTCGTCAATTTCCGCTTCAATGCTTGTTCGCACGCTCACTTCCATGTCGGTTGTTGTAAGCGTTAATTTTCCATTACCCGCCTCAAGCAATACATTGGAAAGAATCGGCAGGGTCGTCCGCTGACCTACGATTGACTGCACTTTCTGCAGTGCTTCAAGAATCTGATCCTTTTCGATGCTGAACTTCATTAACAAGCCTCCTGTTATATAGATATACTTTATTTATAAAATCACTATTACTATGGTCTGTGGACAACCGCTTTTTAACGTACTTATTTTTCGTAACTCCGTCACCTGTAAAAGTTTGAAAATAACAATAACCCTGTTGATAAGTTGCGCATAAATATCCTGATTTGTTCACAACCGGGAGTTGTTAATTTAATCATCAGATACTGCACAGGTTATTAAAGTTTCATTAACAGGCCGGGAGTGGATAAAACTGCTACACACGGGGCTGAATTCATACCAAACAACAAACTGAATAATGACTGATTCGAAGGCGGTTTCCAACCATTGGATGCTTAAAATCATCTTTAAATTGAGCTGGGTGAAGAGTGGGGGGAATTATTTTGCTAAGACCGCCGCAAGTACTGAGGATTTTCTCAATGGGATCCTTTGCCGAAGAGAGCGCGGCACTGCGTTTACCGGAGAAAAGAAGGCTGGAGTGCCACTTCTCTGTATAAGTGAACTGACAACCGTTAAATATGGTTATGATCTAAAAAAAGCCGCCTCCCAGGGAGACGGCTTCCAATGTACGGAGTAGATTCATTTTTTTATGACAGGACTTTGGCCGCGTTTTTACTGACCTTGTCCTTCAGGATTGCAATAGTCTGCTGTATGCTGCGGTCTGATTCAGCTTTAGTCGAAACCTGATCATGAGCATAAAGGATAGTCGCATGGTTTCGGCTGAACTGCTCTCCAATGACCGGGAAGGACTGTGAAGTCATCGTACGCGCAAGATGCATGGCAATCTGACGGGGCCACGCGATGTCTTTCGAGCGCTTCTTACCCATAATATCGGACTGGCGAAGATCAAAGTGTTCAGCAACAGTGCGTTGAATAATGTCGACGCTGATAGCAGCCTGAGACTCCTTATCCAGTAGATCATGTAACAGCTCTTCGACTTTCTGAACATCCACTTGCTGATTGGTGAGCGACATGAATGTGGCCACACGAATCAGGGCTCCTTCCAGGCTTCGGACATTGGAAGAAACGCGTTCTGCCAGATAATCCAGAAGATCATGTCCAATATTCAGGTTCAACAGTTCAGCTTTTTTGCGGAGAATCGCACTGCGGGTTTCGACGTCCGGTTTTCCAAGTTCTGTAACCAGACCCCACTCAAATCGGGAAATAAGGCGCGGTGCAAGACCGGCCATTTCGCTGGGGGTACGGTCTGAAGTCAGTACAATCTGCTTATGGCTTTCAAAAAGTGTGTTGAACGTGTGGAAAAACTCTTCCTGCAGACGTTGCTTCCCATCAAGAAACTGGATGTCATCAATCATCAGCATGTCGATTTTTCGATATTTTTTACGAAAAGCTGACACATTGTTATTTTGCAGTGCTTCAATATATTCGTTCGTGAACGTTTCGCAGGTGATATAACAGATTTTTGCCCGCGTCTTTTTCTGAGCAATATGATTACCAATGGCCTGCATCAAATGGGTTTTACCCAGTCCAACTCCGCCATAGATGAATAGGGGGTTATAGGTACGTGAGGGCGAATTGGCTGCCGCCATCGCTGCTGCATGCGCAAACTGGTTGGCCGGTCCGACAACATACGAATCAAAGGTGTAGTTCGGATTAAGATTATGATTCGGCTTTTTAGATCCCAGGCCCAGAGTCGGAAGAGAGATGGGCGCATGGGATTCCGGTTCCGGTTCTTCCTTGATTGCATCAAAACAGGCTGAATCCACTTCCAGCGTGATATCCATCTCCTTACCGCTGACCACCATAACGGCTTTGCGGATCATCGGAAAATAATTTTCTTCCAGCCAGTCTTTGTAAAAGTCATTGGCCACAGCCAGACGCATTGTGGTCTCTGTAAGCTCAAGACATTGAATAACTGCGATCCAGCGATCATAAATATCACCGGATAGTATTCCTTTGAGCTGTTTACAGGCTTCTTCCCATATATTAGAACGATTCTTTTCCATTTTTCCCCTATAGCAACTCTCTTAACAGATTAGGTCGACTTATTGACAAGTTATTAACAGCCAGTTAGTTCCTGTTCTGTTAGGAGAGTTTGAAAGGTAAAGAATGAGCTGAGTATCCTCAAGCGATTAGAAATATTTTGACGCGAAAAAAAACAATACCACAAAATATGGTTACAGACATCCATTCAGACACAAGATAGCCTCTTCTTAGTTGATAAAAGGTGAGAGCATAAATGTAGTTCTTATGACGATCGCCGTCGTAACATAAGGAATTTAAGGAGGTTGTGCCCAAATGAATCGATTAACAGGCCTGATATTACTCTCAGGATCAGCTCCAAGTACCACAAATATTCACTATTTAAGCGGGTTTACAGCTCCTGATCCATTTTTATTCCTGAAGACATCAACAGGGGGCTATCTGCTTGTTTCGCCGATGGAAAAGGGCCGGGCGGAGAAACAATCAACAGTTGGAACCCGGGTTTTCACGCCACAGGACCTGGGTCTTAAGGGAAAAAAAACCTGGAATCAGGTAGAGCAGATTCGAGCTTTGATGGATGTTGCAGGTGTTCGACGTCTTCAGGTTTCGCACGATTTCCCGGTTGGACTTTTCCATACATTGGAAAAGAAGGGGGTTAAAGTTTCTGTGGATAAGAATCCAACCTGTCCTGAACGTAAAGTGAAGACCGCTGACGAGATTTCCAGACTTCGGAAAAGTCAGAAAGCGACTGCTGCTGCCATGAAGGCGGGAATTGCATTCATTGCGTCATCAGGAATCGGATCCAAAAAAGACCTCTATATAGGAAAAGAAAAACTGACTTCTGAAATGGTGCGCCAGCTTATCCATAAAACACTGATCGATCACGACTGCGCCGGCGTGGAAACTATTGTTGCCGGAGGTGATCAGGCAACCGATCCGCACGAGCGCGGATATGGGCCGTTAGTTGCCGGAGAGTCCATTATTATCGATATCTTCCCCCGGTCTGAAAAAACAGGCTACTGGGGGGATATGACGCGAACGGTTTGTCGAGGACCGGCAAATCCCGAGCTGAAAAAACTCTATAATGCGGTTAAAGCGGCCCAGGCCGCCGCTCTTAAAGCGGTTAAACCCGGAATTTGTGCGGATGATATCCATTGTATCTGTCAGGAACTATTTCAAAAGCGCGGTTTCCCAACTATGGAAAAAGATGGAAAGCATGTCGGTTTCATTCATGGAACCGGTCATGGAGTCGGTCTGGATATCCACGAACTTCCAAGAGTTGGAAAAAGTGGAGAGGTCCTGGAGGTTGGAAATGTAATCACCATCGAACCGGGTCTATATTATCCGGGGTTGGGAGGGGTTCGAATTGAAGATACGGTGGTGGTAACCGAAACCGGCTACAGCTATCTCGCAGCTTGTCCGAAAAAATTTGAGCTTTTGTAGGCAATACCAGACTGCTAGCCTGCGTTATACAAGCCGAACATAAGTTCAAGAGGTATTGAATATGAAAATCCATCTGATCATTCTGACCGCAGTAACACTGTCAGTTCCCGTTTTAGCGCAGCAAACCAACGAACTTCGCCCCCCGAAAGGCGATCGATACGGCGAGCACAAAAATGGAAATCGCGGGGAGCGCCGTCATAAAGATATGACGGAAGAGCAGAAGGCTGAAATGCAGGAACGCAGGCTGCAGCTCATGCAGAAAACTCTGAACGATATCGGCGTCACCGAAGAGCAGAAAGTTCAGATTGTCGAGCTTCAGCAGAAACAGCGTGAACAAATGAAAGCAACCTTCGAAAAGGTAGAGGAAAGTAAATGCAGGCTTTCCGAACTGGAACGTTCCTCTGCCTCGGAAGAAGAAATCTATGCCGCTATTGATGCGGTTTCTGATGCGCAGGCGGAACAGATGAAAATTCTTGCGAGAAACCGGATTCAGATGGAGCGGATTCTTGGAAAAGAAAAATTTAAGCTCTTTATGGAAAGCGCGCGTTCAAAATGGAAAGAGCATGGACGCCGCGGAGGTTCTGGAATACCCCCGCGTCCGGATAATCAAGGCAATCCGCCGATTCCACAGGCGAACCGCTCAATCGCTCCGCCCACTCCGTAGTTTTTCATTAATCGAAGATTCAGGATCAACACTAAACAGCTTGCCTGTTTGGTGTTTTTTTGGTTTAGATGCTTAAAATATACAAGTATATGGTAAAGATATAAAAGACAATAGCGACCAGATGCGTATGATTATAAATCTGGAGGAAGTAAATATATGAGCAATTCGGGGAAAAAGGGGTATTTGGGAAATCATGCCAAATCAAGCGCAGCCATGGTCAGTTTGGCCATACATGGAGTTTTAATATTAGCGGCAGTTTCGTTTGTTGCAGTTCGTGTCATTGTAAAAGAAGATAAAACATTTGAAGCCAAGCCGGTTGCGCGACCGCGTATGAAGCTCAAAAAATTGACCGTTCCGGTTAATATAAAGAAAAAGAAAATTCAGAAGCCAAAACTTCGTAAAACCATTGTTTCCAAACCCAAAACGAAATCGATGGATATTAAAATGCCTGAAATTTCCGGTATCAAAGGCGGCACCGGCTATATGGATGGCGGGGGTCTCGGTGGCATCGGTTTCGGCCTGGAGATTGACCTCTTCGGTGGAAGTAAGGGTTCCGGCAATGAGCTTGAAGGAAACTTTTTCGACCTGAAGGCGGACCGGGACGGAAAGCCAAACGACATGGCGCAAATCGTTGAGGGTATCGACCAGAAGGTGGAAAAAAAGCAAAACGACGAATATTCTGAAGTCCTTAAAAATTTCCTGGGTTCGTGGAGTCTCAGCCGATTGGAAAAAAAATTCTTTAAGGCACCCAAAAGTAAATTTGCGACCACGTTCATGGTTCCCCACATGAGCGCGAATGAAGCACCCAAGGCCTACGGAGTTGAGAAAGAAGTTGCTCCGAAAAGGTGGATTGCTTACTACAACGGCAAAATTGCTGCACCGGAAACCGGACGCTACCGGTTTTGGGGAATTGCGGATGATGCGATGCTGGTCAGGATTAAAAGAAGGGTAGTCATCGATGCAAGTCTGGGAAAAAGGTATTCGGATTGGGACAGTAAAGACCCTCGGAACCGGAAACTGAAGAAGAGCAAAGAAGCCGCAATGGTCATTGGTGATTGGTTTCATATGACCAAGGGTAAGCCTACGGACATGGAAGTCGTGATCGGTGAGCAGCCGGGCGGTATCTTTTATTGCCGTTTGTTGATTGAACAGGACGGGGTGGAATATCCAAAAAGTAGAGACGGAAGTCCTATTCTTCCTATATTCAAAACGCAGGAAATTCCCGAAAAACTGCTGCCTCAGATGCGGATTGACCCGGATATTATGACGGCCGACGGGCCGGTCTTCGGTGTTTTGAAATAGAAATCAGCTATTCATTCCCATGCGGTTTGCTACATTTCCCGCATGTCCGATAAAAAGCCCAGTTCATTACAGTCCGGTTTCATGCTCACAAAGCAGGAAAAGGTCTATATTCTGGTGATCTGCGCGTTGTTTATTCTCGGGCTTGGAGCGCGCTATCTATATCTTGGTAACCGCAATCCATCTCCAACTATTCCAATAGAGCAGACCGAATTGGAGAATCATCATGAATAACTGCATTTTCTGTAAAATCATTCAGAAAGAGATCCCCGCCACAGTCATCTATGAAGATGACGATGTGCTCGCATTTATGGATATCGGCCCCATTATCAAAGGCCACGCTCTTGTAATTCCTAAAAAGCACTACGACCCGATCACTGAAACGCCTGATGAAATCATTGCAAAACTTCACATCACGGCCAAAAAGATCGCTACCGCACAAATGAACGCATTCGGAGCGGACGGGGTCAATATACTGCAAAACAACGGAAGGGCATCCGGTCAGGAAGTGGAACATATCCACGTGCATATCATCCCGCGTTTCGAAAACGATGGACATCACTGGAACTGGAAGCCGAAAACATACGAAAATTTTGACGAAATGAATGAACTGGCAGGTAAACTGCAAGAACAGCTTTAAACTATGAATAACCCGAATATATACGAATTACTGGCACCCATTGTGGCTAAAGACGAACGCTATACGGCGCAGGCCTACATCTTTGTTCGTGAAGGCCTTGATCACACCGTTAAAAATCTGGAAACCATGCGGCATGTCTCCGGCCAGGAACTGCTCGAAGGAATGCGTGAATACGCCCTGAAGGAGTACGGCCCCGTATCGAAACGGGTTTTGTCCGAATGGGGCATCAATGAATGCGTCGATTTCGGGAATATCGTATTCAATCTGATTGATGAGGGCATGTTGGGCAAAACCGAAGAAGACACAATTGAAGACTTCATGGGTGGCTATGATTTTCACGAGGCCTTCATTACGCCTTTCCAGCCGAAAGAACCGGCAAAAAAATCTAAAATCGATCCGTCATTATCCTATCTGCGGATCAATTGATCGCAAGCACGCCTCCCCTGAATAAAATTTTTCGATCGCAGGAACCCTAAACACCTCGTTTTTATGGGACTTTGTGTCTGAAACCGGTGACATGTGTTCGTCTTAAAGACATGCACATCCGTTTTTAACCAAGGTCTAACCACGAGGTAGGGGAATGAACAAACCCGCAAAGCCAGTCACCTGGCTGATTATTACATCCATTTTATCTGCACACATTCCGGCCGCAATTGCGCAGCAGGCAGCTGAGGCGGAATCGCAGGCCCAACCCGCGCAGGAAGTTCCGAAGGGAACCGGCATCACCAGTCAGCGCGATTCCTCCACTTCCATCCCGCCGGTGCAGACCGGCGTCACACGCGATGCATCCAAATCTGAAGTGGCCATCAACTGGGAAAACGTCACCCTCAAGGATTGTATCGAAGTGCTCTGCCGCGACCTCGGCATGGAATTTATTATTTCGCCCTCGGTGAATGTAACGCAGGAAGTCAGCATCCGCGCCGGCGATGTCACCGCCTGGAACCGCGAAAATAAACTCGAACTGTTCGATGCCATTCTCGATACCGCCGGCGTGCAGCGCATCCAGCGCGGCCGCGTTTGGGTATTCTCTCCTTCCGATATCCGCCCCGTTGTTATGGCAGGAGAAGATTCCGACCTGCCCGCCGGTCAGCCGGTTATCGGCGTCATTAAACTCAACAGCATTAGCGGAGCCCAGGCCCAGCAGTTCCTCAACTCCGTGGGCGGAAAACCACAGCGCGTATTTGCCATGAGCGGTTCGCAAACCATTCTGGTGGCTGGAACCAAAGCGTTCCTCGCTCAGATGGAAGAACTCGTTGCCATGATAGATCTTCCGCCAACCGTCATGGCGCACTTCATTCTCAACAACGCCGACTCCGAAGATGTGGCAAGCGAACTGACCAACGTCTTCTATCGTCAGGTGGGCGGCAACGGGCAGCCGATCCGGTTCTTTGCAGTGCCGCGCCTCAACGCTGTCGTTGCGCAGAACCTGGGCCCGGGGCTCGAAGAGCAGATTGAAAAATGGGTTCGTCTACTGGATAAAACCGACGATCAGAACGAGCGCATCACCAAAGTATACCGTATGCAGGTGATTGAAGCAGAGGCCATTGGAAAAACCCTCAGCAATCTCTATGGCGACCTCTATCAACAAGCTCAGCAGCGTGTCCGCGAGCGTGGAAAAACCGCCACAAAAATGGCCAAAGCCAATGCATCCGCTGCTGCAGCAAAACCGGCATCAGCGGGAAAGTCCGGTTCAAAAACGCCGGCCGCAAAAACACCCACGGCTTCCAAATCCGCCTCAACGGGAAATTCAAACGGATCAGCAGTTTCCGGAACCCCGACCATGGATGAAGAAGTCATAATCCTTTCCGATAAAGACACCAACACGCTCATCGTCAATGCTCCGGCGGATATGCACCGCGAAATCGAGCGCACCATTAATGAACTCGATAAATCCCGCCGTCAGGTGCTCATTGAAACCGCCATGGTGGAAGTTGTGCTCGACGAAGGTATGGACCTCGGTGTTGAGTGGGCCATTCAGGGTGGGGGACGCAACCAGAACAACGCCGGCCAGATGAGCGGCCTTCAGCTCGGCGAACTGGTATCCGGGGCAACAGATATCACCGGAGTCCAGGATGGCTTTACCTATTTCCTGAATGCAAACGATAAAAAGTGGGCGCTCATTCAGGCTGCCGAAGACGACGATCGGCTGCAGGTTCTCTCATCCCCGACCGTCCTTACCCGCGATGGCATGGAAGCAGAAGTCTCTTTCGGTTCCGAAGTTCCAATCCAGCAGAGCAGCGTCACCGATGCCGGCAAAGAAAACTTTTCCTACGACTACCGCGACGCAAAAATCACGCTGAAAGTCACGCCGCACATCGACGACTATGAAATGGTTACGCTGAATCTGGAACAGACCGTTCGCCGCGTAGTGGAAAACAGCATCTCATCCGATGGCGAGGCACCGGTTTTCCGAACCCGCGAAATCCGCTCCAATCTGCAGGTCGATGATGGGCAGACCATTATTCTCGGCGGGCTCATCGAGCGTGGCGACCGCAAACAGCGCGTCGGTATTCCGTATCTCATGGACATTCCGGTTCTCGGCTGGCTCTTTGGTCGAACCTCCATCACCAAAGAGGGAACCGAAATTCTCATGATCATGACCCCGCACGTCGTGGATACCCGCGATGAAACCGATCTGCTCACCCGCGACCTGCGCCGCAAAGTGCTCGGCGGGCTCAACAAGAGCAAAGACGAAATTCGCATGCTCTACCAGTTGCAGGAAGAAAGGCCGGAGGAAATCGAAGCCGAAAAAGCTGCGGGGGCCGAATAATGGCTTATCGTCCCCTAGGCGACATCCTCGTGGCGAATGGCGTGATCAACCGCGATGCGGTTGAATCAGCACTCCGAAAACAAAACGAGGGCGGCGGACTTCCAAAGGTTGGAAAAATCCTCGTCGATTCCGGCGCCGTCCAACCCCTGGAACTCGTTGCCGCGCTTTCCGAACAGTTCGACCTCCCCGTCTGCCCGCATGAAAAACCGGCCGATCATCTCTTCCTCGAAGAGCACCTGCCGTTTCCATTCATGATCGAGCACCGCGTATTGTTCCAAACGCTGGAAGATTCCATCTGCGCCATCACCGACGATCCGTCCGACTGGTCCTCCATCGAAGCCGCCCGCCTGCATCACGGCGAAGCACTCCCGGTTTATCTGATTGCCGAAGGCCAGATGGACGAAGCCCTCACCAAGGTTCAGGCGTTTGCCGAAAACAACCTGCAATCCATGATGGCCGATGCCGAGGTGTTCCAGGCCGGTGAGTGGGGCGACGAAGAGGAGCACCTGCGCGATCTCGCGCTCGAAGCACCCGTCGTCCGCATGGTGAACCTGATCATCACCCAGGCCGTCGAAAAACGCGCGTCGGATATTCACGTGGAAGTCGGCGAATACAATCTGCGTGTCCGCTACCGCGTCGACGGCGTGCTGCACGCCGCCGAATCGATCGATAAAAAACACCATGCCGCCGTTATTTCCCGCATGAAGCTGCTGGCGAAACTCGATATCGCCGAGCGCCGCATCCCGCAGGACGGCCGCATCAAGATGCAGATCCACGGACACGATCTCGACATGCGTGTGGCCACCACGCCGACCATCTATGGCGAAAACGTGGTCATCCGTCTGCTCAATCAGCAGCACGTCGAACTCAACTTCGGCAGTCTCGGCATGCCGAAACACGAAGAGGGCCTCTTCTCCAAAATGGTCGAGCAGCCGCAGGGTTTCATTCTTGTCACCGGCCCGACCGGCAGCGGTAAAACCACCACACTGCACACGGCGCTCACGCATTTGAATTCCGATAAGGTTAAAATCATCACCATCGAAGATCCGGTCGAAATCCGCCTGCAGGGCATCAACCAGATTCAGATGAATCCAAAAATTGGAATGACCTTTTCCAGCGGCCTGCGCTCCATCGTCCGTCAGGATCCCGACATTGTCATGGTCGGGGAAATCCGCGACGCCGAAACCGCCGACATCGCCATTCAGGCCTCCCTCACCGGACACATGGTGCTCTCCACGCTGCATACCAACGACGCCGCCGGCAGCGTGGCCCGTCTGGCCGATATGGGGGTTGAATCCTATCTGATTGCCTCGGCCCTCACCGGTGCACTGGCCCAGCGGCTCTGCCGACGGATCTGTCCGAACTGTGCCGAGCCCTACACACTTTCCCGTTCGCATCTCTCCGATTTTCCCGAAGCGGTTGAACCGGAATACACGCTCTATAAAGGAAAAGGATGCGTGCAGTGCGACGGCACCGGATTCTTCGGCCGCATGGGGCTCTACGAACTCATGGGCACCAACGACGAAATGCGCGAACTCATCCAGAAATCGCCCGAAGCCGGTCCGATCCGCGCCATGGCCCGGAAGCAGGGAACCCGCCTGCTGCGCGAAAGCGGCTGGGAGTCGATCGTTGCCGGAACCAGCACCGTCGAGGAAATCCGCCGCGTAACCCAGTGGACCTAAGTTGTGATCAAATTTTCCTATAAAGCACTAACGGCCACCGGCGAATCCCGCAACGGGGTCATCGAAGCGCCGACCCAGGCCCGGGCTGCCCAGATGCTGCAGCAGAACGGGTTGGTGGTCCTCAACGTCAGTTCTTCCGCCAACGGCGAAAGTTCCGTATCCGTTTCAAAATCGATGGGCGGGCGGATCTCCTCTCAGCAGCTGATGGAATTCTCCTCCGAAACTTCCGCGCTGCTCGATGCCAAGATCCCGTTGGAAGAAGCGCTGAAAACGCAGGCCGAACTTTGCACGCACGCCGCATTCAAAGAAATACTCACCGAAGTCTGGAAAGATGTAAACGGCGGGGCGTCGTTTGCCGATGCCCTTGCCCGGCACCCGAAAGTGTTTGAGCGCTTCTATTCCAATATGGTGCGCGGCGGCGAAGCCTCGGGCTCGCTCGAACTGATTATGCAGCGGATCGCCCAGCTCATGGAACGCCGCCAGGCACTGCGCGCCAAGGTTTCGAATGCCATGGTCTATCCATCCCTCCTCTTGGTGGTTGGCTCGGCCGTGGTCATTTTTCTGATGATCTTCCTCATCCCGAAGCTCACCTCCATGTTTGCCGAAAGCGGTCTGCTGCTGCCGCCCGCCACGCGCGCGGTAATCGGCATGAGCAACTTCACCCGGAACTTCTGGTGGACCACACCGTTTCTGTTCGCGGCGCTCTTCGGGATCTATAAATTTAAGACCCGCACCGAAGAGGGCAAAACGAAGTGGGGCCTCAATGTCCTGAAATTTCCAATCCTTGGAAAACTTATTGCCGAAGCCGATACCAGCCGGTTTTGCCGAATGCTCGCGGCGCTGCTCGATGGACAGGTACCGATTCTGCAGGCCATTTCCATTACCGGAAGCACGCTTTCGAATGCGGCGCTGCGCAGTTTAATGAAAGAGGTCCACACTGCGGTTCAGGCCGGGAAGCCGATGGGGCCGCTGCTTCAGCAGCATGCCGAATTCCCCGCGCTTGCTTCGCGCATGGTGATGATGGGCGAAGAATCCGGCGAACTCGGGCGCATGCTCGACAAAGTCGCAGACCGCTACGAGGAAAAGGTTTCCAGCACCACGGACAAGTTCGTGGCCATGCTCGAACCGATCATGATTGTGATATTCGGAATTTTTGTAGGCTTCATCGTCATCGGCATGATGCAGGGCATGATGGCGATGAGCTCCACATCAGGATAATTTTTTAACTCAGGAGGTAATTATGGATAAAAAATGTAAACAGAGTAAAGCGGGCTTCACCTTGATCGAACTGTTGGTGGTGATTGTGATTATCGGCGTAATTGGAACGATTGCAGGTGGTTACTTTATGAAAGAGCCGGATAAAGCCCGCGTGAAAGCGGCGGCGGCTTCGATGACATCACTGGGCAACCAGCTCGAACGCTTCCGTTTGGATATGGGCCGCTATCCTTCCGAAGAAGAAGGACTGATTGTTCTCATTCAGGCTCCCGAAAACGATGACGGCTCCTGGGGTGGAAAATACGTTACTAAAAACAAAGATCTGCGCGATCCGTGGGGCAATGACTTTGTTTATAAATCCCCGGCCTCCAACGGCGACGACTACGAAATCATCTCCCTCGGTGCCGATGGTTCCGAAGGCGGGGAAGATTTTAACACGGATCTTTCCAGTATTGATGAGTAACGAGTAATTCGTAATGTGTAAAAAAAGGCATGCTGGTTTTACTTTGGTGGAGTTGTTGGTCGTATTGGCCATCATCGCCGCCCTGATTACGATCAGCGTGCCGGCCGTTGCGGCCTTCACATCGCCGAAAGAGACCCTCCGCAAAGAGGGCCGCCGGTTGATGAGCCTGATGAACGAGGCGCGGCAGGTGGCGATGAGCCGCAAGGTGCGCATTGAACTTCGGATTGATCCGGTGATGAACGAAATCCGCGCGGTGGAGTCGCACGCATACCGTGCGCTGATGGCCCACTATCCTGACGGTCTGATCGATCGTGAGGATGAGCAGTGGACCGCGGCCATGAGCAACCGTTTTGAGCGTGTTGTCGGGTTCAGCGAAGAGTTCATGCTCGAAGGTTTCCCGATTGAAGCCATTGAAGCCCCGTTCGATGAAGACGATTTATTCCAACGGGTGGAAGAGTCCGAACTTGATTTCCAATCATTGGAAAATCCGGAGGCCGAAACAGTGGCGCTGACTTTCACCCATTTCGGTGGAAGCGATGGCGGCGGCGTGAGTCTCTATTATAAAGAACGGCGGCTTGATATTGCCGCCGACATCCTCACCGGCCGCCCGAAGGTTGTTAGTCGAAAGTCGGAAAGTCTAAGGTCGGATGTCCAATGAAAGCTACTGATACAGTTCGTCAAGGGACCTTGGACCTTCGACCTTCAGACCTTCGACGAGAAGGGTTTACCTTACTTGAGATCCTGATCGCGCTGGCGGTTTTTGCCATTGCGGTCACAGGGATGCTGGCAGCCCTGGGCAACCACGTAAAAGGGGTTTCGCTTTCGGAGGACCACGCCCGTGCAGTTCGGATTGCTCAGCGGGAAATGAATGCCATGCGGCGCATGCAGTATATGCCCGACTCGGAAATGACCGGGGAAGAAGGGCGCTATGCGTGGTCGACCACCGTGGAGGAATCGGACTACGACAACCTTCCGGGCGTCGACTCGGATGAGTTTGGAAATGCCCGCGCTCTGCGCCCGTGCGATATGACCGTGATGGTCCAGTGGAGCGATATTGAAGGCGGGGAATTGAAACGAAGAGTACTTTTCCAGGGAGTGGAACTTTTTCAACAGCGATGAAACAGCGCCACCACAATTTTAAAAACGGATTCACACTGCTGGAACTCCTGGTGGCGCTGGCCCTGCTGGGTATTCTCGGCAGTTCCATCGCGGGGGTGTTGAAAAACTCGGTCGACTCGGTGGAGCAGGGAACGGCCGCCATGGATCAGCTGACGCGGATGCGGTCGCTCGAAACCTTATTGGGCGGGGCGGTTCGCGATGCGGTGATCACACAGGTTTCTCAACAGGAACGCAGCTGGTTGGCCGACGACATTTCCTACGACGCGGCGGAGGGGCGCTACCGGTTCCGGGGCGAGGAACTGACGCTGGGCTTTGTGATGGATCGTCCGTTTTTGGAAGCGGAGCGCGACGGCTATAACCACTGGATCACCATTGAGGTCCGGATTGATGAAGAGACTTCTGAAAACAGTTTATGGATGACCGACACGTGTTACTTGCCGGGCATTGATAATCCGGTCGGGACCGACTGGAGCGAGGCTGGCCTTTCCGATGATTGGAAACCGGTGAAGGAAGTGATGCTGCTGGGAAATACCCGTGAGATCTATTTTCGTTACTGGGAACTGGAGCAGTCCGGCGGGACCGATGAACCCGAACCGGAAGAGATGGAATTTGACGATATCGACACCGACTACGCCGTCCGTCTTCCTGACCTCATCGAAATGGTCATGACCGTTCCAAACCTTGGAACCGAATCGCTGATGTTTGATTACTCCATCCGAAGGAAGGGAATATGAGCAGTCTAATGTCAGAACGTCGAAAGTCAAAGGTCGGGGAATCCGGACCTTCCGACCTTGGACGTTTAGACCTTCGACCCAAAGAGGGCTCTGCCCTCTTAATGGTTTTGGCCGTGGTGGTGGTGCTGGCGGTGCTGATTACGACGTTCGGCGTGGATATGAAGAGCGAAGTGAAGGCGGCCGGTGGGCACTATGACGAGGCGCTGAATTTCCAACTGGCCCGGTCGGCGTTTGCACTGGCGCGTATGGAGCTCAACCGGAAAAACACTACGCTTTATGCCGACGATTTCGGGAATGCCTTTTTTGCCCGGACGGCGGAGGAATACGAATCTGAAATCGAAGAACTGATGCTCTACCGTCAGGGCCTGGAGATCGGCCGCGGCCTGGCTTCGTATCGGATTATCTATAAACCGAACGCGCTGGATCCGAATGAAGTCAGCCACAACGATTGGCACCGACTGCTGGAAGTGGCGTGCGGGATTGAAGAGGGCGAGGATCGCAATGCGCTGGTCGACGCTTTTCACGATTGGATCGATACCGACAACCTGGCCCGCGCAAACGGAGCCGAAGCCGACTTTTATCAGGAGCTGGACCGGCCGCAGCATGTGAAAAACGGGCCGGTTTCAAGCTACGAGGAAATCCTGCTCATTTACGGATTCACCCCGGAAATGCTCTACGGCTACAATAACCCGGTGCGGATCGAGGACCATATGCTCGTCGGCGGCGGCCTGCTGCGCTATTTCATTGGCGACAACTCGCCCGAGGCACGGGCCTCCCGGAAATATATCATTGATGGCGTCGTGCCATCGGAAGCGGCGGACCAGCTCGATGGCCGCCAACGTTACCGGAAGGTGAACCAGAAGCCGGAGCACCTGTATCTCATCGCCGAAGGCTTTGTTCCGCAAAGCCCGCTCGAGGAAGATGCGTTCATTGATGTGGAAGACGACGAACAGCTGCCCGAGCCGACCTACCGCTCGCGCCATATTATTCTGGCCCGCCTGCAGTGGGCCCGGGATGTCTACCGTATCGACGACCTGCTGGAAAACGCCGGCGCCGAAACCGTCGAGCGCATCCTCGCCTACGGCATCCCCGAGGAGGACGTTTTTTAATGAACTTAAAACCTAATTACTTACAACTTAAAACAGGCTACGCCTATGAGTGCTAAAACAACGATGTGCATTTTGTTCCGGGATGAGACGGTGGACGCCGTCTTTATCGACCGGACCGTGCTGGGTGCGCAGATTAAATTTATGGAGCGTTTCCCGCGCGACGAGCTGGTCTTTGAAGAGATCGCCAAGCTGACGAAGTCGGTGGAAAAAACGCCGTCACGCGTGCTGCTCTGCCCGCCGCGGGATCTCGTGATGCAGCGGACGCTGATCTATCCTGCGCTGGCCCCGGCGGATATTGCCAACATGATTCAGTTCGAGGCCACGCGCCACGTTCCGCTGGCTGAAGCCGACCGAACGATTGGCTGGTCGTCGATCGAACTGGAAGAGGAAAAGAAGGTGGTCCTCAATCTGGTGGCCGCGCGCAATACGGATATCCAGGAGCTGATTGGAAAGTTCCAGGCATTGGAAGTGCCGATCGACGAAGCGGTTCCTTTCAGCTCCGCCGTGGTTCCAATCCTTGGAAAGCAGCCGACGTTGCTGGTGGTGACGGACCACCGGCATGTGGAGCTTTGTCTCTATGGAAACGGCCTGTTGCGCGATTCCCAGACACTGCCTGCCGATTCTCCCGACCGCGTGCTGACGGCGGCGCGCCAGATGGCCGCAAAAAACCGCGAGTGGCTCGGGATGGAAGGCGTCGGCCGGGTTTTGCGCTGTGGCGATTTCCAACCTTCGGAAAATTTCGATGCCGATCTCGGGGCCGCATTCGGGCTGCCTGTCCAGCCGCTGGAAATGCCGGCGGAGTTCCAGGCACTGGAAAAGCCGTTGGCGGATGTCTTGCTGGCGGCCTCTGCGGAGCTGCCGCAGGAAATGAATCTGATCGAGCACTCGGGCCGCAAGGTTCCGATGAGCCGGAAGACGATCATCACCATGGCGCTCTGCGCATTGCTGGCCGTGGAGCTGGTTGCGTGGACCGCCTTCAAAACCGGGGCGCCGGCGCTGCAGCGCAAACAGGTTGCTTCGGAGATTGCCAAGGTGAAGCGCCGGGCTGCGCCGATTCAGCGAATGAAGGATCGAAACCGCGAGATGCGCAAACAGCTCTATCGGCTCGACGAAATCTGCGAGTCGCACGTCAGTGCCATGCAGGTGCTGAACGGGCTGAGCGAGCTGCTGCCGGAAGATACGTATCTGCAACTGGCCTTCTATAAACCGGGAACGCTTCATTTCAGGGGCCGCTCCAAAGAGCCCGAACGGATCACGGAGCTGCTGATGGATGCGCCCTATGTGGAGGCGATCAGCAAATCCGATATCGGAAAGAAAGAAGGCGATTACCACTCGATTGCCATCACGGTCACAACGAGGACGTCCGATGAAGAAATTTAAAATCTCACAGCGCGAAAAAGTATATCTGATTGCGGGCGGGGCGGCGCTGTTTATCGGGGTCGTTTTGTTTCCTGCCTACAAAGCCGCGGCGGCGTATCGCACGGAACAGCTCGAACAGCTCGAAGGCGAAATTGCACTGCTCGAAAGCCTGAACGGGCTGCTGGCCGATGCCCGCGCCATTCAAACCGAAAATGAGATGCTGCACGATGCGCTCAAAGGGGCGGACGAGCTGCTCTTCCCGCCCATTGAAAACCGGATCATGACGCAGACAAAAATGATTAAGCTGCTGAATGAAATGGGGCCGGACCTGGATCTGGAAGTCTCGGCCGGCCGGTCCGGCATCGGCGATGCTTCGACTCAGATGAATCTATCGGTGCGGGGCAAGGGCCGTTATCCCGAAATTCTGAAGTTTATGCACCGGGTGGAAACCTATCGCCCGCTGATTCTGGTCGATTCGATGATGCTTAACGCCCCGAAGCCGAAGAAGTCGAGGGGCGGTTCTTCCGCAAAAAAGGCACCGGAAAAAACCAAGGATCCAACGATGTCGTTTAAACTTACGCTCCAGCTCCACACCCGGGCCGGAGAGGAGGGCGGAGCATGAACCTGAATTCCGATCTTTCAAAATACACGATTCCAATCCTTGGAGCCGCCTGCATCGGGGGGGCTTTGCTTGTTTTTTCGGGTACCCGGACGCCTGCAAGCATTGCTGAACACGATCCGGAGGATACCGCGCAGGCGCGGATGCCGAAGGACCTGGTGCTGAATAACCGGATTCCGACGATGGAGCAGGTGGTGGCCAAGCACCTGTTTGTTCCCGAGCGCGTGGCAACCGGCGAAAATGCTTTTCCGGATCTGGTGGTAAAAGGGGTTTATGTGGGCGAAACGGAGCGCAATGCCGTCTTTTCGCTGAAATCAAAACCCGCTGCCAACCTGCGCGTCTGGCAGGGCGATGAAGATGCGGCCATGGCGCAGGTGATGGATGAGCGCGACCCGCGCCAGCCCATTGTGGACTTTCTCGGTGAGTGGCATATCCAGTCGATCGATTTCGCCGGCGTGACCGTGGAACACGTGATTACCGGCGAGGTGGAAACCTATGAGGTGGACTACAAACCGCAGAAATATGTGAAAGCCAGTTCGCAGAACGGCTACGGGCAGGGCCTTCTGGTCGATGCCTCGTCCAGTGGCGCCAAACCTTCGTCCGGAGCCAAACCGGCTTCCGCTCAGCCGGCCCAGTCTCGGGCTCCTTCGGGAAGCACTCAGGCCATCGCCGGGCGGGTGGGGCAATACATGCAGAAACTGTCCCCTCAGCAGCGCCAGCAGTTTATGCAGCAGCTCCAGAAGCAAAATGCCGCGTCCGCTAAGAAAAATGGCAGCTCTTCCGGTCAGAAGCGCAGCGATAGTTCATCCAACAATAAGTCCTCCGGTAAGAGAAACGGAGGAGGGGGTGGCAGCCGCCGGCAGTAGGGCCTAGAACCGATAGGATACGCCGGCGGTCAGTGAATTCTGATACATCGTGATTTCAGTACCGTCGGCCAGCGGCTGCAACGGGCCGGAGTCGTTTCCGTTGGCAGTCACGCTGTTTTCCAATGCATGGATATAAGCTGCATGAACAGCCCATTTTTCCCAGGCATAGGAAGCACCAAGTGCGAGATGCGTTTCAACAATCGCCGGGAAAAGGCCGTTGCCGAATGCGCTGTCGGAGTCGATCGGCGAGTTGCCGTGCGAGATACCGGTTCGCAGCGTCCAGGCTTCGGAAACATCCCAGGTGAGGCCCGCCTTTACGATATGCTGGTTATCCCAGCCGAAGGTGTCGCCCAGTGTATCGAGCTCGTTCCAGCCGACCCAGCGATAGTCCACAGCCAGTTCGAGATTCTCAAGGACATCGATGGCTGCGCCCAGCGTGAGCTGTTGCGGAAGGTTGAGTGAACCGCCGAGCAGGTCGTTATAGTCGTCGAACTCTTCAACCCACTGTTCACTCATATAACTGCCCCCAATGGACACGCGCCCGAGCTCCTGATTAAATCCGATAATGGCTCCGGCTCCCAATGCATTGTCCCAATCGCCGCCTGAATACGTGAAAGTGGCGGGGTTGAGCATATCGGTGCGCAGTCGTGACAGCACCAGAACGGGACCCGCTCCGAGGCTGAAGCCGGAATCACCGAATTTGTGTGCATAGATGGCTGTGAGTTTGGCCACGGAGAGTTCGGTCATGGTGTCGCCGTCCGTCTGGGGAGTGAAAGGCGGTGCGCCCGCACCGATTCGTCCATAGTTGTAATCAACGCCCATGCCGCTGGTACCATGCAGGCCGATTCCGACAAATCCGTTTTCGCTTACCTGAAACGATCCGCTCAGCGAGGGAATCACAAATGCGGATTCATCGCTCTGTTTTCCGGCTCCGCCGCTCGCGTTCGAATCAATGGTCCGAACCGGGGCAAAAACCTGAAAGGAGGCATCAATGCTGTTTTCCAGCTCCGTGATGCCGGCCGGGTTGAGAATCGACCAGGTGGAATCTTTGGCCGAAGCCACCCCCGCTCCCGCGGTGCCCTGCTGGACCGGACCGATCCCGATCAGGTTAATGCCTTCCGTTGCGGAAGCCTGTGAAACTAAGCCGACGGTCAATGCCGCCACAGTGGTTGTTTTTAAAATATTCATTAGTTGTACTCCTTATAATCGTGTGAATGGTTATCGGTTTACCCATGTATTGTGAGTAATGCAATAATAATTTACGGAATTTCATTTCCGGCTTTGGAAAGGCATGTAATTTTTCCAACCTTTGGAAGTGGAAAAACGGCCGCAAATCCCTAATATTCCCGCTCTTTCACCTACGTGATCATATTTTTAAGGGAGCAAGGCGATGCAGGAAAATTACCCATTCAGCGATATTGAGTCCAAGTGGCAGAACTTCTGGGACGACAACGGCGATTTTAATACGGATCTGGCGACGGCGGAAAATCCGTACTACTGCCTGATGATGTTCCCGTATCCGTCGGGCAAGCTGCACGTCGGCCACGGCCGCAACTACATCATCGGTGACGCCGTTGCGCGCTACAAAAAGATGCAGGGCTTCGATGTGTTGACCCCGATGGGTTGGGACTCGTTCGGCCTTCCCGCGGAAAATGCGGCCATTAAAACCGGCACGCCGCCGGCGGAATACACCACCGCCAACATTGCCACCATGAAAGAGCAGCTCCGCGCCTGGGGCTGCATGTATGACTGGGACAAGGAGGTCACCTCCTGTATGCCCGACTACTACAAATGGACGCAGTGGCTCTTTATTCAGTTCTATAATAAGGGCCTCGCCTATAAACAGAACTCCAACGTCAACTGGTGTCCGTCGTGCGCCACCGTGCTCGCCAACGAACAAGTCGTTGACGGTGCCTGCGAGCGCTGCGATTCCGAGGTCGACCAAAAGTCGATGGATCAATGGTTCTTCAAAATCACGGAATATGCCCAGCGCCTGCTCGACGATCTCGACACGCTCGACGGCTGGCCGACCCGCGTGAAGACCATGCAGAAAAACTGGATCGGCCGCTCCGAAGGCGCCGAAATTGATTTCCCGATCGTGCCGCGCGAAGACGGGGCGGGGGACAGCGTCGATAAAATTTCCTGCTACACCACCCGCGTCGACACCATCTACGGCTGCACCTATATGGCGCTCGCGCCGGAACACCCGGAACTGAAAAACCTGGTTAAAGGGCTGCCGCAGGAAGCTGAAGTACTCGAATTTATCAAGGCCAGCTCCAAGCTGACCAACCTCGACCGCGAAGCCGACGAAGTCGAAAAAGAAGGCCGCTTTACCGGCCGCTACCTGATCAACCCGTACAACGGCGAAAAGATTGAGCTGTGGGTCGGCAACTATGTGCTGATGTATGGCACCGGCGCCGTCATGGCCGTTCCGGCACACGACACCCGCGACTTTGCCTTTGCAAAAAAATATGACCTGCCCATCAAGCTTTCCATCCAGAATCCGGACAATTCACTCGTTCTGGAAGAGATGGAAGACGCCTATACGGAAGACGGCACCTGTGTCGATTCCGGCGAATTTTCCGGCGTCGACAACCGCGAGGCGATTAAACAAATGACCGCCGCCGCCGAGGAAAAAGGCTTCGGTTCCGGTAAAATCAACTTCCGCCTGCGCGACTGGCTCATTTCCCGTCAGCGTTACTGGGGCGCGCCCATCCCGATGGTTTATTGTGACGACTGCGGTGTGGTTCCGGAAAAGGAGGAAAACCTCCCGATCCTGCTGCCGACCGATGTTGAATTTAAAGCCGAAGGCGAATCGCCGCTCAAATCCAGCGAAGCCTTCATGAACTGCGCATGTCCAAAGTGTGGAAAACCCGCTACCCGCGAGTCCGACACCATGGACACCTTCGTCGATTCCTCCTGGTATTTCCTGCGCTACCTCAGCGCAAAAGATGAAGGGCAGGCAGTCGATGCGGCCACCGCAAACAAATGGATGCCGGTGGACCAATATATCGGTGGCATCGAGCATGCGATTCTGCATCTGCTCTACGCCCGCTTCTTCACCAAGGCCATCAAGGATCTCGGCCTCATCGATTTCGACGAGCCGTTCAAGCACCTCTTCACACAGGGCATGATCTGTAAAAAAGGTCCCGACGGCAATCTGCACAAAATGTCAAAATCCAAGGGCAACGTCGTCAGCCCCGAAGAGTTATTAGAAAAATACGGTGCCGACACCGTCCGCCTCTACACCCTCTTTATCGGCCCGCCGGAAAAAGAAGCCGAGTGGCAGGACACCGGCGTTGAAGGCGCGTCCCGTTTCCTCAAACGCATCTGGCGCCGAATTTCAGAGAACCTCGACCTGCTCAAATCGGTAGAAGGCAAACTTCCTGACCTTGGAAATATGCAGGACGCCGAGCGCGACCTGTATCGCAAAACCAACGAAACGATCCAGCAGATTACCCGCGGGCTCGATGGTGCGTTCACCTTCAATACCGCCATTGCGGCTATTATGGAGCTGATGAACGCCGTCGACCACCTCAAGATTTCCGATGATTCGTCCGAATCAGCAAAAATCGTTTTCCGCGACGCCATTCAGAACGTCGTGCTGCTCATTTCCCCCTTCGCGCCGCACATTGCCGAAGAGCTGTGGGTGGAACTGGGTCATGAAGCCGGTGTAATGAATGCCGACTGGCCGGTGGTCAACGAAGAAGCACTCAAGCGCGATGAGCTCCAGCTCGCGGTTCAGGTCAACGGCAAAGTCCGCGACAAGATCAAAGTTCCGTCTTCAGCCACTAAAGACGAAATCGAAGCCATCGCCATGGCCTCCGAAAAAGTACAGCACTGGCTTGAAGGCAAAACCATCCGAAAAGTCATCGTCGTCCCCGGCCGCCTGGTGAATATTGCTATTTCGTAGGTTTTAAGAAAAACTTTCCAAGTTCGCGGGTTTCCTGTAATCAGTCGGATCAGACGAATCTGACTGGTTAGGGAGGAAACATCATGGGCAGAATACGGAAGAGCGGGGGATATCGGGGACTGGCTACATTTCAGACCTCAACCCTGATTTACGACGCGACGGTCTGGTTCTGTGAAAAGTTTATCGACCGGCGTTCAAGGACGATTGACCAGATGGTTCAGGCGGCACGGAGCAGTCGGCAGAACATTGCGGAGGGCAGTCGGGCTTCGGCCACCTCCAGTCAGACGGAGCTGCGGTTGGTGAACGTTGCGCGGGCGAGCCTTGGATTAGGTGTCTGGAACCGATATGAGCGAAGAAACCGGCCCGATCATTAATCGCTTCTATTGCTCCTGCGACACTGAAGAAATGGCCGCGAAAGAGCGCAGAGAACTCAAAACATGCAGGTTCTTCTCTGTTTTCTATGCGCTCCTTCGTGGCTATTCCCGCGCAGCGGCGATCCTGCCTGTAGGCGATCCGAGATCGAGGATCTCGGCTACACCTCTCTGGTGGAGGGGCGAGACCGCTTCTATTCGGCGCGCTCACCTCGTCGCCCGGTCGGTGAGGCCTCCGACCGTGCATGCATAGATGTCAAAAGGCGTTTATACGGAAATTAGCTAAATTATAAAAAGTTTGTAATTTGGCTAATTTCGCTATATAAGGGGCGCATGAATCCGATAACCAATCCATTTGCGCCGGGTGCGGGGACTCCTCCGCCGGAACTGGCAGGGCGTGATGAACTGCTGGAAACTATCCATATTGCTACCGAACGAACGCGTTTGGGATTTCCGGCAAAAAGTGTTCTCATGGTCGGCTTGCGCGGGGTAGGCAAGACGGTGCTGTTGGATCGAATGCGCGACAACGCGGAAGCCGCCGGATTCCAGACCTTACGTATTGAGGCGCCGGAAAACCGGTCTTTACCTGCTTTACTCGCTCCGCAACTTCGTTTGTCGTTGCTACAGCTTTCCCGCAATGAAAAGGCAAAGGACTTAGCTAACCGGGCATTACGTGGGCTGGCGGGATTTGCGAAGGCGTTGAAGTTTAAATATGAAGACATTGAAGTGGGATTGGATTTTGACCCCGAACCCGGCCTGGCCGACAACGGTGATTTAGAGCATGACCTGCAAGCATTGTTGGAATTGGTGGGCAACGCCGCGAAGAGTGCCGAAAGTGCACTCATTATGTTTATCGACGAACTCCAGTATGTTCAGGAAGAGGAACTGGAGGCCTTGATTATGGCGTTGCACCGTGTGTCCCAGCGCAAATTGCCGGTTATGCTTGTTGGTGCCGGGCTTCCTCAGCTGCGTGGTCGCATGGGCCGTGCTAAATCCTATGCGGAGCGTTTGTTTGATTTTCCTGAAATTGGACCGCTTGAAGCGCCTGCCGCCAAGCAGGCGATCAGCAAACCCGCATCGGATCAGGATGTGGTTGTGGAAAAGGATGCGCTGGATCGAATTGTGGATGAAACTGAAGGCTATCCCTACTTTCTTCAGGAGTGGGGAAAGCATGCATGGGATGCCGCAGAGCAATCACCTATCACACTTACGGATGTTGAGCTGGTTTCAAAGGAAGCGGTTGCCGCCTTGGATGAAAGTTTCTTTCGCGTTCGGTTTGACCGTTTGACCCCTTCAGAGAAGCGGTACTTGCGCGCAATGGCTGAGCTGGGGGATGGACCGCACCGCTCGGGCGATATAGCTGAGATTCTGGACAGGAAAGTCAGCTCGCTTGGTCCAACACGCGCCCAGCTTATCTACAAGGGTATGATTTGGAGTCCGAACCATGGAGACACGGCTTTTACAGTTCCTCTATTTGGTGGTTTTATGCATCGGGTAATGCCGGGCGATGATTGGAAAGAATAATGGCCGCCGAAAAAGTCCAGACCTGGCTCGAAAGAAAAACTATCCGCAAAGTCATCGTCGTCCCCGGCCGCCTCGTGAACATCACCATTTCGTAGGTTTTAAGAAAAAATTTCCAAGTTTGCGGGTCTTTTGTAATCAGTCGGATCAGACAAATCTGACTGATTAGGGAGGAAACAGCATGGGCAGAATACGGAAGAGCGGGGGATATCGGGGACTGGCTACGTTTCAGACCTCAACCCTGATTTACGATGCGATGGTCTGGTTCTGTGAAAAGTTTATCGACCGGCGTTCGCGGACGGTGGATCAGATGGTGCAGGCGGAGCGGTCGGCAGAACATTGCTGAGGGCAGTCGGGCTTCGGCCACCTCCAGTCAGACGGAGCTGCGGTTGGTGAACGTTGCGCGGGCGAGCCTTGAGGAACTCCTGTTGGACTATGAGGATTTTTTGCGGCATCGGCATATGGAAATGTGGGAGATGAACAGCCCGGATGCGCAGGCGGTGCGGAATGTGCCGAGGGCGGTTACAGCGAGTTGCTGGCTGCCGAACGGCTGAAGGAACGCCAGAAGCAGAAAACCACCGACCCGGTTCCGGGTTGCCCGAAGTGCAGCAAGCCGATGGTGCTTCGAACGGCGAAAACCGGCAAGAACGCCGGTCATCAATTCTGGGGTTGCTCCGCTTATCCGGACTGCAAGGGCGCGGTTGAGGTGTAATACCAATAATTACTGACGGGTCCCGAAAATCTGAGTTCGGCTGTGAGACAGGTGTCAGTTCTTTTATTTCAACATTATTCAGTCAGGCTCATTCGTTTGGATAATTTTCCAATGTCCGGACCATAAGAACATTGGAAAACGATACAATTAAAGAGAGGCATCCCGCGTTTTCATAAAAATGTAACGGGGAATTGATATGCGTTGGATAATATTCATGATTTCGGTGTGCTGTTTGAACGGGCGTGCGGAACACATTGATAAACCCTGGGGATGCTACAGCAGCATGCTGACGGAACGGGCCGTTAAACATTCCGAGCTGAGGGGCGGGCTGGTTCGTGCATCCTGGGCCCAGCTGGAACCTGAACCGGGAGCGTTCGATTTTTCGGCCATTGATCAGCAGCTTCGCATTCTACCGGAAGGAAAAAGCTGGAGTCTGGCGGTTTATGCGGGCTGGACCTCGGTGGAGACTGCTATTGCTGCTGAGTCGAAAGGCCCGTTGAACCGTCCGCAGCGTTCCAAGCGGCCGATGAAGCCGCACACGCCGCAATGGATGGTTTCCGAGATGCACATAGAAACCTTCAACTGCTCGTTTCGGGGGCAAATGACAACGATGCCGAAATACTGGGATCCCGTTGTACAGAAGCGGCTGGAGATTCTGATGCAGGCCCTGGCTGAAAAATATAAAACGGATGAGCGGCTTAAACTGGTATACGTTCCGCAGATGACCGGTAATGGAATTGAAGGTCATTTCAACGGGGTGTCGCAGAGCACCTTGCTTGCGGCCGCCGGGATTGCGGCCGGAGAAGAGGATAAATTTGCCATGATCTGGACGGATGCCGCGCTATCCGCCATCCGGTCAACCGCCCGGGCGTTTGATAACAAGGCTGTTGCCTTTGAAGTGCATGAACTGCTTGGCAGCAGTGAAATTCCTGAAAAAATCATGGGGGAAATCATCACCGATCCGGCCCTTAAAAATCAGGTCGGGATCGGTATGTGGTGGATTTCCGGGAAAAGCAGTTATCAGCCCGATCTGCTTCAGGCGATTGAAAAATTTCCCGGCGATCTATATGGCCAGGTGATCGGCCGCTCCGATCAGCCCCACCGTTTTCCCGATGGAAATTATTCCGCTGTCTTCAGACAGGCTGAACGGCTCGGCATGCGATATATCGAAGCCTGGAACTATGAATTTGAACACCATACGCACGATCCGCTGTTTGAAGAATTCAATCGGCACTGCCGGAAGCGCTACGCCGGGACAACGTCGGGCCGGTGAGCCGATTTTCCAATTCCTGTAATTTTTTTGGATTGATGCGTTTGATGGCTACGAGTGGATTGGTGCCGTTTCTTTCTGATGAGCCAGCTTTTTGCTGACGGCCCGGCTGTAGCCGTTGACGGTGATGTTGAGGTCGTGATCCACTTCAACAATTGCATATGAATTATTTTCTGTTCCCGGGCCTTCCACCATTGCTTTCAGCGTGTAGTAGTGGACGCCATCAATTCGGGCGTGGTTTCCGCCATGCAGGTGCCCCTGGAAAACCGCCAGAACCTTCTTATTCTCCTGCAGAACCTGCCGCACAGCTTCCGCATTCCTGATGAAAACCTTGTCGTTGCGAGGGTCGAGCGGCTGGTGAATAAATACAATGGTGGGGGCGGAGTGTTTGGCCAGATCATTTTTGAGCCAGACCAGTTCCTTGCTTGGAATATTGGCGTCCTTCCAATCAAAATTTCCGTGGTCGTAGTCGCTACCATCGGCCTTGAAGTTTGGATCAAGCACAATGAAATGAAGTCCTTTTGAATCGAAGGAATAATACTTCGATCCCGGTTTAATGCCCGTGTTTTCAACATGAGCGAGGAATTGTTCCTTTGAGATGCTGTCCACATCGTGATTTCCGAGAACATGGTAACGGGGACCTTTGAATTGACCGTAGACCGACTCGATGGCTGCGAGGTTCTTCAAGGTACTCTCTTCGGTGGCCGGCTGGTTCTGATCCTTAAAGTCGCCGAGCTCGATTAGAAAATCAACTTTCTGGTCATTCATCAGTGCGACGCATTCGGCCATCTTTCCGGTGGAATCCTGGTAGAAGCGTCTCCCTTTAGGATCGGTGTCGGCATAATGGGCGTCGGTTACAATACCGAAGCGCAGGCTTGCCGTATTTCCCGCCGCTTGAGCGGGTCCCAAAGCGATTCCGCCCGCAATTGCACCTGAGGCTTTCAGGAAGGTACACCGTGTGATAAGCCAGTCTTCGCGCATCTCATGAATCTCCATTAATGCCCACAGCTTACTTCAGCGATCTACTAAATCAAGATGTAACCCGGTGGCAGAGGAGGAAGAGGCTATGCAGCAGCGGTGGAAAACTTTTTCAGCGGTGTCACTATGGAAGGAAAAAGCCTCTCATTTCTGTAGGACAATACTTCCGGCTCTGTCAGTGCACACGCTAAGGAACGAACTGCCGAAAAAAGGCTGAAAGCACTGTAAACAAACTTAACAAGGTGCCATTTCATGCTGACCTCAGATCTTTATCTCCTAATGCTTCCTTAAAATCGCTGGCTAAAACGGGCTGATTTTGTTGGTGTGCATTTCAAGGAATCAGGTGGATGGGTATTGAAGATAAAATGGCGGTTTTGGCGGATGCGGCGAAGTATGATGCTTCGTGTTCATCGAGCGGAAGCAACCGTAAGGGAGCGACCGGGGCGACCCTTCCGTCGGGTTGTTGTCATAGCTGGACGCCGGACGGCCGCTGCGTTTCCCTGCTGAAAATCCTGCTTTCCAATGTCTGTATTTATGACTGCGCCTACTGCATCAACCGGTGCGGAAATGATGTGCCGCGTGCAACCTTTACGGTAGAAGAGGTCGTGAATCTGACCGTGGAGTTTTACCGGCGGAACTATATTGAAGGGCTGTTTCTGAGTTCGGGGGTATTTGTTTCACCGGACCATACGATGGAGCAACTGATGCGGGTGGCGCGCACGCTGCGGGAGGAGAAGCGCTTTGGCGGCTATATTCACCTGAAGGCAATTCCGGGGGCGAGCATGGAGCTGATTGACCGGGCGGGGCGGTATGCGGACCGGGTGAGTGTGAATATTGAGCTGCCGTCTTCAGTATCGCTTGCGAAGTTGGCCCCGCAAAAGAAAAAGGACGATATCATTCGTCCGATGGCTTACATCGGTGAGCACTGGAAACAGGCGAAGGCTGAGCGGAAGAAAAACCGTAAAGCGCCGCGCTTCGCACCGGCGGGACACAGCACCCAGATGATTGTCGGCGCAACGCCGGAATCAGATAAACATATTCTGGACCTTTCGCAGAATCTGTATGACAGCTACAGCCTGAAGCGGGTCTATTTTTCGGCCTATATACCGATCAATACGAATGAATCGCGCCTGCCGGTGCTGCCCATGCCGCCGTTGTTGCGCGAGCATCGGCTGTATCAGGCGGACTGGCTGTTACGGATGTATAAGTTCAAGGCGCATGAGCTGCTGAGTGAAAGCGAACCGAACCTGGATCCGCAGCTGGATCCAAAGGCGGGATGGGCATTGCGTAATTTTCAGCATTTCCCGATCGAGATCAATACGGCGGATTATGAGTGGCTGCTGCGGGTTCCTGGGGTTGGTGTTTTATCGGCTAAACGGATCCTCAGTGCCCGCCGCAATTCGAACCTGGATTTCAGCCATTTAAAGCGGATCGGAGTGGTGCTGAAGCGGGCGCAGTATTTTATTACCTGCAACGGTAAATTTTCAGCGGGCATACGACTCTCGAGCACGTCCGTTCGCCGGGCCCTGTTGCTGAAAGATAAACCCTCTGCGAAAGCGGAACAGCTGCAGCTATTCTGATGGAACTGGAATATCGATACGACGGTTCCACGGACGGGCTGCTTTGTGCAATGGCCGATGCGATAAAGCGGAAGGAACGACCGAAAATCATGGCCGGGCCGGGGGAGGCGGGCCTTTTATTTGCCGACCGGATTCATCAGGTACAGACCGATGAAGCCCGCGCTGATGAGGTCATTACGTATTTTCAGAAAAAAGCTTCGAAAGAGGCGGCACGCAATCTCCTCTATTGCCTTGCGGGTCCGTTCTGCAGCATGGAACTCGAGTTATTGGCCTATTACCGCATGGGGCTGAAATGGGGGCGCGGGGTGGACCGGCATCATGCGGATCCGGTTGTGCATGCGGTGCATCAGGCCGCCCGCAATGTCGGCCGTGAAATTCACCGGTTTAAAGGGTTATTGCGTTTTCGCAAAATGCAGGACGGATTGTATTGGGCGCCGTTCGAGCCGGATCACGATATCATCAGTGCATTGGCTCCTCATTTCCGGGCGCGCCTTTCGGATCAGCACTGGATGATGCACGACATGCGGCGGCACCGCGCCGTGGTTTGGGATGGTAAGCGTCTGTATGCGGAGCTGGAGCCTGAGAAACTGCTCAAGAATAACCCGGTGGCAGAGGAGGAAGAGGCTATGCAGCAACTGTGGAAAACTTTTTTCAGTAGTGTCACTATTGAAGGAAGGAAAAACTCTAAACTGCAGGCGCGTTGCATGCCGCTGCGTTACTGGCGGTGGCTGCCGGAATTGGTATAAACACACACAGTGATGAGTCACCGGAAACCACATCTGCCCGAAAAAATATGCCCGGTGTGCGGCCGCCCGTTCAGTTGGCGCCGTAAATGGGCCGACTGCTGGGACAAAGTGAAATACTGCAGCGAAAAGTGCAGAAGACATAAAGCAGCGCAGGGGCGGCCATGAAAAAACGGTATTTGTTCCGGCCCGGATCTGTAGGCGAGCTCCATAAACCCGCACCGGGATCCAGCATTTCGGTTACACATTTCCGGTGGAACGGCGAGGTCGCCTCTATTCGGCGCGCTTACCTCGCCGCCCGTGGACAGACGGAACAGGGAGGGGCTGTCTTTTCCTGGGGCGAAGGCGTTGGTGGCGCAGTCGGATATTAAACTCCATCCTGGACAGATTATAATTGAATGGGCTTCAACCATGGGATAACAAGTTTATATGAATCTATTGCATACCGATCTGAACGGGCTTGATGAGAGTCCGCTGGCGGACATTGATGAAACCGTCAAATCGATCTATCGGCTGATCACATTCAGTATGAGCCATAAGGAATCGGATTTGTTGAAGCGATACCTTGAAGCGATGCAGCATCTTCGCGATGTGATGAGCATCAAAAATGCGCAGCAGGAAGCGCAGAGCGAAGATGAGGCCCGGGAATACCTTGCGAACATGAAGCTCAGTGTGAAACTCATCGTCGATGAAATCGGAGCAGGGAACGGTCTTGAAACCCCTGTGGATCTCTTTCGCCTTTTTCGGCTGATTGCACCGGAGGCTGCGGAAAGGCACCCGAACCGGTTTCGTTCGACGACCGTGCTGTTCGGCCCATGTTCCGGAGCAAGACCGGAGCAGGTTCCTGCTCTGATTGAACAACTGTTCTGTGCGCTGTGCGAGATCAAGCATCCTGTTACACGGGCGGTCTATATGCACCATGAACTGGTACGGATTCATCCTTTTATCGATGGCAACGGTCGGCTCAGCCGAATGGCCAAAAACTGGATGCTGATGTACGAACTCTATCCACCCATGTTCATCAAGAACATTTTCGATAAGCACCTGTACATTGCCCGGTTACAGAATAGTTTTCTGGCCATCGAAAATGAAGCAAATGTATTTCATCCTGCCACCCAGGAGTTTTTTCAGGATGAGTTCCGCAGGCTCAGGGCCAGCGCAACCTTCATTCTAAACCGCATGCTTAAAAATCCGGACCTGGAATTTGCAGGCGAATCTGAGAACCTGTTGGGTTAGCAGTGCATTGAAGGCCGGGCTCCAGTTCGGGAATTGTTCCGGATGCCGGGATTGCAGGAGTATGGCAGACGTATAGTATATCGCCTGCCGAACCCGACTTGGCGGGAGCAGGCACCAAACTTGACAATATTGAGGCCTTTCACTACATCTTTTATTATGAAATTACACTTCGGCAAGATCTTCAGAGGCAGGTGCTCCAGTCACTTGAAAAGCGATTTATCATCACTGACGGGGCCTTCATCTTTTGCGAAAAGGTCCGTCTTTTCAAAAAGCTGTGCCTCCAAATGGGCTGGAATGGCCGCACTCGTGCTGATTGCGGGCTGCGCCCCGAAGAAACCCGCTGACGTCAGCGATGCCGGTGCATCGTTAAAATGGATTGGCTATTCGCTCAGCGAAAAGGCAAAAGGGGCGAGTTCCCAGGAGGTTTTCGATCATGCCCGCGAGCTGCAGGCGGCTCATGTTGACAATACAGAGGTTGCGAGCTTCCTTGCGGCCAACGAGGTCAAGCTGGCGGCAATTCCTCAAGCCGTTTGCAGTGCGGCTATCGCGGCCAATGATTTAAAAAAATTCCAGTGGGCGCTGGAGCAGGACGCGACGGTTACCGCCACGCCGGAGGAACTTGCCAGCCTGTGGTCACGCAATCCGGACTGGCAAAACCTTGCGCTGGAAAAATTCCCGACTGCGATGGCGGTTTTCATGAACGAAGCGGTCAAGGACATGAATCTGCATTTCTTCGAAAAGCACGTCGCCGAATTTGATAAAGCCGGGCGCCCGTTGCCGCCCCCGCTCACGGCGGATGAATATCGTGTGAGCTACATTCATCTGCTCGGCATCGAAGGCCTCAAGGCCGCGCGTGCGAACGACGCAAAGCGGATTGAGTTCCTGCTGGATCACGCCCCGGCCTTCGATGGACTCGCCGGCACGACGGTTTATGACAAAAAGAATCTCCAGAAGCTCGCCGACCATTTGTTGTATGACATGAAGAACGAGGCCCTGCTCGGTAAACTCGTGGCATTGGGTTATGTTTTCGAAGGGTTCGACCTGGAGAAGATCGATTATAACAGCGCACTCGTGAAAGGCCTGATGGCCAATCCGCCCCAGGCCATCCGTGTGCTGGGCCTCGACCAACCGGGGGATCCGCTGAGCCTCCCGCAAATCCGCTTTTTGACGCGCATGCCGATTAAAAAACAGACCAATTTGCATCCGGACCATATTCATGAAGCCATTCTGATGTGTATGGAGGCCGGCGGTTCCGACCAGGCCATTGAATTCATTCAGCTTAAGGCTGCGATCAATCCTCTGACGCGCGATGACTACGTTGAACTCATGGGCTGGGGAGTTCAGTTCAACGACCTGAAAATTCTCTCACTCATCAAGAAACATGGAGGGGGCATCTCGATTCAGGATCTCGACTTGTATGCGATCGCATCGAACCAGCGCGCTTTCGAACGATATGCTCCTGCTCGTTTAGAAAACCTCGAGCCCACCATGGATCTGGAGGGGGAAACGGGCGGTGTCACTTACGGCAAGATCAAACAGATTCTGGGGAACGAGAACCCGAAAGCCGGGCTGTTCATCGTCCGGAGACTGGACATTGGTCTGGAATGGAAGAGCATGAACAACAGTCGCACCCTGCTGATGGATGCCTGTGCGGCGGGTAATCTCGACGTGGCGCGTTATCTGATCGAAAAACGCAAAGCCGATGTGAACGCGACGACCAAATATTCAACTGCGCAGACCACATTGTTTGGGCAGGCGGCGGCAGCGGAGGGCCGCATGAGTGCGATATTCTTTGCGGCACAAAGCGGTAATACGGAACTGATCCACTATCTTAAATCCCAGGGGGCGAACATCAATGCGGTTTCCCACTTCGGAGCCACCCCGCTGATGCTTGCGGTGTCCGAAGGGCATCTGGAAGCGGTGAAAACGTTGCTGGAGCTGGGTGCCAATGTGAATGCGCAGATGAAAGAGGAGCTTAAGGGTGAGATCTATGAGGGTTCAAAAGGATTCTCCAGTCTGCGGAATGCCTATCAGCGTGCCAAATCCGGAGGTCACGAAGAGATCATGAAGGTGTTGGAACAAGCCGGTGCGCAGTCTTAGGCTGGAAGTTCCGCCCGCAGGGCCTGGCGGGATGCACGATCAACAAGCGTGAAAATCCGGTCGATCGGGGTTTTCTGTTGGGACCGGATGTGACCCTTCACTTTAATCAGAGTGCAATCGATCGAATCGGTCAGGGCGAAAAATTCCTGATAGAGCGTTGCCTGGTTAAGCGGAATTCCGGCTTTTGAGCAATAGTTCAGCTTTTCCAGCCTTTTCCGCCGACCCGGCAGACCGATGATGGTTTGGGAGTCGGTATAAAGGGTCACTTTTTGGGGCCGGGTTTTGCTAAGGGCCCAGATGAGAGTTTCAATTTCGAGTTTCGAAGAGCTGGTGTTTTCAAAGCGTTTAAGCTGTACGCAGGGTTCCAATGTCTGGAAGTCGGCCGACAAATCGGGGATGGCAAGATAAGCGCCGTAGCCAACCCCGGAAGCCGGGTGCGCACTGCCATCGGTAAAAAGCAGGAGCGATTTCATCGGCGGTTGCGCCGGCGGTGGCTTTTTCCGTTTCGCTTTTTGCGGCGGTGGTCGTGATGCTCTTCTTTTTCCTGCTGTTCGCGTTCGCGAAGGCGCCGGAGGCGTTCCTGATTTTCTTTGGCGGCGAATTCAACTTCACCGAGTACGCCTTTTACATCGGCTTTCTTTTTGGATTCCTTAAAGCGGCCGGTGAGTTTGGTGTCCGGGGCAAGGGAGCCGGCTTCAAAGTGGGCCCAGATTTCTTTGGCGTATTTGGTTTTGAGCAGTTCGGGGGCAAACCGGCCGTAGTAGTTCGTCATATTTTTAACATCTCGGTCCAGCATGGCCCGTGCATTGTTATTGCCCGCGGCATTAACGGCCTGCGGCAGGTCAATGATGACGGGCCCGGTTTCGTCCTGCAGAACGTTGAATTCCGACAAGTCGCCATGCACGATTCCGGCGCACAGCATTTTGACGATTTGCGCCATCACGGTTGCATGATCACTCCGGGCCTGTTCGGGTGTCATGGTGATGTCGTTCAGCCGGGGGGCCACTCCGTGCTGGGCATCGGTGACCAGCTCCATGAGCATGACACCGTCGAAGCAACCGTAGGGTTTCGGAACCCGGACGCCCGCCTGCGCTAATAGAAAAAGGGCATCTGCTTCGGCATTCTGCCAGATTTCTTCCTGTTCCTGTTTCCCGAATTTGGAACCTTTTGCCATGGCCCGGCCGCGGCGGCTGTTGCGCACATGGCGGCCTTCGCGGTATTGAACGGCTTTTTTGAAGCTGCGTTTGGACGCGTCTTTATAGACCTTGGCACAGCGGATTTCAGTGCCGCAGAGCACGATGAAGATCGTGGCTTCTTTGCCGCTCATCAGTTGCTGAACCACCTCATCCACGAGGCCGTCTTCCATCAATTCTTTGAGTTGTTTCGGAATTTTCACTGCGGACTTATACCTTGAAGAATTTCAAATGCAACGCGGAATGGTTCAAGAGGAGACTGCCGGGCCTTCTTTTTTACGGTTACCCGGGTATCGAAATGACGGTGTAAATGATTTAGTGTGGTCATTGATTCTAAGCGAACAGATATAGTATTTAACTGGAAACGGCAGGGGGTTGTGATGGAAAAATGGGTTTGTCCGGTTTGTGGGTATGTGCATCAGGCAGAGAAGCCACCGAAAGCCTGTCCGGTTTGTTATGTGGCCGGCGATCGCTTTATTTCCTCAACAGTTTAAGAAGGGATCACTGAATTTCGGGCACCGTTTCATTTTCCGTAAGGATGCCGGGCGGCAGTTCCTGAATGCGGATATGGCGGAATTCAATCGGCGAGCCCTCGGATTCGAGGCATAAGTATCCTTTCTTTTTTGAGCTGTCCCGGATGCCGTTAACAAATTTTCCATTGATGCTGAGCTTTACAGTTCCATCAACTGCCACGATAAGATAGTGGTTCCACTCCCCCACGCCCTTGCAGCGCAGCTCTTTCGACATGCTCCGTTTTCCACGGGGATTATCGGGTGTAGCGGTCATGCCGCCGGCTCCGAAGAGTTCGCCGGAAATATAGCCGATGTGTGCCTGCGGCTTTCCGTCCCCCTTGTTGATCCAGTCGAGTTCCAGCATCTGGACCTCCATGCCGAGGGGCAGGTTGTATTTTGCCGGCACGGCGTCTGACCAAAGAAAGATGCCGCTATTGCCTTTTTTCTTCATATGGCGCCACTCGATTTCCAGAATGAAATTTTCATACTGCTTTTCAGAGCGCATGACTCCGATCGGTAAGCCGGAGCATTTCAGCACGCCGTTTTCGGCCTTCCAGGTATTGGAACTCGTGTTGACATCCACCCAGCCGTTCAGGTTGGTTCCGTTAAACAGATCAACCCATTCACCAGCTGGTTCAGCGCGGGTGGTGCAGGCTGACCATAGGCAGATGATCGAAATAACACGTCCAGTATGTTTCATTTGAGTTCCCGGCTTTATTTTTTAAGTTGATCCCGTGCATCGCGCGCGGCATCGCGGACGGCTTCGGGCAGGGCGGGGTGGATGTAGATCATGTTGAGCAGATCGTCCAGCGTGCCGTCTTTATACATGAGTGCAATCACCATATGGAGCATGTTGGAGGCTTCATCGCCGATGATGTGGGCACCGAGAATTTTTTTGTCAGCCCGGTCGATGAGGATTTTGACAAAACCGTGGTCAGACTGACGTGCCATGCCCATGGCGGTGTTTTCATAACGACAGAAGCCGCGAACATAAGCGGTGCCTTCTGCAATCAGCTCGTCTTCGGTTTGACCGACGCCCGCCACCTGGGGATAGGTGAAAACCGCATGAGGGACCGCACCGTAGTTAATTGTTTCAGATGAGGGGTCTTCGAAGAGGACGCGCATCAGAAACTCCCCTTCCCAGTTCACGGTATGGCGGAAGAAATAGTTTCCGTTGCAGTCGCCCATCGCATAGACCCCGGACACGGATGTCTGCAGCTGACCGTCGACGGGAATGAAGCCGTCGTCATCAAGTTCAATGCCGGTGTTTTCCAAACCTAGGAAATCGGTATTCGGAATCACTCCGGTGGCCACCAGCAAGGCTTCGGCTTTCAAGGTTTTAGAGGAACCGTCCTGGTGCTTTAGGGTTACGGTGAATCCGGATGTGTCGTATTCGACGTTCTCGGCAACATATCCTTCGTGCAGGGTGTTGTTTTTGGAGAAGATCTTGCGGAACTCCGCTTTAATTTCCCGGTCTTCCCGCCGGATCAGTTCGCTGCGGACCACAAAATGAACGTCGGTGCCGGCGGAGCTGTAGGCGTGGCCCAGCTCGCACCCGATATATCCGGCACCGAGCACAATCATGCTTTCAGGGCGATCGGACTTTCTCAACGCTTCCCGGTTGGTCAGGTAGGGAGTTCCTTCCAATCCCTGGATATTCGGGATAAGCGGGCGGGTGCCGACGGCAATAAAGATCCGCCCGGCGGTAAGTTCCCGGCCGTTAACCGCAATGGTGTGGTTGCTGATAAAGCCGGCTTCGCCGCGGATCAGCTCAATGTTGGGATGTTCTTCATAAGGAGGGGCGAGACCTTCGGAAATTCCATCAACGGTTTCTGTTACGCGTTCCATGAGATCTCTAAACTGTATTTGCGGGTCGGGACCGGCATCGACATTGATCTTTCCGGAATGCTTAATGTGGTGAATATGGTCCGCCGGATGAATCAGCATTTTGGAAGGAATGCAGCCGCGGTTCAGGCAGGTTCCCCCCATGGCTTCCTTTTCAATCAGAGCCACTTTAAAGCCCAGATCGGCGGCGGGCCGGGCGATTTTTGTTCCGCCTCCGGAACCGATAATGATGATGTCAAACTGCGTCATGATGCACGCTCCTGAATTTCGATTTAAGTGTTGGAAATTTTAGCAGAGTAAAAATAGGCAAACGAGCAATGCTTGCTGACAATAAGAAGATCTGCCTGCAGTTCGGGGCAAAAAAAAGCACGCCTCATTCGAAGCGTGCTTATTGAGCTTTCAGGGCCGGTCCGATTATTCAAAGAACCGTTTCAAAGCCATGGAGACCCCTTTTTGAATTTGAGCCTGACGCTCTGCGGCTGGGAGGTTGCTAAGCGTGCCGCTCACGACATAGTCGCGGTAGACGAGTTGATTGGTTTTTGCATCGATCAGGTCAATAACCAGTGCTCGTTTGAGAACCCGCTCCGGAAAGTGCTTCTTCATACCTTCTTTGTGGGCGAGATCCACGAGTTCGGAAAAGTCCTGCAGGCCGAAGTGCTGGTTGCTGTAGGAAGTGCTGCTGTTATCCTGCAGGATAATTAGATGGGCGATAATGAGATCTGCATTGTTATCAACCACCGTAAGGCCGTTCTTTTTCATTTCGTTGGAAACGGCCTCCTTAATCATCTGGTTAGATTCAATGAAAATCGGCGCATTGTCGCTTCCAAGCGGTTTATTCGGTGCAATAAACCGGACCGAACTGTAGCCTTTGCTGGTGCCTTTGGGCATGGGCACCGAGGTGCAGCCGGTGAAACAGGCAGCCAGCAGAGTCAGTAGTGCGAAACGGCCTTTGAGAGAGATGTTTTTCAGCATGATCCAAATCCTTCGTTTATGGGTGATGTGATTATAAAGATATTGCGCGTTTTATACTGGAGTAAAACGCTCTTTGCAATGCTTCCCGCAACCAATAGACCAAGTTTGTAAGGTGGGCCGGAATCAGACTAACTCAGTTCGTCCGGGTGAACGATTTTTCGTAGACCAGGTCCATCATTTTTAATGTGCTGGACGCCCACCTCGGCATCATCCCCGATGGAAGGTTCCGCTTTCGGCGGCAGTTCGACCACCTGTCTGAACGGTTTAAAGGCTTCTTGAGAAATCAGTTCAATCTGCGATCTCGTGATTTTCTCCCGGTTACATTTACCCGGGAGCTCGAGTTTTTGAAAGAAATCACAGGGCTGTTAAGCGCTGTAGAACGGGTGCATAGCTGCCTGTAGGTTCGAGTTACAGGAATGATCCTCCAAATAGTGTGATGGGAATCCCGGGTGGATTCTTCGCATCATATCGCAGGACTTCACCGTGATATGAGCTGCCATTGTAGTAGGGAACAAAGTAAAGGTAGCGGCCGTCAAAGGCACCTCCGTGGAAGCCGCGGGCGTTTGTGCCAATGCCATTTACATCAGGGGAATAGGTTGTCCATGAATCAACATCTCCGAATTCGGTAGTCGAATCGTACCGAAGTACCTCACCGTGGGCGATGTAGTTATAATATGGAACAAAGTTGAGATATCGTCCGTCAAAGGTGGCGCCCACGAAGCCGGCGGTGGAGTCGCCTACTCCGGCGGCACCGGGATCAAAATCCGCCCACGAGGCGGCTGCACCGAAAGCGCCCTGCGTATCGTATTGCAGGACTTTCCCGGAATACGCGGTTCCGTTATAGAAAGGGACATAGTAAATGTAGCGGCCGTCGAACACGGCCCCGTGGTAGCCCCGATTATTGGCGAGCCCGTTTTCATTCGGATCAAACGTGCTCCAGGCGTTCGTAGTGGCGAAAGCGGCCTGCGTGTCATAGCGCAAGACTTCGCCGTGGTATTCGGTCCCGTTTTCGTTGGGTGCAAAGTAGACAAAACGACCATCGAAAACGCCTCCGTAATAGCCGTCCGGATCGGTGCCGACCCCTTGGCTGCCGGGATCAAATGCTGTCCAGGAGTTGGCCGCATCAAAAGCCGCCTGCGTGTCATATCGCAACACTTCGCCATGCAGGGTGGTTCCATTCTGGGCCGGGCAAAAATAGACATAGCGCCCGTCATACACTGCTCCAAGATAGCCGACCTGATTGCCAACGCCGTGTGCATGCGGAGTATAGGTGCTCCAGGCATTGGTGGTGTTGAAATCACCCTGGGTGTCCAACCGCAGCACCTCGCCATGCGAGGCAGTACCATTGTGGTAGGGAGAAAAGTAGACATAGCGGCCATCAAATACTCCTCCGTCATATCCGTCGGGATCGGTGCCGACGCCATTGGATCCCGGATCGAATGCGGTCCAGGCATTCGTGGAACCAAACTCAGCCTCGGAGTCCAACCGCAGCACTTCGCCGTGGTATTCCCCGTTGAAAAACGGCACAAAGTAGAGAAAGCGGCCGTCGAATACGGCTCCGCTATAGCCATTCGCTTCCTCTCCCACTCCGTTGTCGTCGGGATCGAAGGACGTCCAGAGGGATTTATTGACCTGAGGAAATCCGTCGGCATGGTACTGACCGAGATTGCCTTGAATGCCATAGATACTAATCCCGGCTTTAATGTTGGCTGGAGTCAGATCCATTTCAAGAAAAGCAAGATCTGAAGCTTCATAGTAACCGGCCGGGATTGAACTGCTTTGCGACGAGATGCTTAAGGTGTGCGCCGGGGCGTCCGTTCCCACAACCCGATAAAACATCGGCACGGGAGCGGTCAGTATGTTGCCGGTGGATTGAAGATCCTGCAGGCCACGGAAAGATCCTGTCCAATCATTGGAACCCGTTAACGAAGGGCGCCACTGAACAGTGTAATAGAGATCCGGATTCACATTGGTCCATGTCAGCATGCCCTTACTGAAGTCAGATATCACCAGATTGGTGCTTCCATTGGCATGGTTAACGCCTACGAGGCCGATGCATATACAGAGCAGGCAGATCGTTTTGTTGATCATTTTATCCCCCATTATTTTCAGCAGAAATTTCTGCTGAAACGATAGGGGTACGCACCCAACCTTAAAACCTCGTCCAAGCAGTAAGTTCAACGCCGCACAGCGTAAGTCCGATGGCAGTAGCAGTCAAGATGAACAAGAAAAATGAGGGCTTTGTGTTTTATTATGTTTTCGGGGAGCTACTTGGTGTAAACGCGGTTTTCCTGTTCAGCCACACGGATGAAAGTGGTGCGCTTGGTCAGCTCTTTCAGTGTGGAGGCACCCACATAGGTGCAGGTGCTGCGGAGACCGCCGAGAATATCGTTCAGCGTCGATTCCACATCGCCGCGGTAGGGCACCTGAACGGTTTTACCTTCGCTGGCGCGATAGTTGGCCACGCCGCCGGCATGTTTGTCCATCGCGGTCGATGAGCTCATTCCGTAGAACTGCTTAAACTTTTCGCCGTCCTGCTCCACCACTTCGCCGCCGGATTCATCGTGGCCGGCCAGCATGCCGCCGAGCATCACAAAATCGGCGCCGGCCCCGAAGGCTTTGGCCACATCGCCGGGAATAGCGCAGCCGCCGTCGGAAATAATCTGCCCGCCGAGGCCGTGCGCCGCGTCGGCACATTCAATGATGGCCGAAAGCTGGGGATAGCCCACGCCGGTTTTCACGCGGGTGGTGCAGACCGAGCCGGGCCCGATGCCGACCTTCACCAGATCCGCGCCGGCCAGCAGCAGTTCTTCCACCATTTCGCCGGTCACCACGTTGCCCGCCATAATGACTTTATCGGGAAACTGTTCGCGGGTCCTTTTCAGGAACGAAACAAAGTGCTCTGAGTATCCGTTGGCGACGTCGATGCAGATAAACTTCAGCTGAGGGTTCTGGTCTTTGATCTCAATCAGTTTCTTAAAATCCTCTACGCCGGTTCCGGTGCTGACAGCCACATGATTTTCAATCCCTTCCGGCGCATTTTTCAGGAAAGCGGTCCATTCGGCGGGGGTATAGTGTTTGTGAACGGCGGTAAAGAGGTTGCGCTCAGTCAATGCCCGTGCCATTTCGAAGGTGCCGACCGTATCCATATTGGCCGCCATAATCGGCACGCCGGTCCAAAGCGTTTCGGTGTGCATGAATTTGAAGGTTCGATCGAGATCCACCTGCGAGCGGCTTTTCAGCGTTGATCGTTTCGGCCGGAACATCACATCTTTAAAGCCCAGTTTAATATCGTATTCAATTCTCATGGTGAAAAGCTCCTTCAGATTTAAGTGGAAAAGATAAACGCTGGAGCACGGTTTTCCAACTCTTGGAAACGGTTGATTTTATGCAAAGGCGAGGATGAGTACGCCAACGACGGCTATCAGGGTCCCGATGATCGAGCGTCCGGACGGGCGGTCGTGTTCAATGAACCAGGTCATGGGAAGAATGACGAGGGGCGAGGTGGAGACGATCAGCTGAACAATGACACTCGGGGTCGTGGCCAGCGCCCATTGGTAGCAAATGACACCCAGAATCGGGCCGGCGGCGGCGCAGAGCAGGATGTTTCTGACTTTTCCAATCGTTGAATCTTTGCTGCGAAGGTCTTCGGGCGGGGTATGCCACGCTTTGTGCCAGCGGGCGATCAGCCAGAAGGAGCCGGCAATCAGAATGCCGCCGGTCAGACGGTAAAATCCGGAGGTGGCACCCAGAAAGATATAATCGGAAATGCCGGCTTCCAATGATTGGAAATTATGGTCGTCGAGCATTAGGAACGCTTTGCGGCTGCAGACCGCGCCCATGCTCTGGCCCAGCGCGGCCAGCAGGCCGAAGAGGATGCCGGAAGTATATTTTCGCTGCTCAGCGTGTTCGCGCTCATGTTCAGGAAAAAGCGCGAGCGAAATTCCGCAAAGAACCACGCCGAGCGCCACCAGCTGCAGGATGCTGACGGTGGTGCCGAGCCACAGCCACTCGGCCAGCCCGGCCAGCGGAGCGGCAATGCAATGCACCATCAGCAGGGTCAGGCGGCTTCCAATCCTTGGAAGTGCAAACCAGACGCCGATGTCGCCGAAGCCGAACCCGATGATGCCGCTCAGGAAAAACCAGCTGAAGGCTTCGTGGCCGAGCGCCATGCCGCCCCAGAGCGAGAGCAGGCCCATGGCGATCACGGCCACAAGCAGGCGCCAGAAATTTGCGGCATTCTCGCCCAATTGCGCAACGGACTGCCGCGCCGGAATGAGACAATAGCTCCAGAGGAGGGTGGTTAAAAAAGCGGGTAACATGAGCGGAACTATATGCTTAGTCTGTGACAGGGTCGATGAGTGTTGCAACGATTTTGAAGAAGCCGGCATTTGAGGCGGTGTTGATTAAATAGGTTTTATTAAGGGCGGCGGCCGAACCGGGTGGAATGGTTTCCTGCCACTGCCACGAATCCTCCAACGCCGTAACAAAATAGACCTGATACTGCGTGTTGGAATAGGTGTTCCACGAAAGGTCGGCCTCGCCATTGTTGAGATCCACGGCCATTACAGATTCCACGGTAAGGGTGCTTTCGGCAGAATTAAAGTCCGTGCCGAGCAGATATTCCTGATAGTCGTCAAAGCCGTCGCCATCGGAATCTTGGTCCGAAAGCACGGACCGCATGAGCCAGCGTTTATTATGAAGGTTAATTTCAACGTGCCGTTCATTATGGGGGGCAAAGTGAATTTCATCGAACGGACTGAGATCGGTCAGGCTGGCATTTACCGCCAGATTGGATTCCAGGTTTTCAATGGGAATGCCCAGCGCGCTCACCGTGGGCACAAAGCAGTGATTGGTGGTGGCGAGGATATCGTTGCCGTCAATATAGGTGAGGTTGGTAAAGACCTGCAGAAACGTCGGCCGATATCCGCCGGGTGCATTATCAAATGAAAGTGGATGGTAGGAGCTGACGGTTTTAGGGGATGCACCACCTGCAGCCGAAGAAAACTGTCCGGAAAAAACGGGAGCAGGTGTGAATGTGGATTGGGGCAGTACGTAGACTTTTGTATCAATGTTAGGGCCAAAGAAGAGCTGGAAATGATACCAGCGGATTATAAGGTCCCCGGCCTCGAAAGGGAGCTTTTCGCCATAGCCCGAGCCGTTGCTGATGGCCACGGTGCGGCAGTTGGTGGGATAGGCTGTGGCATTCATCAGGTCCACAAAGTCCTGCCGTTCCGGCGCGCTGGCGCCGGCCGGGGCATCGGGACTGTTGCTGCGATGAGTTACCAGCATTTGGCGAACCGCCGGTGTATTGAGGATGGCGAGGAATTCCCGCATTTGATCGAATTGTTCAATATTGATGGTGCTGAAGTATTCGAAAAATTCCTGCATGCCCAGCGGCATGTTTGCCCCTTCGTGGGGGGCGTCAAAGCTGACCCAGGTGTCGACATCATGATTCGGCAGATCAACCAGGGCCTTGCGCAGGGTGAGCCCGCCAAGGCTGGCGCCCACGGCAGTAAATTTGTCCGATGCATCGGCCCGATTTGCGTTCACATACTTCAGGGCGGTTTCGGTGAGGGCTGAGTTGGCGATGATATCTGCGGTTGAATCGCCAAAATTAAGCACAATCAGGTCCCGTCCGAAGTTCCGGACATCCACCAGCAGGTCTTCCTGATTCAGTAGCTCATAGAGCTCCGGCCAGTTCATTTCATTGCTGATATCAAAGCCTTCCACCACGAGCACGGGATTATGCAGTGCCACTGCATTGGTATCGGACTGGAGAATGAAGAGTTCGCCGGTGGCGCTGTGCGGAGGGGCGGCGGTGATGGCGACGGTTGCTGTGGGAGGAGGGATGCTTGAAAATACCCCGGCCGGAACCAGAGCAAACAGAGCGCTGACCAGAGTTAGTGGTTTAAACATCTCAGTAGGCCTTCCTTTTGACGCATTATAGGGCGGTTTTTCAGGGATTGGAAGTGCAGTGTATTTCACATTTTTCTTCAGCCACCCTCTGACAATCGAATGCGAAGTTACGTTGTTCCATGAAGTACCGTTGCGCAACGACTGAAACTTTTTTTGAACGTTTCTCCGGAGGATGAGTCTACCATATTACCAACAACTCCCTGATGGTGCGTTCCCCAACGCGCCGAGAGCAGCGCACGGTTCTTCCCCTTTCCGTGCGCTGTTTTTTTTATTTACCGGCCGATAGGAGCTTCATTTATGTTCCGAAAACGATCCAATACAGGGGTTTTAAGTGAGCGTATCGAAGAAAATTTACAGGGATTGCAAAAATATCGGAACAATTTATGAACACTTCTGACATCCGGGGGTCTACGAAAATACCAACAACTCCCTGAAAGGCAGAAATGCCTTGAGAACAGCGACCGGTTCCTCCCCCTTACCGGTCGCTGTTTTTTTGTGCCGGTACGCATTAAAAACTGCTGGTTCAATCAGGCGGGAATCGGTTTTATGTCGGCTGTGTATTTTTTTAAGGATCATTATGGAAAAATCGTACAGTTGTAATATTAAACAGAAACAACAGGGCAAGTTTGCCATCCGGCTCAGAGCCGTTGGTGGAGACCTGACCGTGGAGCAGCTGAGTGCGATTTCCGCCGTGGCCGAAAAATATGGTGCCGGCGGAGTTCACCTGACCACGCGCCAGGGCGTGGAAATTCATGAGGTTTCCACTGAAAACCTGAAAGCGGCGCAGGCGGAGCTGGAGTCGGCGGGCCTTAAAATGGGTGCGGAAGGCAATCGCGTTCGAATCGTGATGGCCTGTCCGGGCAATGCGACCTGCCGGTTTGGGGCGATTAATACCAAATCGCTCGCCGCCGAGCTGGATCGCCGTTATTTCCGGATGGATACGCCGTATAAGCTGAAAATGGGCGTGACGGGATGCCCGAACAACTGCGGAAAGGCCCGCGAGGCCGATATCGGCGTCATGGGCGTTCGTGTTCCGAAATGGACTGCGGAAGGGTGTATACAGTGCAATATCTGTGTCGATGTCTGTGCTCCGAAAGCGATTCATGAGGCCGACGGGCTTTATATTCGTAATCCGGACGCCTGCATAGGCTGCAGCGCCTGTACGGTTCGCTGCCCGAAAGGCTGTTGGAATACGGTGTCATATGGTTACACGGTGCTGATTGGCGGAACGCTGGGAAAGCTTCCAAGGCTTGGGACGCCGCTGGCCGAAAACCTGGCGTCCGAAGAAGAAGTGCTCGAGTTGATCGATCGGGTGGTGGAATACTTTAAAAAGCACGGCATGAAGCGTGAACGACTGGGCCATATGCTGGATCGCCTCGGGCAGGAAAAAGTACTGAAAGAGCTGCGTTCCGATGTGCCCGTATAAAAACAGGATTCTTTTCTGAACGTAATTCCGGGCAGCGGGTCTACGCTTATAACAACTCCCCAATGACGCGTCTCCCGGCGCGTCGAGAGCAGCGCGCGGTTCCTCCCCTTTTCCGTGCGCTGTTTTTTGCTTACAGATAAGTCTTCCTGGCCTGCCTTGGTCCCAAAGTGCTCTGTTTGTTGAATGGAATTAAGAATGTCGAGGTTCACCAACTAAGTACAAGCAATCCTCTTGCCAATGATGCTGAAAACTTAGCGAGCTGTTCTGTGAGGTGCAATGATCTCTTCTTGCTCTCTCATTCTTTGTCTATATTTATTCCAAATGAGCAGGGTTAATGCCTTTATAACAAGTATTATATGGCATATTTACTAAAGGAAGGTTCATGCAGATGCATGATTAGAATGCAGTTTCAAGAAGTGATAATTTAGATGGAGTCCAAGTTAAGAGCATCAATTCTTTCCAAAGTATGAGGTTGTTGAGTAATTTTGGGGTTGGTATTATGTCATTAATATCAACAAGATCGTATTAATGAGAACGTTGTGGTTGGGAATAGTTATTAAATTGGCTATCGGTTGGAGTAGTTGGGGTCATCATTAGAGATAAAACTGGAAATAGATCTATGCAGTATGAGTTGCGAGTTGATGGCCAAGGCGTCACGGATGTCGGCAAAGTTCGTTCGAAGAATGAAGACAGCCTATTGATCCTGGATGATCAACGGGTTTATTTGGTTGCCGATGGAATGGGTGGCGTATCGGGCGGTGAGATTGCCAGCCAGAAGGTGGTTGAGTGTATTCGTGAGCAGATTGGCCGGCTCAATGCATCTGTTTCGTTGAATGACAAGATGCTCAGTATCCATGAGGCCGTGGTTGAGGCAAACCAATGGATTCTGGGGTGGTCTGAAAAAAATGAAGTGCAGGGGGCGGGAACAACACTCGTGCTGCTGGCACTATCCAATGAATATCCGTGGGCCGTTAATATTCTACACGCAGGAGATAGTCGTGCCTATCGATATCGTGCAGGGCAACTGCAGCAAATAACGTCAGACCATTCCATCGAAGAGGCCGTCGGCGACAACAGTGGTCAGCCCCTGCCCAGCCAGTTTAAGGGACTGATCACTAATGCGGTAGGATTGAAGAAGTCGCTTGCACTGGACTTGACACATGCGGATCAAATGACCGGCGACATCTGGTTGCTGTGCTCTGATGGGCTGGACAAAATGCTCTCCGATGACGCTATTGCATCCATCCTGGCCAGTGATGGTGACTCAGAGGCCAATGCTATCGCCCAACGGCTTGTCAATGAAGCCAATGCAGCAGGGGGAAAGGACAATGTGTCCGTTGTCATTGTCAAGGTGCTTGCATGCAGCGAACGGCCCGCAGAAGCTCCGGAGGTCCCTTTTCCGGGACCTCTTCCCAGTATGCCGGAAGAGGATGATCCTGCGTCCGAAACCTCCATGACGGATACGATGAGCGTGGATACCGCAACCAACGGCTCGGTTATGATGAGTCTGGAGACTCCGGACAGCGAAACTGATTTTGTAAGCAAAAAGAGTCATTCCGGCATCAAAAATATTATTCGGGGCATTCTGCTTGGCATCGTGGGCGTGCTCGTTGTCATTTTATTGTTGAAGCTTATGTCCGGAGGTGATGAGACGGTCTCCACGGAGGTGAAGAGCAGTGTTTCCAACGGTGTGGCCGGTCCGGAGACAGCCATGGAATCTACTCTTCCGATGGAAGAGGTCGTTGCGCGGGCAAAGCAATCCGGCGATTGGGAATGGGCGTATATCATGACGCAAAAAGGAAGCTATTCCCAAACGGACGCTAACAAGAAGCTCATCAATATCTGGTATAATCTGGCCTGGTCAGAAGCGAGTGGTGATCCAGAGGAAGCGAAAAGTACATTGTCTGAATTCATTGCGGCTGCCGATCAGGTGCTCAGCGATATCAACCGTGATCCTCTTCCTTCAGTCGAGCCCTGGCCCGGGGACTCTGTCCGCATTGCAAATGAGTTCTGTCGAAGACGGTATGATTTGCAGCAAACACTGACTAGAGAGCTGCGCGAGTATCGGGCGATTAACAGCGATCGCGTCAGCTTTATGCAGGGGCTGCCCAATGAGCAGCTGATTGTGGCATTTGAGATTGCCGGATTGGATCGGCGCAAATATAAGGATTTTGCCCGGGTGGTTCGCAATGCTGAATATGCCTTGCAGGAGCTTGAGCGCTGGTTGGACCTCCGCATTTCTCAGCCCATCCCTACTGAGCAGCTGAAATCGTTGCCGGATTCACACCTTAAGCATTGTGATAAAGCCGATTTTGCCGTCAATCAATTGGTGGAGGTTCTCCGCGTTAAGCCGGAAATGAAAAATGTGAGTGATAAAGAGCTCAAGCAGGCCCAACTCGAGTGGCGATCTATTCAGGAGATCTTGACAAAACTTAATTCCGGTATGGTTTCTGCTGAAGAGCAGGAGGCACTAAGACAGTATCTCACCGGACTTTCCGGCTTGTAGAGATGTTGGACGGGGATTGAATTAGTAGAAATATGCAGGCAGGAGTGTTGTTCGTTTTATGAAATCATTATTTTCGTATACCCTGACGGTCGTGAACGGGGAAGCCGCAGGAAAGGAATGGAAATTATTCCAGGATGTGGTCACGTTGGGGCGGAATGAGGCCAATCATTTGGTTTTTACACATCCGACGGTATCAAACCATCAATGCAGGATCCATTCCCAGGGCGGACAGCTTCGTTTGGAAAACCTAAGCAAATCCAATCAAACTCAACTCAACGATGTTCCTGTTGACGAGGCCGAGTTGAATAATGGCGATATTATTCGGATGGGAGATCTCGATATCCGTGTATCCACCCATGCGAGCGACGTCAGCACGGTTGAAGGCGGGCCGGAGAATCTGGATGAAGATCTCCACACGGCTGCGACCCAATATATGGATCCGGCTGAACTTAATATGAAGGATAAGAAACCGGAGGAGCCCCCGCCCGCCGCTGCGCCTGCTGTGTCTGGTCAATATACTATTGAGTCCAAGATTGCCCAATCCGGTCAGGCCATCTTGTTTAAAGGCCGTGATGAGTCCAGTGGTGAAACTGTCGCCCTTAAGCTCTTTACCCATGACGAGGCCGATGAGGTTTCGGAGGCCCGTTTCCAGCGCGAACTGAAGATTCTGAAACAGCTTTCACACAAAAATATTGTGGAATATCGAGGGCTGTTCGAAACACAGGGGGAGTGGGGAGACAACAAGCGCTATCTTGTGATGGAATTTCTGCAGGGAAAGACCTTGTCGGAACTGATTAAAGAAAATCCCAAGGGTATGGAATGGGAAACGGTTCGGAGTATTTTTGAGCAGTGCCTGCTCGGGCTGATCCATGCCACGAAAGAGCACAAAATTATTCATCGGGATATCAAACCCTCGAACATATTTATCCTTGAAGACGGGACGGCAAAACTGATCGATTTCGGCATTTCACGGGTGGATTCCGAAAACACACACACCGGTGGATCGGGTATGATGGGATCGTTTGACTGCATGGCTCCTGATTTTGCCCTGGCAGACGATTCCGGATTCCGGGGCGACATGGTTTCGGACATCTTCAGTCTGTTTGTATGTATGTATCATGCGCTCACGGGAAGGCTTCCTTATCCCAAATTCGGAGAACGGCAGGAGCTGGAATATCTAAACCGCTGGCGTGGATCGGAAACCAAGTCTCCGTCACACAAACATATTCTCTTTCGCGTGATATCCCACCTCGGAGGGTTCATCGACAAGGGGCTGGCCAAGGATGCATCCCAGCGTTATCAGACATTTGATGAGGTGCTGAATGCTCTTCGGAAATTGAAAAACCGTAAGGTAGTTCATAAAAAGGTGGATTCGTATGAACTGCTGTCCGGACTTGGAGCGGGCGGGTTCGGGGAAGTTTATCTCGGCAAAAGAAAATCTGACGGGGCCCAGGTGGCGATCAAACGGCTGCATGCGGGTCGTTCCAGTAAGCGCTTCATCAAAGAAGCGACCGTTCTGAGTGAATACGAGCATCCGGCCATTGTAAAATATCTCGATTTCTTTGAAACGGTCAGCTCTTCAGGAGGGCGCAGTCCGTTTATTGTTCTCGAATATCTTGAGGGTTCGACGCTGAATAAGCAGATCGCCGAACATGCCTCGGGGATGGACACGAAAGAAGTGCTTCAACTGTTTTTGCGTTATCTCTCCGCACTGGATTTCCTGCATAATGCAAAAGGATCCATCATCCATCGCGATATCAAACCCGGAAACCTTCATGTTCCTTTGGACGATCCGTCGAAAGCCAAGATTTTTGACCTGGGCATCATAAAAGATGTAAGTGGAACGCAGACATCGGGCAAACTGCCGGGAACCTACTATTACATGGCTCCGGAAATGTTTACTACGGACAATCGCGGTACCTGCCAGACCGATGTCTATGCCATGGGGCTTTGCCTGTATGAAGCACTGACCGGTTCGCCGGCCTATCCGCGATTACCCAAGAACGACAAGGAAGCCATCGTGGAGATGATTGCCCGGGCGCAGGGCGAAAAGCAATATCGAGTCAGCTATGCCCACCGTGCTTTCCGGGACCATCCGGATCTCGTTCGCATTGTGCAGCAGTCCATTAATTCCGATCCGAATGCCCGCTATTCCGATGCGCATCAGATGTGGGAGGATATTGCATCGGTGCTGGAACTGCATTTCGCTCTTGAGGTTTCGGCGATTAGCGAAGGCACGCAGACCGCTTCCATGACGGCTGGCGGGGGAGGACGTTCGGATAAAGCCGCGCGGGTCCGTCCGGCAGGCAAGGCGAAAAAGGGGCGGAAAGGATTAGTTGTCGGCCTGGGCGTTTTTGTTCTGTTGCTGATCGGCGGCTATTTTGCAGCTCGGGGCCAACAGGAAAAGCTGGAACCGGTGGTGAGTGCCTGGCCGGAGCCAATGCGTGGAGTGGTCATATCTGCGCTGGGCTGGACGGAAGGGCAGCAGGGGCCGGATGAGTTCGTACCAGAACCTCTGCCAGAGCGAGATAGTGAGCAGGTAAAGCTGGATGTAGAGCGCCAGAAACTTGAGGAAGCGCGTAAGGAGGTTGAGAAAGAGCGAGAGAAGCTGGCGAAAGAAAGGCAAGAAAGGGAGCTTGCTGAAAAGAATAACCAAAGCCGCATAGCTTATTCCAGTGCTTCTGCGAGCGATTATCATCACCGTGTAGATGAGCTCATTAAGCTGAATAGAAAACCCGATTTCGAAGATTATACTGAAGTAAAAGAGTATATTGAGGATTTTGCCTGGAAATATGGAATCATTGATAGCGAATCAGCACAGGATCCCAGTGTTAAGCAAGGTCGAAAAGAATTCTGGCCTGTGCAGTTAGGTCTCATTATTGAGGGTTATAACGCGGAAAATAACAGCAGCCTGATCGCGTTGGCTAATGGGGTCTATTTACATGCGATTCAGCATTACAGCAGGATTCTGGGAACAAAAGATATTCAAGCGATCCGGAAAGAGCTGGGATCAACGATATCTGCAAAAACAGGGATTCGCGATGTAAGCAAGTGGTTCCCTGTTCTCCAGAAAAGCGGCTTTAAGGTCAAGGTGGGTGGAATAACCGGAGAGTCGGCCTGGTGGCAGCAGTATGCTCCGAAAAAGACACCGGATCGGTTCCATGCCCTTTATCTTCCGCTGGATGCGGAAGGGAAGATAACCACAATTAATGGGCAGACCTCTTCCATAGAGATGAATTATGTGCTTGTACCATTTAATATGATGACCGATAGCACCTCTGTAAAAGGGAGAGCGTTGAAACAAAAGCCGCTGAACCCGTTCTATATGGCCGTGGCGGAAACCACAGGTGAGCAGATGGAGGCATTCTGGAATGCCCAAAGCACGATCAAAGCCAAACCGGCCAACCTGAAACCATCGGCACCGTATGGACGTGCCAGCCTGAATGAAGCGATTGAATTCTGCAATTGGTTGAGTGAATGCGATGGACTCGAACCCTTGTATGAGGCGAAGGAAGACCGCAGTGGATGGAATCTGGACCTGAGAAAACCCGGCTACCGTCTGCCGTTCGACTTTGAATGGGAATATGCCGCACGCTTCGGCTTAGATTTCTTTCCAATGTCTGGAAAGAGTGACTGGATGACTCTGAAGGGCGCTTTGGATAAAAAAGTGGAAGCTCAGGTTGATGAAGATGAGATCAACAGCGGTCTGGTGAATTATTTTTATCTGGAAAATTTCCGCACCCCTAAAAAAGGCAGTGAATATCCGCTGGGTATGTATGATCTTTGCGGGAATGCACCTGAAATCTGTATGACAACAGAAGAACTGGCTGATGAGCCCGAGGTGGTTGAGGTTGAGTTTATTCAGATGCGGGGCGGCGAGTTGCTCAGTGATATCAAGGCGGTGGCTCCCTGGTTGAGCGATGAACAGTCGAATGGCATTCAAATTGAGGATAAAGACAGCGAAGGGTACGGGTTCAGGGTTATCCGGACAGTACCTATTTGTATATTTGAATGAAGTTTTTATTAAATAGTGGAAGTGGGAGGTAGTAATAATGAAGTGGAAGAGCAAAGATTTCTTTTTATCGGTGTCGGTATTGGTTTTGGTTGTTTTGTTGGCGGGTTGCGGCAGCCTGAAAGTGCCGGAGCCGCAGAATGATCCCTATCTTGGATATGTGTTGACGCGTTCTCTGCAGGATAACGCGAAGTTTAAGCGGGAAGCAGTTACATCTCAGATGCAGGGATATATGGAGCAGATTGCCGAGCAGGAATTCCAGCGGCGCAATAAACAGTTCCGCGGCATTCAAACTGAGAAATCGCTCAAAAAGATGGAGGAGTATGTTGAGCTGCTTTCCAAACCGGTTTTCATTGAGATGAATCAGTGGAAGGGAGCGGCTGACCGCAGCATGGGTAAAAAAGAACGGCGGGCTCTCGAGGCTTTTTGGAACGAAAACAAGCCGTTCAGCTTTAGTGGGAGCGAGGCCCTCGACGAATGGGGGAACGAATTGGCCACAGTCAAGTCGCAGCTCGAAATCGATAAACGCAAAGCAAATGAGATGGAAATGGATATTGTCCGTTTGCGCAGGGAGAAACGCTTCAGAAATGCCATGGTTAAAGTGGATGAGCTTCGACCCTATAAATCTGCATATGCAACGGAGCTGATGGCAGAAACCAAACGCGAAGCTGCAGACCATTGGATTAAGCAACGTCTAATGGAAATTGCGGGGCTGCAGAGGGTGGAAATTTATGACAGCGCCCATGAGCAACAGGTGCTGGATTTGTACGACGGGATTTGTGATGATGTCGATTCCTTCGGGCATCGTGATGATTTTAACAGCGTTTTTGCCGGTTGGCAGGATTTGCTCGGCGAAAACTGGCGCCGCCGGATCGTGGAAATGGGAGATCAGAAACAGTACTGGGCCGCCTATAATTTAGCTTGGGATAGATTTCATACATACGTTGATACCAAGCGGTATGCCAAGTCGTATAGAGATGGCCTGAACCAGGCGCTGAACCGGGGATATATCAGGATTCTCGACAATGCAATACGGCACTATTCCACCCTGGCCTCGAATGCCAGTAAACTGAAAAACCTCAACGGAAAGGCTTTTGTTTATAGCTGCATGGCCAAAGAGATGTATGATTTCATCATTGTTGCCGGGTGGGGAGCATATGCCGGTGATGATGCTGAAACCTGGTATAAGCGCCTTTCCGATCTGGAAACAAAAGTGCTGCTGCCTACTCTTGATGAACGGGTGGCCCGTCGTGTCGTGATTCAGCATTTTGATCTTGATGTGTTGGGACTTTCCGAGAGGTTTCGCCAGGCTTGTCTGGATAAGTATGTTCCCGGAAACAATCATGCCTGGGGACTCGATATTGTGACGGATAAAGTTACGCTGGTTCGGTTCGAAGAAGGCGAACTCATTCCGGAGTCTGACGATTATCTGATTCAATGGAACCGGGCAGAATTTGAAGTAAACAGGACGTATGGAAATCCCAAGACGAAGTCCGCATCCATAAAAACTGATCGGATTAGACTGATCGAGAACGAGGACCGGAAAAATAAGTCCTCAAAGTTCTATAAGTTGAAACAGATATGGGAGCAGGAGGTTGATCTGTATTCATTGACGGAACAGGTCAATGGGGCTGATGTGTTATGCAAGATGGATGTATTATGTCGCCATCAAGATGCAGATAATATGTTTAAGCTGAAGGTGACCAATGAGATGTCCGAGCAAGTCAACAGAAGGCTGAATAGTGTGACCATGGTAGATGCCACGTTATTTCTGGAGGATGCGAAAAAGGAGTACTATTCCTCTGAGCAAGATAAAGACACGATCCCGAGGGATGATGTTCCTCAGGATAGCGGGGTGCCGATACCTACTGAAGATAGTTTGGAAAAGCAGTTTTCTGATTTCATCCTGAAAGATTTAGATGGTGAACTGGAGCAACTGATCGATATGTATCCCGTTGAGTTATTGACGGGAAGCAAGCAGAAGGAGTCAGATGAGTATCTGGATACCCTCGGAACCGTCCTGTTCTACATTGCAAAAATTTCATCGGCCGACGCTGCAGGACAGGAAGCGGCCGGCAAATATGAATGGCTCCACCTGAAAGATCAGATTGCTGAAAACGCGAAAGCGTGGTGTGGGCCGACCGGGCGCTGGTACATCGCCGGGAATGATGAAAAGAACATATTGAGATCCCTTTGGAAAGAGTGCGTTAACGTTGGTAATGAACAGGATGGGAACTAAATTGACATGGGTGCGGGATTAAAAAACTTCACCAGTATGAGAACCAATGCTGAAATGTGATCATATGCCGGTTCTTTTTCATCTCATAGCGGGCTAGGGGGCTCCATGGCGAAGCAAACATATTGGATGCTTACTATTAGGGAAGGCTCAACGTCTTCCTTCGTCGTGATGTTGTCCTGTGGTGAAAAGGTGGTGATCGGGCGCTCCCGTACCTGTGAAATTATTCTCACCGATCCGGCGGTATCCCGCAAGCATTGCTTTCTGGGTGTGGGAGAGGACGGTGTTCTCAAGCTGATTGATTTCGGAGCCCGGCATCCCGCGGTGTTAGACGGAGTTTCCGTACAGATGGGCAGTGCCATTCCGCTTCAGAGCGGATGCCAGATTCGTCTGGGCCGCAGTACATTCATCAATGTGGAGTGTGTGGGCGAGGACCTTCCGGGCAGGATCAACTCCGTTGATCTTCCGGGCGATGGCGATCTGGAGCATACCCACACTTCGGCACTCGAGAAAACCGCCCCCGCAGTGGCCGAAGAGGCCCCGGAAACAGAGCAGAATAATGAGCCGCTGAACGAAGATGCAGCGCACAGTTCAGAAAAAAGGAAGCCCGATCATCCAGAACCAGGAAACAATCAGGTGGAAGTGGATCCTGCAAGTTTCCCGGAAAGGGTTGAGGAGGTGGATCCGGAGCCGGATGCCTTCGATGAAAAGCATATCGACGATTCTGATCAGGAGGAAAAGACCAGTCTGGTAAATAAAGGTAAACCGGTTCAGGAGCCTCGGCCTGAGAACCAGGATGCTCAGGAAAAAGACGAAGGTGACCCGATTCCCGCGATTGGAACTTCTTGTGAAGACGAAGATGCTGATCTGGATGTCGAGCAGGAAACTAAGCAGGTCGTGAACAACTCCGGACCCAGTGTAAAAGAGGTCATCAGCAGGCCTCCTGCAGCGGATGAAGCCAATCAAAATCAGACTCAAGTCCTGGGCAAAACATTGCAGGGGAAACTGATCCTGCCAAAGGAAAAACCTCCGGAACCGGTTTCTGATAATACACGCCAAAACGCAGGCGTTGATCAGGATGTCAATGTAGACGAAGTCAAGATGCCGAGTCAGCCCGGAGGCGACGAACAGGACGAAACCTGCTATGTGGACCCGGCGGAACTTCAGAAGCTCCAGAAGACTGATAAAACTCTCTCCGAGAAAAACAGAAAAACGGCCGCATTACCGCAGCAAGCGAGTGAAGCCGGAAATATAGCCCCCGCCGCCGGTGGCTCAGATGATGAAACGAGCTATGTCGATCCGGTGGAGCTTCAGAAGCTTATGAAGGGAAAGGGTCGTTCCGCTGGCAAAAAGAGCTCAGCTCCGAAAGCGATGGACGATGCTCCCGTTGATGCCGAAGATGAAACCAACTATGTTGATCCGGCTGAAATTCAAAAGCTTATGAAGGCAAAAGCCGGTCTCTTCGGCAAAAAGTCCGGGAAAAAAGCCATTCTTTCCAATGATCGGAAAGATCGGGTGCATGCAGCTCCGGCCGATGCTGACTCAGGGGATGAAACCAATTACGTCGATCCGGCGGAAATTCAGAAGCTTATGAAGGCGAAGACCGGGCTCTTTGGTAAGAGAAGCAGGAAGAAGGATATGCCCCGCAAAGGTGATGATGCTGTTGGCGCATCCTTGCCTGAGGGCGATTCGGATGATGAAACCAGTTATATCGACCCGGCGGAACTGCAGAAACTCATGAAGAAAAAAACAAAGTCCCCAGGATCAAAAAGAGGCCGGTAGATACGGTCTGACGGTTATGTGTTAAATGAGGTGTTAGTATTATGGGCTCAAGTGTAATGATTAAAGTAACAGAGATCGATGGCGGAGGTAATTCCTCTGAGCTCTCTGAAATCAGGGCATCGGGTTCGATCACCACGGTCGGAAGGAGCCATGAGGCAGATATTTGTTTTGGCGAGGATGATCAAAGCGTATCAAGGAAGCAGTTCGAGATTTCATTTAGCGGAGATGTGCCGTCGCTGAAAAATACCGGTAAGAATCCGGTGTTGTGTAAGGGGCCTAAGAAGCAACTTGCTCCGAATGCAAAAATTAATATTCAGTCCGGTTTGGAAATCGCTTTCCGGGACAGCAAGCTGCGTTTTGATGTGGTCGTTCCGGCGGTGTATTGCCTTAAAACTAAGGGAGGCGCCGGGCGGGCTGAATTTCAGATTGAGAGCGGTCGGAAATATACGGTCGGCCGGAGCCCAGAATGCGATATTACGTTGGAATCCGCAGGGGTTTCAAGGCGGCATTGCAGGATACATATTGAAACGGAGGGAATGCTGAGCGCCCATGACCTGGGCAGTGTGAATGGGGTTCGCCTGATCGAGAAGGGAGAAGTGCAGGAAGAGAGCACTGACATAGACGTTCCGTACGGCACTAAATTCATTATTGGAGACATTGAGTGTAGTCTTGAAAAAGAGGGCAAGGGCTCCTCGTCAGGCAAGAAGAAGTTGATCATGCTGCCGGTCGTTATTGTAGTGCTGCTCGGAATTGTTTCGGCCTCTTATTTTGTATTGAAGCCTGGAGCGGACAAGCCCGGAGGTAACGGTCAGAGTGGTGGAGATAAACCGAAAGGTTCGATAACCAGTGGTACGCATACTGGAACGTCTCAACCTGATATTCAGGAACCGAATGACGACCCGAAGCCTCCTGTGCCCCCCATCCCGCCCGGGAAGAACAATATAGAGAAGGTCCAGACGATTATTCAGAGCGAGGACTCTTTCGATAACAAAGCGAATCAGTTTGCTGTATTGAAAAAAGAGCCGGAGTTTAAAGAACTGAAACCGGTCTGTATGCAGTTGGAGGAATACTATTCCCAATGTGAAGTGGTTAAAAAGCTGACCGCTTCATTATCCCAGGAATATGAACTGCAGATAAAGAAAACAAGAGATTCGATTCAGAAGATGAAATTTGATTTTGAGATCTCACTACCTAGTGAAAAACTAGAGGCTGAAAGCAGGAAACTGCAGTCTTTGCATACTTCTGTATCGCGTGAGCTGAAGAAGAATGATGTAGCGTTGGCTCCTCCCCGTAATCTGACGAATGAAGTCAACCTATTGCTTGAAAGTGCAGAAGAATATGAAGGAAAGGCTCAGAGCCTTTCCTTTATCTGGGCGGATCTGGAAAACAGCTCTTTTGCTGCTGATAAGTTCGATAAAAGAGAAGTGATGGCCTCCATCGAAACATTATACCCCGATGAAGGCATGGGCTCTGAAGTGTGCGCAAAAATCGATGAAATCATCAGCTATCAGAGACAGATGTCGTTAGCCTATAAAGGTCTGGTTGGGCAGGTCAGGCTTGTTTTATCAAATTACAAGGAATTCGGAGTATCTAAGGAGTATGTGCCAAAAAGGTGGGTCTTGGAGGACTTAAGGAAAAAAGTTGAATCCCCTCTTCCTGAATATTTTGAAGAGCCTCCTCCGGTTACAGATGTCTCCAGCAGTCTTAATAATCTGGTTGACGGGATTTCCTCTAATTGGGCGAATCTTGAGTTCCTGGACTATTGCGGCGATTGGAAGAAAGAATTGGAGAAAAAGAAGAATGTTTTTACAGAAGTCGATGAAGTTATTCAGGTTGTGGACGAGCTATGTGAACAGGCTTCATTGAAGTGTGTCGTGGATCTAGGTAAAGAACTGGAGACATATAGGGCGATTAAGAGCAGGTTGGAGTCGGGGGAAGAGCTTGGTTTTAATGATGCTCGAAAGCTTATTCAGGTTTATGACCGATGTCATGTCTACCTTCAGAACGACTTATTCTGCACGTTGCAGAAACAGAGCAAAAAAGAGATCGAGGCTGTGAGTAAAGATTGCCTGGACCGCTTGTGTAAGCAGCTGGCAACGGAATGTTTCAATGGAACCATGGCTACGGATGCTTCGGTGCAAGGAGATTGCTTAGGGAATGCAGAGAAGATCCTGGCCATATTGGATAGTGCCGTTTACCTGCCCCCGGATGTTAAAACGAAAATTCAGGGAGATAGAGGTTGGGTGAAAGATACCGCCGCCGAAATTGAATACAGAAGTAATAAATAAAGATAATCGCCAAAATGGAATTTAAGAAAGGCGTCTAACGTAATGTTAAAGTATCAAGTTATAATCTTATAAGGACCTTTGGTGGAAAGGTTGACATATCTAGAGAAAAACGATTTTATGTTTTGTTGTAGAAGTGTTCCTATAGAAGTAGGGTATTCCTGTAAGGGTTATCACTGCATGTAAAACGGGAGTTGATGGGGTTCAGCTTTGCAACAAGACGATTTATTTTTTAGTAGCAATGGGATGACATGGAGGTAAGAAACATGAGTAGTGAGTTGCAGGAACTGACGGAGAAGTGTCTCAACCGCGCCAAGGACTTCGATAGTTGGATTGCGCGCAACGTACCTAAACGCGCCGGCACCAGGCATGAGCTTTCCTTTGGGTTAGCTGACCAGGTCCGGAAGCGGTGCCGGGAATTAAAAAATTTAAACCTTGCGGCCTCCATGCCGGTTGCCGTTGCGGTGTATGGGGCGAGCCAGGCCGGGAAATCATTATTTGTAGGACGGTTGCTGGAAAGCCGGAAGCCGGGCGAGACGGTTCTTGGTTTCGACCCCAAAGATGCACCTCTTCCTGATCTGGATTTCCTCAACGACTTCAATCCTCAGGGCGGGGGCGAGGCCACCGCCGTGGTTACACGCTTTACATTGGGCAAAGGATTGACCGATGCGATGAGAGCCGATGGCTTCCCGATCATGGGACGGCTGCTGAACCGGAGCGATTTGTTGAAGTCGATGGCGCGGGGATTTAAAGGCGAGTGTCAATCGAGCGAACAGGACCAGGTTTGGGATGGAGTCGAGGTAGAGCGCCTTTTGAAGGACAATCTGCATAATAGCTATCCCTCCGACGTGGTTGATACCGATTGGCGTCTTGATATCTGCGAGGCACACGACTTCCTGGTTAAGGAATACTGTGATCGTAGTATTACGATTACAGAAGATGCGCTGGCCGATCTTATGCGACGGTATCCTTTGAATAACGAGGGCTACATCAAACTGTGCTGTCACTTGTTCTGGTATGATCTCGACCTGTTAAACGATCTCTTCGTGAAGCTCCTGAGACTCCGTGAAGACGTGGGGGGTGATTCGGACCTTGTTTTCATGGAATGGGACGTGATCCCCTATATTCTGGACTCATTGGCTCCGGAAGAGTTTAAGCACAAACGATTGCCTCATACATCCTGGAGCGATTTCGGTGCTGACCGGAAGGATGGTAAGGTCTTGGTTGGGAAAGGGGGCGGAACGCGACTGGATTTGCGCCTGTTCCAGGGCTTGATTTGCGAACTGGTTGTTCCGCTGTATGCCGAAAACCTGACAGATGACGTTAGGAAGCTTTTTGAAACCGCTGATGTTTTAGACATTCCCGGTGCAGTAGGGGATGCCGGCCGAGCACGACTGACGGCTGACCAGTTGAGGGAGAAGGCTGAATCCAGCCAGACTCCTCCCCAGTTTGAAATCCTTAAACGGGGCCGTGTAGGCTACCTGTTCGAAAAATATGCGGCGGAAAAACAAATCGTATCCCTTGCGTATATGCAAAGGTGGGGAAATATCACAGCAAAGTCCGAGGTCGGACCGCAGCTTGATAAATGGGGGAAATCCACCTATGGAGCTGCATGGCCCCGAGCCATGGGCTCGAGCAAAGAGACGCGCAATGCGCTCTATATTGCCATGACGCAAATTGATAAGGAATGTTCCTGGAACGCCGCTCCGAAAACAGAAGTTTTCGATGGAATTATCCATGGACAGTTAGCCGCAAACCTCCACTTCATGATGGGGTTTGGTGGAGATTCTACGCCATTTGATAGTGTATATCTGATGCGGCATCCTGGGAAGACAGACAAAAATCCCGCATTTGATGATGCGAATCATGCCCAGAACTGGAAGTCAGAATTCCTCGCCAGTTCCGCAGTAACGAAACATGTAAGCAACCCAGGTGAAAAATGGGATGCTGCATTTTCCGACGATGGAGGTGTGGCTTTCTACCTCAAACAGCTCACGGAATCTGTGGATGGGGAAGCGCACCGGAAACGATTGCAACTGGCTCTTGATAACCATGTGGGTGCTTTGTCGTCCGAGATGGAGAGGCTTTACGTTGATCCTTCTCTTGCAAAAGTGAAAATGCGAATGCAGGAGACTTCAGATAAAATTATCCAGTGGTTTAAGAACGATGATACCGGGTGGCGTTCCAAGTATTTCCGTGACACGATCAGTTGCGATCCGGCCATCATTACCGGAACGATATCGGATGCCATGGGATCCACGGCGATTACGAATAAGGTGGACTACGAAGACGTGGTTCTGAAGATCATGATGAAGTGGGAGTCGTCCCGGAAATGGGAAGATATGCTTCTGTTGTGCAAGGAAGCGGACATCAAGGCGGATGTCTTCACCCATTTCGCCGGCTATTTAAAGGACTACCTCACCAAGTGCTGCACGAAAGACTTGGCCAGCTCCTTGCGGGAGATGATCGGTGACGATGCTTCGCCCGGGCGTTTGGTGGAAAATCCGAAGGACTATCGCTTAGCCATCTATAGCTCGATGCTGTTCGATGACTATTTGCTAACACCGGGTCCCCGGGAAGGTTCCTGCGAATCTCCTGCGGAGTCGACAGGAAGCTTCCTGTTCTCGTCAGTCATTCCAGACCGCTATAACCAGATCCTGCTGGAGCGTTTAGCCGCAGGCCTTGGTGAGGACGGGCAAGTGGACCCGCCGGCGGGTAATGACGAATTGATCGAACTGATCTCATCACTCTAGAAAAAGGAATCAGACCAATGCCGACAAAATACAATCTTTTCGCCAACACGGGCATGCAGTTTATCTATACGGGGCTGTTTTCCACGGAAATGGGGCTGGACTGGCACAATCCGGTCAGTGATGCACTGTGGATTAAATGTCGCACCACGCGGGATGTGGGGGAAGTCGTTCTTTGCATAGATACGAATACCGGTTCCTCATTCCATGTTGCTGAGTCAGAGGAAGCCATTCCGCCGGAGCCACTCGAAATTTCCCTGGAAAAACTGGGAGTTGAAGAGAGTGTCGAAGTGGATGTCATCCCGGAAGGGCGTGCAACAGGCCAGTCTAAGGATGTGGCCTTGGTGCTCGATTTTGGAAACAGCCGTTCTGTAGGTCTGATGGTCGAGGGGTCACGGGGAGGCATGGCTTCCCACATGCTTCCCGCCCGCCCCTTCGAGCTTGCTTCCAACCATCTGCTTTGGGCCAGCCCGACCTCCAAAGAGCTGAATATTCAACAGGTTTTCGAGTCGGGATCTGTTTTTGTTGCGGATGCCATACCGCCGGTGGATGTGAAGCTCCTCCGGAAAATTCCGCCGCGATATAAGACAGAGGATCCCAACGCATCGACGCTCATGGGTAAGCTTTTCAAGAAGAAGGATGCGGAACCTGTGCTGGTGGAAGCAGGGCGCGAATACTATGAAACGATCAGGACAGATCTGTTCCGCGATATTTCGCCGGTTCGGATGGGGGCGGAAGTGGATTTCCATTTCACCCGGTCTTGTTACGAGCGTGAAGGCCGGCCCGTGGCCGGTTTGAGCAGTCCCAAGCGCTATCTCTGGGATCAGGATCAGCTGGATGGTTCTTTTTGGCACCAGTTTGTGCCTCAAAAAGATGCCATGGAGAAGGTCGGTGGCGAATACTTTAAGCATCTGCCTGAAAACGACTCCGACTGGGAAGCTGTGCCGGAAAGTGAAAGCATGGGCCTTCCTGCACCGGACTATCCCCGCAGAAGCATGGTCACCGCATGTGTGGTCGAACTGCTTAACCGCGCCTATCAGCAGATCAATACGGAAGAGTATCGGCTCAACCGACCGGATCCCAACCGCAAGCGCATCCTGAAACATTTGGTTATGAGCTATCCGTCCGGGCTAACCCGCGAGGAATTAGGGCGCTATAAGACTCAGGTGCAGAAAGGCCTGGATATCTTCTGCCATACTCACAAGCTTGCTGAGAATGAACGAACGCAGTTGCGCATGGCTATTGATGAAGGCGCAGCCTGCCAGCTTGCGTACATTTACGGCGAAATCGCCGCTTTTGAGTCTGCCGAATCCTGGCTGAAAATCGTTGGGCGTCCGCGCGCTGACGGCAAGCATAGTGTGCGGATGGCGACGATCGATATCGGTGGTGGCACATCGGACTTGTGCATTGCGGATTTCATGGACCGCGGTGGAGGCGCCGTAACGGGCCTGGTATGCGAAATCCGTCATGTGGATGGCGCCAACCGGGCAGGCGACGACCTGCTTGAAGCGGTTCTGCAGAAGATCATTATTCCTCAGTTGGCCAATCAGGTCAGGTTGAGCCGCGATGCAACCCGGTTGCTCTTCGAGGGCGTGGCCGATCAGCATCTCGTCAACAAGAAGAGCGGGTTCCTTCGCGATATCTGGAAGCCGTTGGCCAACCGCTATATCGGCATGGCAAACGGAAAGGATGGTGAGCGCTTCAAGCTGGGTGAAATGGGCCTGGTGAAAAGCGAGACGGCCCTCAAAGATTTTGAAGATGTCATCAAGGAAATGTCGGGAGGCGGGATCATTGTCGGGGGACTCGAGGAAAAGGAAATTGTCTTTAACCGAGATGAGTTCCGAGGTGTTATGATGGAGCTTTTCCGTCCGGTGCTGACCAACTTCTGCGATACGATCTGTCGCTTCGATTGCGACCTCGTTACTTTAGCCGGTCGCCCGTCCAACCTGCACGACATTCAGGAATTCGTGCAGGCGATGTTGCCGCTACCCGGGAAACGCATTGTTCCGATGGGGAGCTACCGTACGGGTTCGTGGTATCCGCTGCCGGATCCCAAGCGCCCCGGCGTCATCGAAGATCCGAAAAGCGTTATGGTGGTTGGATGTGCTCTCGAGCACCTCTGTTCGGCCTACGGTGCTTTCGGGGCCTTTCAGGTGGAGATCGATGAAAGCAAGGAAAAGCACTACTCTTACTACTGGGGAGAGGTGAGCAGGACTAAAACCACCTTCAGGAACAGCGAAGCGCTGTTCAAACCCGGCGATGCCGACGAAAGTGATAATGACAAAGTAGTGGAAATTTTTGGTCGCGACGTCATCATTGCCCGGCGTTTGAGCAGCTGGGAAAGCAGTCAGCCCATTCCAACCTATGGTTTGCGTTACGCCAAGGGGTGTGAGCCCCATGGACAACTGCTGGCTACCCTGAGCTGCCAGCGTGGCGATGCGGCCAAAGACGAATCGGATGAGTTTCTGGTGTTGGCCGAGGTTGAGGGCAGCGTTGCTCTCGAAGATGGTTCCGTGGTCGAGGCCGTGGCGGGCGAGCATATCGAGCTCGTTCCAAGAGGAATGATCGAGGAGCAGTATTTCCTGGATGCAGGAGTTCTTCTGGGCGTTGACTACAACAAAATCTCGGAAAACTAACGCAGGAGGGTGGTATGCCGCATATAACGGTAACAGAAATATCCTTGCGAGATGTTTTGGGGTCGCTGGGCGTTGGAAATAACGTAAAAAAAGAGTTTAGCGATTTCGCCTCGTTTAAGCAGAATAGGTTTTCTGCCGCCTCGGATTCCTCCAGTCAGAAGACTACGGTTTCTCCAGATCGTTACGACTACGAGTATCTCATAACAAGAGCGGAAAACCAACGAATGATCATCATTGGTTCGGTTGTTGTCGTGCTAGTTATCGTGGCGGTGGTGGCATGGATTTTGATTAAAAAATCCGACGAAAAGAAAGCGCGACCCGCTGCAAATACTACACCCAATTTAGGCGGCACTATGCCGCCTGGTCCTGCAACCACCGCTCCTCCGGCTTCTGGCGATACCTACGATATGAAGGACAAGGAGATCGACCGCAAGGACCAGGAGATCGAGCGCAAGGAACAGGAACTCGAGCGCAAAGAACGGGAGCTCGAAAAAGAGCGCGAAAAAAGACGGAGCATTACCTCCAAGTTCGAGTCCGAACGCATGAGTATGGAACGAGAGCTCGAAGGGACTAAGCTTGAGTTGAGAAAAATGCAGGAAGCGCGGGAAAAGTTCCAGCAGGAGCTGGATACCCAGCGATCGCAGCACGAAGCGGAAATGCGCGTCACACGTGAGCAGTTTGATGCAAAGGCGGCCGAGGTGCAGAAACGGTTTGAAGAGCAGCTTTCCGAGTTCGAATCTTCTCAAAAGAACTTCTGGCCCGAAGTGTTTCAGGAAGCCCGTTCACTCGACACGTTTTGCGAGTGCGTTAAGTCATCGTTTTCGGCGGGGAGCAAAACCGCAGCCTCGCTCTATGCCGAACTCGTCAGTCTGGGATCCCGTTTGGGCGACATGCAGGCGCTGGTCAACCAGATTTCACCGGTTGGGAAAGCGCTCTATGCGTGGATTAACGATGAAGGAAGAACCGGAGATGGATTCGATGCGCTGTTGGCCGAGTGGCTCACACAGAAGGTATCCAGTGCCGGTTTCAAGGTGGTCGCTGTGAAACTGGGCGAGGTCTATAATCAATCCATTCATGACTGCGCCAGGGTCAACGGAAATTCGGTTTCGAAGGTTTTATCATTTTTGATTCAGGGCAAATCCAATCGGACTGAACTGAAAGCCATTGTAGAGGCTGGATGACGTTGGATACTTAGCGAAAAGGCTAAGGGCAGATAGAACCATTTGAGTTTTTAAAGCATACGATAACAGGATGACGGACTGATGGAAGAAAACAACAAAGTAGAGAATGCAGCCGAAGGGCAAGATGTGCAGAGCGAATCCGGAGCAATTGAGGAGCCGGTAAGTAAATTTGCATGTTTAGGTATCGCGGAGTGCCAGCAGGTTTTAGAGCGCTTGAAAGGTGGGAACATAATGGACTCACTGCCCTACGCCGTAAAAGAGCTGATGGATGAATTTAAACACGATAAAGATACCTTAAAGCGTGAGGTGTGCGAGCGTCAGGAGCAGTTAGAGCGTCACCGTCAAAAGGCGGTCGATTTACAGATCCTGAAGAAATATGCTCCGGCTTTAGAGGCGTACGACGAATATTTTGAAGTACTGGGCTCTCAGGTTGGAGATTATGAGGGCGAGAAACTCCGAAAAGAATGCCGTCAGTATGTGGAGCAGGCCAAAAAGCGGAAATGGCAGATGATTGCCGTTGCGGTGGTCATCGTGATTCTGTGTGGCGTGATCGTCGATCAGATTTCTTTCCGGCAGAACGTCAAGGCTTTCCAGGTGGCTCTGCTGGACAGGGATTTTGAAGGAGCAACGGAAGCTGCTATCAAGATCAGCTGGCGCTATGACACCGAAGAGGGAATTTCCAATCTGGTCAATTTCCTGGAAAAAAAAGATGCGTTCAACGAGCTATGCAGTGCGGAGCTGACTCGGGCCAGTCTGGATAACTATGGTGGAATCAAATGGCAGGATGTCCTGCAGTTAGTGGATCAGGCCGAGGCCAATGAAGATTTGTCCCAAGGCATAAACCAATTAGAGCAGGCTGTGGTAACGACACAGGAACTACTCAAAGATTGCGTTGTTCTAGAAGAGAAAGAGCGGGATTACCAATCAATGTATGCGTCCTATAATCACAAAGATGCGGATCACTATGCCCATGTGGAATGGGAGCAACTTGAGCAACTCCATGCAACGGAAATAACACTAAGCAACCTGACTGTGATCACCGAGCGACATGCTTTGATGGTGGGAATTACCAATCAGGTTACAAGGTCAATGAATGCTCAAAAGAACATGCAGCCCATTAAGGATGAATTTGAAGAAAAGCTGAGCAAAGAAAAGGAAGAGGTCCAAAAAGCGACTAACTATGTATCAAAGGAGTTGGAAAAAGCACTGCAGTTGAGAGAGGTCGCGCTTAAAAAAGAAGAAGCGTTCAAGTTTGCCGATGCTCGGTATCTTTATATCCGGGCCATCGGGCATGTAGAGGCGTCGAGGAAAAACCGACTGGAGCATGGCGGCAAACTCGCCAAGATGGACCAGGCAAAAAGAGAGTTTAATATTTTGTACGAAAAGCTGGATATTGAACGTGCGCAAACAAGATGCCCTGATGAATGGGAGGCATTATCTGATCAGAAGAAAAAAGCGGAATCAGAACATGCGAGACAAGATCGCTGGAACTCTGATGCGGAAGTGTCCTATAAGGCCGCCATGGGGAAACTGAAAAACCTCATGAAGATCATGCAGGACGGGGATAAGATGTACGTATCCAAAGAAAAATTTGATCTTTTGTACGGGAAAGTGGATGCCGGTCTGGCAGGAAAATGGTTCGGGGACGAATGGAAAGCACTACGCGCTCAGAAGAAAAAAGCGGATGCCGCCTATGAGACGGAGGGCTCTGAGCAGGATGACGTGAGGGTCTATTACGAAGAAGCCTCCCAAATGTCGGAAGATTTGCTGGTAAAGCTTAGCGATGAAGCACGGAAGAAGTATGGCGAGCTGTGCAACATGGTCGATGTGATTGACGGGAACCTGGGTAAACTTGGAAGCAGCTATCCGGATGATTGGAAAAAGCTTCAGGTTCTGATTGATAAGGCTGAAATAGAATATAAGAAGCCAAGCTACTGGGAGAGCGGGGCCTACAAGTCCTATACAGCCGCTACCAAAGATTTACTTGTGATTTATAAGCGAGGGAAGAAAGAGGGAAAAATCGTTGATTTCAATGATTTTAAATTAGAGAAGTGGGATGCAGAAATGAATGCTCCTTCTGCGGAAGCAGATAACACCTAGTGCTCGGTTACTATTGGGATTCCTAATCCCTAACACTTGATCCCTCGTATTAATTCCGCCCCTTGTTTTCAAGGGGCGGTTTCATCCACTTTGCGCTGACGGTGGATATGCTTCCGTTGTGTTAACAGGCCCTACTATCTATCTTTGATAGAATCTTAATATGAAGATACGTACGACAGAACAAAATCCGCAAAGCCAAGAGGACGCATCAGGCGGAGTTTTTCGTTTTTTTGTCTACTCCTCGTTGGTCTACTCTGTTGTATCAATGGGGCACCGCGATTGCTTTCTATCCCGTTGGTTTATTTGTTTTCCTCCCTCTAAAACATATAGATATCGACTCAACAGCAGCTCTGATAATTGGTTATGGGATTTACCTAATACTGCTTGTTGCGTCAATCTGTGTTAAAAAGAAAGTAACATTAAACATACTCACAGCCATTATGGTAATTCTCGTGCTTAAACATGGCGGGGTGTCAAAAAATCCTGAGAGATTTGGGTGGAATTGGAAATTAATATACCAATCATAAATTCTACTCAGCTATATGAATTAATGTTTGATTTTCCCCGCGCCTCTTTCCCCTTAATCCTAAAATATAGAATCCATCTAACACACTGCTGGAAGAACACATTGATTAAAAAAATATCAACAACCCTGTTATGGTTAGCTGGCATCTCTGCCTTCCTTTACATAAAAGGGTGTTTTCAGGCTTTGGAGGGTATCGGGAGAACAAGCTCTAACAATGAGGATTGGTTAGTTTTTCTATTTTACTCAGCAATTACATCATTAGTCGTCGGAGTAATTTTATTGATGTTTTCGAGCGGAGATAATGAATAGAGGTTACTTCAGTCCTCGAATATAAGCGTTTCGGAAAAGGGGTTCGTCCTCGGATTAAAGGATTACCGATTATCTGTGATGACGATTAAAGCCATGAACGGGTTGTTGCGAACGGTGTTGATGGCAGAGGATAAGGTTTTCGGTTTTGAATGCTTGGAAAAACAATCCCTACGTTTTGAGTGGCATCCCGCAAAACAAAATGATTTAAGCGGTGCCTTTTAAGGAACTACCCCACCATGGAACTCATTCACATTCTTGATATTGCCGGCACGTTCGCCTTTGCGGTGTCGGGCGCTTTCCGCGCCGTGAAATATGAAATGGACATTCTGGGCATCGCAGTGCTGGCCATGGCGACGGGCGTCGGCGGCGGTATGATCCGGGATCTGCTGCTCGGGGCCACCCCGCCCGCCGCGCTGACGGATACGGGCTATATCCTCATTTGTCTGGCCGGTGCGGCCGCTGTATTTTTTGCCGCGCCCAAAATTGCCCGGCGCTGGGATGTGCTGATGGCGGCCGATGCCGTCGGGCTCAGTGTGTTCGCTGCAATCGGTGCGACCAAAGCGGAGGCGCACGGAGCTGTCCCGCTGACGATTGCCATGATGGCCATGATCACCGCCTGCGGCGGGGGCGTCATCCGCGATCTGCTCTCCCGCGAGATTCCGGCGATTCTGACCACCGGCTTCTATGCTTCGGCCGCGCTGCTGGGCGGTTTTATGTTTGTGCTGCTTGGCACTTTCGACCTTTCTGAAGGGCTGCGCGTTTTCATCACGATCGGGTTCACGCTGCTCACGCGCATCATTGCCCTCAAGTTTAAACTGAATCTGCCCCGCGTGAAATCGCTCCACGCCTCGCCCTCCGAAATCGCCCGGGCGCATCGGGAAAACGGGAAGAAGTAATGCATCCCTTTACGGCAGATGTGATCGACGTGATCCGGGAGATTCCGGAGGGAACCGTTTCCTCCTATGGCCGGATTGCGGAGCTGGCCGGCAATCCGCGTGCGGCCCGGCAGGTGGTGCGGGTGCTGCATACATTTGGCGAAAAGGAAAACCTGCCCTGGTGGCGCGTCATCAACGCGGCGGGGTGTATTTCCCTGCAACCGGGATACGGGTTTGAGGAACAGCGCGATCTGCTGGAAGCCGAAGGGGTGGAAGTGAGTTCCTCCGGCCGGATCAGTCTGGATCTTTATCTCTGGAAGCCGGACGCCGACGGGGCAGTCTAGAGCTCGCGCATGCGGTACATTCTCGAAGGATGATCCGACCACTCCGGATCTGTGAACTCAATGGGCGCGATTGAGAGCGTATTGGTTTGAAGAGGAGTCCATTCTCCGTGCATCAGGTTTTCGCGGGTTTCAAAGACCACGGTTTTATTCATCGCCCAGTAATAATTGAAACCGAAAACAGTTCCGTCCGGTCCGTAGAGGGGGCCGATGTCGTCGGATTGCGCCAGGCATAGTTCTATGGGGCGATAGCTGAGCTCCGGTCCCCAGCCGGTGGTGCCTTCGAAATAGTACAGGGTCGATTCGTCTGCGTAGTAGAATTCGTTTTTACTCAGGCTCGGTGCATTGCCGTGAAAATAGACGGCTTGAAGAGATCGACCGCTGAAGGCGTTATATTCAATTTCCTGAACGCCGCTCCCTATGGATACATGGGTCAACCCGCCGGAACCGAAGGCGCGCTCTGCAATGAGGGTCACGCTGTCGGGGATCACAATACTTTTCAGGGCGCTGCAATACGCGAATGCATTTTCCGGAATGCGGGTGATGCCATTCGGCAGTTTGACGTTCTGAAGGCTGGAGCATTCGTAGAACACATTGGGCTGCAGGTTGGTCACGCTGTCGGGGATGAGTACATCTGTAAGACTGGAGCATTGGCTGAATGCGCTGGATTCGATGGATGTGACGCTGTCGGGGATCACAATATTGGTCATGCTGTTGCAGTCCTTAAAGGTCCCGTAGGATATGGTTTCCAGGCCTTGCGGAAGAGAAGCGCTCGTAAGTTTGTGGCAATCGATGAAGGCGTAGGGGCCGATGTTGGTGACGCCGGAACCGATGGTGAGCTCGGTCAACTTCCTGCAGTCTCTGAAGGCATCGGGTTCGATGGTGGTGACGCTGTCCGGAATATGCATCTGCTCTATACTGGAAAGGTAAAAAGCATATTGTTCAATGGTTTTAAGGTTGGCTCCCAGCACCACATTGGTGGCTCCACACCACTCGAACGCGTAGATTTCGATGGTTTCGACGCTGTCGGGCACAATGACCTCGGCAAGATTCTCACAATGATCGAACGTCCATCTTCCAATGGTTGGAATTCCATTTGGAAGTTTAACGGAACGGAGGTTTACGCAGTCTCGAAACATAATCTCGCCCAGCGAAGTGATACTGTCGGGGAGATCGATGCTGATGAGCCCGGCTTCCCGAAAGACGGAGGGCCCCAGCGTTTCAACGCCGTACGGAATCGTGATGCCGGTTAGATTGGTACACGTCATGAAAGCGGAGTGTCCGATTTGCCGGAGCGAGGTCGGCAGGTTGATCGTGGTGAGTTCGGGACAGTTTCGGAAGGCATAGTTATCGATTTCGGTAACGGATCCGGGCAGGCCCACCGAGGCAAGCTTCGCGCAGTTCTCGAATGCACTGCGCGCCACCACAGAGACCCCCCAGGGAATGGTCACGGCGGTCAGATTGCCGCAATTCTGAAAAGCAGTGACTTCAATGGAATTCACGCTCGCGGGCAGGGTGTAGGGGCCGGATTTTGCGCCGGGATATTGAATCAGCTCGCTTTGTGTTTTGTTGAACAACACGCCGCCGACCGAACTGTAGGCGGGATTCTCCGGGGCGACGGTGAATGCTGCGATATTTGTGCAGTTCTGGAACATGTAGAACTCCATATAATCGACGTTCCGGGGGATGACGACTGATTCGAGCGCCGAGCAGGATGCGAAGGCGTAGGAGCGGATTCGGGTCAGGCTTTCCGGCAAGGTAATGTTTTTCAGTTGAGAGCAATGCCTGAACGTTTGGCTTTCAATCGAATTCAAGCCCGCCGGTAAAACGACGTTGGTCATGCTTGAGCATTTATAAAACGCGGATTCTCCGATGGTCGTCACGCTGGATGGAATCACGATTTCGGTCAGGTTTTCGCAAAGATAGAACGTACTGCTTCCAATTGCGGGAAGGGTTGCCGGAAGGGTGACAGTTTGAAGCTCCCTGCATTCTTTAAAAGCGTAGCTTCCAATGTTGGTTACGCTGTCTGGAATGATGAGTTCCTGAATATCAGACTCTCTGAACGCGCTGATTCCAATGTCTTCCAGGCCATCGGGTAAATTGATTTGCTTCATGCTGACACTCCAGTAGAAGCAGGTGGAACCAATGGTTTTGAGCGTGCTGGGCAATGAAACGTTCGTGAGCGAGTTGCAATGGTAGAATGCCTGCGACTCCAGCGTGGTGACGCCTTCGGGAAGGACCACACTTCTGAGCGAATCCGCGTTACTGAACGCCTGTCGGCCGATGACGGTCACAGGGAGCCCTTCGATTATTGCGGGAACGGTGACGGATTGCATGGAGACCGGTCCCGTGTAATCCGTAATGGTGACACTTGTGGCATTCGTTTCATACACGAGATCGCCCAGTTGCCCTGCCCCCGCGATCAAGGGCAATAGGGCCAGTAATACTCCTATGTATTTTTTCATATCAACCCCCAAATGATCAGTGTAGTGGAGCATGGCGATCTGTTTGATTGCAAGGGAATATGGGCTCGGGAAGGTCTGCCGAAGAGATCGACGACAGTGCATGACTTGACGTTGCGGCCCATATTGAATACACATCGGATATCCGTATCGTTATGCGGTGGGCCGGGGCTCGGGCGTTTCCAATCCCTGGAAAACTTTGGGTTGGTGAATAAGCATGGATAAACGAAAATGGTTCAGCCGTACACGAAGGGTTGGTTTCCTTTGGAAAAGCTCTGCGGTTCTGATCGGGGTGATGCTGGTGCTGGGCATTGTCATCAGCTTGTTCAATACCAACCGGATGGATGCATTTCAGGAGCTGATGACCTCGCCGGTGATGGTGGATGAGTTTGAAATCGAGCTGGAGCAGTTTCGCGAAAGCAGCACGGTATCGAATAAAATCGTGCATGCGCTGGCGGAGAGTCTGGGCAGCAAATCGCCTTTTTATGAAAAGCTGGAGGAGGTCTCCTTCCTGCTCTACTACTTTCCGCCGCATCATTCACTCGAACTTCCAAGCCTTGGAACACTGACTGCGGAGCAGCAGCAGATTGCCCAGGCGCTGACCGATGCCTGCGCCGAGCCGGAAAGCAAACCCGCTTTCCTGCCTTTGGAAAAACTGGCCGCCGGCACGAATGCCCCGCCGGATGCGAACTATGCCGCCGCGCTGGCGCTGGAAAACCGCGGAACCGATATCGAGGTCATTGCAGCACTGAGCCGGGAAATTGAGTTGCACGGAAGCGCCCATGCCCGGGAACGGTTGGTCGGCGCCTATCTGCGGCTGAAAAAATATGATGCGCTCGAGGCGCTGGGCCGCGATCCGGACTATAAAGAATTTATTACGCCCTATATTCTGCAGGACATTGCCATCGACCGGCAGGACTGGGGCGGCATCGTGAAATATCATTTTGCTTCGGCCTATGAGGATATGCAGCCGGCCATGGCCGTGCTGGCAATCCTTTCCGGGCTGGTCTGGGCCTTCCTGCTGATCCGGTTTAACGGCTCCTTTTCCAATGTTTGGAAATTCTCGGTGCCGGCTCTGCTGCTCGGCGCCCTTTCGGCACACGCCACGCTCTTTTGTATTTTCTGGCTGGAAGGGCAGTTCGGCATGGCCTTCGGCGACAATATCTATCAGCAGCTGGTCTATTGCCTCGGCATCGGCCTGCGCGAAGAGAGCATGAAGCTCCTGCTGTTTGTGCCGCTGATTCCCTTCCTCAGCAAACGCAACGATCTGGAAATCCTCACGGTAGCCGGGCTCGTCGGCCTCGGTTTTGCGATGGAGGAAAACATTAACTATTTCCAGGCCTCCGCCGGGCTCGGTGCCATGGCCCGTTTTGCCACGGCCAACTTCCTGCACATTGCACTCACGGCGATGTGCGGCCTGACGCTCACGCGTGCGGTGGTTCACCGCGGCGAGGATATCCAGCATGCGTTCATCACGTTTGTGCTGGCCGTAGCCATTCACGGATTCTACGACGCGTTTCTCATGGTTCCGGCGCTCGAGGATTATTCCTGGCTGACCTACACCGTATTTATTCTGATGGGCTATCAGTATTTCGGCTGGCTCCGGCACCTGCGGGAGGAGTGGAAAGATCCGATCAGCATCACCGCCACCTTCACCTACGGCATTATTCTCGTAACCGGCTTCACCTTCATGCTGGCCGCCTGGGATTCCGGACCGGTTCCGGCCATTCAGGCCGTCATCAGCGAAGCCATTGGCATTGCCATCATTCTGGTTCTGTTCTACCGCGAAATCCCCGAAACACTCAGCTGAGGAGCCATAAAGAGCATTTGACTTTCCGGCGACGGGCGGGTAAGACTTTCAGCAGTTCTGCGGTTCCCGCTGTCTAGGGTCCGCACTAAAAGGAGAATCACATGAAACTACTGAAACATGCGTTGTTTGTTCTGCTGTGTTTACTTTTCACCGGTGTTGCCGATGCCAATACCCTGCGGGATCGTCCGCCGACGATCTTCTATCCGGAAGGGCACTACCTCGAGGGCTGGCCGCGCAAAGCTTTCCGCGATATGTTCGGCTATAACTATCAGCGCCACAAATTTACCGGCTTATTTGCCAATGTATATCTCGGCGGCGACGGCCTGCCGCCTTATGGCGGAAATGAAGAGCGCTATTACACCGCTCTCAGTATGTATGGCTTTTTCGATACCGCCGAAGCAGCGGAAGAGCAGCTTTCCGGCGAATGGTTCTGGGGCTTGCGTAATGTGCGCCTCTGGATGAACTGGAACGATGCCTGGCTGAGCAATCAGGACCGCGGAGATGATGCCATGGGCACGGAACCCGATGGAAATCTGGATCGGCACTACGGCTACCCTTCCTATGTGGATTCCGGGGCACAGCTGACCCAGTTCCAGATCGAGCCGATCAAGGTGCTGTGTAATGGCCGCATTAAGACCGTCTATCTCTACTACTATTCCAGAATTGAAGCGGTCACCTCCACCGATGTGAAAGTGGATGGTATCTGGTACACCGAAGAGGGCGAAGAGCTTGGCCCGGACCGTTACGGTGCTTTTGCAAAGGTTCAGGAATATCTCTACGATCCCCTGGCCGAAGGCGATCCCTGCGAGATGATCTGTCTGCAGAAGCGCCAATGGAAAAAAGAACTTTGCGAGGTCGTCTGCCCCGATCCCCAGCGTAAAAAGGGCCCGAAATTAAAAACACCCAAGGGCCCGAAACAGGGGAATAAAGGCAAGGTCGGCAAAAGAGCGCGTCGCTGATCGGGTAGTGAACCATCCATCATTAAGGCCGGCGGAAATGCCGGCCTTTTTTCATTTTCGGCCCAAAAACGGCCAGAGGGGTTGACTGTACCCGCCTCTTCGATTATTCATAAACCCATGAAAAACGATCACCTTTCACAACCTATTATGGAGGCTCCCGATGTAACCTTGATTGGCGGGGGCATCATGAGTGCAACGCTCGGCACCATGCTGAACCAACTGAACCCGGAGTTGAGCATTCAGATTCTGGAAGGGTTGCCGCGGGTTGCAATGGAAAGTTCCAATGCCTGGAACAATGCCGGCACCGGCCATGCCGCACTTTGCGAGCTGAACTATACGGCCCAGGCCGCCGATGGTTCGGTGGATATTTCCAAAGCGCTGAAGATTAATGAGCAGTTTGAAACCTCGAAACATTTCTGGGGATGGCTGGTGGATCAGGGAATAATCGCCAATCCGGCCGCCTTCATTCAACCCTGCCCGCACATGAGTTTCGTCTGGGGCGCAGACAACGTTGAGTTTCTGAAAAACCGGCATGCCGCCATGAGCGCCAACCATTTTTTCCAGAGCATGGAATTCACTACCGACCTTCCAACCCTTGGAAAATGGGCCCCGCTGCTCACCTTCGGGCGCGATGAGAAGGATCCGGTTGCTGCCACCCGCGTGGCCAACGGAACCGATGTGAACTATGGCGAGCTGACCCGCCAGCTGATTGAAAACCTGATCCTGAACGATGGAGTAGAGCTGGCTGTGGATGCCAAAGTAAGTAATCTGACCCGCGACGGAGAGGGCTGGAAAATTCAGTTGGCCGGCGGAAAAACCGTTCGCTCCCGCTTTGTCTTCATCGGTGCCGGCGGTGGTGCCCTTCCGCTGTTGCAGAAATCCGGCATTCCGGAAGGAAAAGGGTATGGCGGCTTTCCGGTGAGTGGACAATTTCTGGTTTGCAGCAACTCTGATATTGTTGAAAAACACGGGGCCAAAGTCTACGGAAAGGCCGCTGTTGGCGCTCCGCCGATGTCGGTGCCGCATCTTGATACACGGGTGATCGGCGGGCATAAATCGCTGCTGTTCGGTCCCTACGCCGGGTTCTCGCCGAAATATCTGAAAAGCGGATCCAATCTCGACCTTTTTAAATCGGTCAAGCCCGACAACCTCGGGCCGATGCTCGCCGCCGGGCGCGACAATATGCCGCTGACCAAATATCTGATCAACGAATGCCGTAAGAGTCATAATGATCGCTGCGAAAGCCTGCGCGAATTTTTCCCCGAAGCCGAAAACGTGGACTGGAAGCTCATCAATGCCGGGCAGCGGGTGCAGATTATCAAGCGCGATGCAGAGCGGACCGGCAAGCTGCAGTTCGGAACCGAGGTGGTTTCCTCGGCCGATGGCTCGCTCTCCACTGTGCTCGGTGCTTCGCCCGGGGCCTCCACCGCCGTATCCATTATTCTCCAGGTATTGGAAAAGTGTTTCCCGCAGGAGATGATTTCCAATGATTGGAAAGAAGCCCTCGCGCAAATGGTTCCGGCCTATGGCCTGCAGTTGACCCAGGATGTGGCCGCTCACGCCGAGCTGGGCTCGAAGGCCGCAAAACTGCTGAAGCTCTAAAAAAGACTCGCGTGTATCCAGAGATGCGCGTACTAATCTCGCCAACGGTTGGAGGAGAGAACAACCGGAGATTAAAAATGCTCGATCAGATTATGGAAGTTTTAACACCGCGGCGCATGATGACCGTGGGCAATCTTGCCCTGCAGTTTGAAATGGAACCTGCAGAGCTGCATCCCCGCCTTGAACAGCTGGATGCCGAAGGTCGCATCCGCTACGCGCTCTCGAAATGCGATGGTGTCTGCTCCACGTGCTCAACCTGCTCAACCACGTCGTCCGGAATAATGGCCGGCAATGATGAGTCCGGAGTGGATCCGACTGCCATTGTGATTTCGCTGGAACTCCGCAAAACCGACGATTGATTGCATACCTATTGACCTGACCGCGTAATCAACGATAATAGTCCCTTCTTAAGGGAGCTGTTATGGAAGGTCTTATCGTTTTACTTGTATTGCTCTTTGTTGGTGCGCCGATCACGCTGTCCATTATTGCAATCGTTAAGGTTTCATCGCTCCGTTCCGACCTCGACCGGCTCCGGCGCGAGCAGATGCATCGGGCCTTCCGGGAAGCGCGTGAGACCGCAGAATCGAAACCGCAGCCCGGGCCTGTACCGGTGCCTCAGAAAACGGAGCCTGTCGCTTCCGTGCCAAGCAAACCTGCTCCTGCACCCCGGCCGGTCTCGTTAAAACAGCAGCCCGCCGGCAAAGCGCAGACCCGGAAGCCGAAGCCGGGTATCGAATTTTTAATGGGCGGGCGAGCGGCGGCCTTTATTGGGGTTGCCGTGCTGGTGGTTGGCATTGCACTGCTGGTCGGCTATGCAATTCAGCATTCCTGGATCGGCCCCGGTGCGCGGGTTCTGCTCGGACTGGCCTCCGGCCTGGTATTGGTCGGACTGGGCCACTGGGTTGGCCGGCTCGATGAAAAGTATACCCTTTTTTCACGTGTGCTGGTCGGGGGCGGAAGCTCGCTGTTTTATTTTATCGTTTTTGCAGCCTTTGCTTTTTATCACCTGATCGGGCCGGTGGGCGCGGGGATCGGACTGTTTGTTTCGGCCGCCGCCATATTCGGCCTCGCCATGTTCTACGGCGCGCAGTCGGTGGCGGTGCTGGGTGTGCTGGGCGCATTTATCACGCCGGTGCTGATTGGCGGAAAAATGGATGCAGGGCTGTTTGCGCTGGTCTATATTGCGCTGATCAATGTTCCGGTCATTCTTCTCGGCGTACGCAGAAAATGGCAGTTGCTCTATAATCTTTCGTTCATCTGCACCATTCTTCACGTGCTGATCTGGATGGATCGTATCGGGCCCGGCGAAACCGGGCCGGGCATGCTGTTTGCCTTCATCTATTTTTCTGAATTCGTCGCGCTGGCTTTGTTGAAGCTGAAGCATGAACAGAAGATCTTTGATCGAAATACTGACTTTATCCGCATCGTGGTTTCCACATTACTGCTGCTGGGAATGATCTACTGGCTTTTGAATGAAGCCGGGCATGATCAATGGACGGGCACCGCGTTTCTCCTGATCGGCCTGCTGCATCTCGGTGTTGCCGAGACTGGATATAAAATCGGATTGCGGTTTACCGGGGAAATCACCTGCTTCGTGGCAGGAGGCCTGTTTGCTTTAGCCATGGCGCTGCCCGTTCAGTTCGATGGCGAATGGGTTTCACTCGGGTGGGCCATCGAGGGCGCGGTGCTCGCCTGGTTTGCATTGCGTGTCCGGTCCAGAACATTGCAGGCCGGGGCCTTTCTACTGGGAATAATCGGCATCATGAAAGTGCTCGTGTTCGATATCGAAGCCTATGCGCAGCCGCCAAACCTTTTCCTGAATGCCCGGTTTGGCGTTGGCCTCATCTCGGCCGGCCTGATTGCGGTGCAGGGAAAATTTTCATCCCGTTTTGCGGAGCCATCGGAACCGGATCCGATCACGGATATGGGCCTGCTCGCGGGGGCCGTTGGCGTGGTGCTCTTTTTCTTTATGGATATTTTCTGGACGGTCGGTCCGGAAAATTCAATGAGCTGGCTGCTGACCTCGCTGATTCTGCTGGCGGCCGGATCGCTCCTGCTGCTCTTCGGGCCGCCGCGTAAGTCGATGCTCTGGCTCGGTTGTCTGCTCTTCATGGCCATGCCGCTCAAGCTGCTGCTGGTCGATTCCTTTCTGGCTCTGGACTGCATCGAGATCACGCCCGATCCTTTTTCCAACCGGATCATCTGGCTGCAGCTGGTTATGCTGGCTATTCACGTTGCCTGGCTGCAACCGATGATCGGCAAAAGGCATTCGGCATTTCTGAAAGATACGCCGTCTCTCACCTGGCTGATGAGTATTTCCGCTTTGGTCTCCGGCCTTGGCATCCTGAGTCTGGAAATCGGGCGGCTTGAAACCGACTGGGCCGACATGGGCATCACCATACTCTGGGCCTTCAGCGCTCTGGCTCTGATATTGTTCGGCATGAAAAAACGAACGGCGCCGCATCGCTATTTCGGGCTGATTCTGATTGGCCTGGCAACGCTGAAGGTGTTGATTGTCGACTCCTCCGAGCTCGAAGGTCTGCAGCGTATTTTTGCCTTTATCGGAACGGGCATCCTCTTGCTGGTTCTCGCTTTCGCCTATCAAAAGGCCTCCGCTTTTTTCCAGACCCTGGAAGAAGAATAGACTTCTTGTTTAAGGGATTCTGCTCATGTTGGTGTTTTCCCGTGAGTCTTTTGCGCGATGTTTGTTTCCGGGAAAGAACGCTTTGCTAAAACAATTATAACTATTCATTTGTCATATTTTCAAAGGGGGAGTAGTAAATCAATGTTGGTTGGCACCGAAGGATCATCACAAGTATAAGGAGAAGATCATGAAAAACTACACATGGTTGATGACCATTATCTTTACTGTTCTGCACTACAACGGACTCGCCGCAATCACGATTCCCGGGGCTGACGGGTCGGATGGTATTCTCCACATTACCAGCTCGACGAGCATTGACCTTTCGCAGGCCGTTCCCGGAAATTGGGACGATGACAACAGCGCGAATGCCGGGAGCGGCATCTACGATTCGAACAAGTGGGCGGTCGTTTTTAAATATTCTTCCGTCACGATTGATACACCTGTTTTTCCCGTTTCGGAGAACACCCTCACTTTTAATAATCATCCAAGTCGTGCTCCGGTCGTCTGGCTGGTGAGTGGTGATGTTGCGATCAACGGAACTGTTAATCTGAATGGACAAAACTACAGAACCGCACCGGCGCTGGCCGAGCCGGGGCCCGGGGGATTCCGTGGAGGAATGGGCTATTACGCATCTAGTGTCGGAGCAAGTGCCGGTTTCGGTCCGGGCGGAGGTAAGACCGAGGTCAGCAATAGAGGCTTTGGCGCAAGCCATGCAAGCGCCGTAACCAGCAGTCCGGTTCCCTATGGAAATCCGTCGCTGGTTCCTCTTCTGGGCGGCAGCGGGGGCGGCGGGGCCAGTTCGGCGCATGGCGGTGGAGCGGGCGGCGGGGCCATTTTAATTGCCTGCTCCGGCACCCTGACCATCAATGGAAAAATTATGGCCAATGGCGGAACGCCGTACGATCTGGCATATCAGAGTAATGGAGACTCCGGCGGGGGAAGTGGAGGAGGAATCCGTTTGATTGCTGAGACGATGACAGGTGGCGGCACCATTGAGGCGAAGGCCGGAGTTGCAGGTTCATATCCCGGCTCGCTTGGGCGTATTCGCGTTGAGCGGGTGAATAACAACAACTCCTGGACCGCCATTGCTCCGGAGCCCAGTGTGGTTGGGCTCACAACCAATGACACGATTGTGCTCTGGCCGACGGCGACCTCGCCAACCGTGAAAATTCTGACAATCGGCGGAGAAGCAGTGGGAAGCGATCCGCTTGCCTCCTTCGGTACAGCGGGAGCGGATGTTTCTCTTGCTCAGACCAATTCGGTGCAGGTCCTGATTGAAACGGCCTATGTAGAGCAGGCCTCAGAAGTGAAAGTCCGTCTCACCCCGCGTTCCAATGCGGATTACACGGAGATTACGGCATCGGTGAATTCGATCGTGAGCACCGATCCGCTGGTGATTCAGTGGGCCGCGGATATTCCAGTGGACGATGGATATTCGGCCATGCAGGTGCACGTGATTCGCCCCTAAGTTATCCATGGCACCGGGTTGTGCCGAACTGGATTTTCCCATGCGGATTTCGAACCATTCCGGGCTGTTGTTCTTCGGCTGTCTTCTGATGGCCGGGTGGGGTACGGCTGTTGCAGAAACGATCCTGTATGAAAAGAATATCGTTTCGAGAGAATGTACCATTTATATCGAAAACGAATCGGTTGATTATCCGGATGCAGTGTCCCGCGAGATCTCGCTGCAGGTTCACAACGGTCCAATCTTTGGAAGCCAATCGCTGAGCACCCGCGCGTGTTCGCTGGTGATCACAACAGAAGCCGCGCCCGATCCCGTGACGGAACTAACCGTGGATCTTTCGCCCACCGGGCAGCGAGTTGTGCTCGACTGGTCGGACTATAATGAGCTGCTGCAGGATGATGTGCTTGAATACCGCATCTATATTTCAACCTCGCCCTTTACAGATGTCAGCGGAATGACTCCCTACGCCACGGTGGCAGCCGGAAATAAATCAGTGGAAATCAACGGGCTGCCCGCCTGGACGGATCACTACTTTGCAGTGGTCGCCGTGGATGAACCGGGAAATTACAACACGGGTGTGCAGTATGCTGCCGCCTATGTCCTTTCGCCGGAACTGGTCTCGCGTGAATACTCCGTAAATATCGGGTCGGCCGCCCATGAGCCGCAACGCAGTACCCTCTCGCGGGAATATACGCAGATCATCCAAACTCCGGAAGCCCCTGCCGCAATCCCTGACTTCAGCGTGGAATCGTCGCCCACCGGAGATGCCGCCCTGTTGGACTGGAGCAGCTATAACGAGCTGCTGGAACGCGATATTGTCCGTTACGATATTTATTATTCGGCGTCTCCTTTTACCTCTGTTGCGGGGATGACCCCGTACACAACCGTGAATGCAGGAAACCTATCGGTACTGCTCTCCGGCCTTGCTCCATGGACGGATCACTATTTTGCCGTTGTTCCGGTTGATGCTGCGGGCAGCTATAATCCATCCGTCAACTACGGGGCCGCTTATGGGCTCTCTCCGGAACTGGTTTCGCGTGAGTATTCGCTGTTCATCAAGCTGAATTCCGTTCCCGAGCACGAAGTCTGCTCCCGCGAAACGACGCTGGTGATTGGAACGGATGAGGTGCCGGATGCGGTTACGGGGCTGAGTAATCTCTTTACCGTTGTACAATCGGTGAACGACTACCAGTCGCTTGACGTGAATTGGTCCGGTTATAACGAATTGATTCAGCGCGATCTGGTTCGCTACCGCATCTATTTGTCGGGAGCCTATTTTGATGATGTCACCGGCATGGAGCCTTTCACGCATGTTCCGGCCGGAACGCAATCGGTAACCCTGACCGGGCTCGATGCGTTCGGGGTCTATCACGTTGCCGTCGTGGCCGAGGATGTGCTCGGCAATTTCAATCCGGTGGTTCGTTCCGAATCCGGTCAGGCTTCCACCGCCGGCGTCGGCGAAGTTCAGAACCTGCAGGTGGTTTGCGGCAAAACATCGCTCACCTTCAGTTGGGAGCCTCCACAGGATTCGGGTGTATTCCTCGATGCCTACAACATCTATTTTGCCGGAGCCGCCGACCCGCTCGTTCTGGCTCCGTCAAATACCAGCCTGACTGTAACGAATCTGCTGAAGGCGCACGGCTATCCCTTCCGGATCACGACCACGGATATTTTCGATACCGAAACCGGCGGACTCATCCTGCTGGCGGCAACCCTGTTCGACAATCCGACCAATGTGGCGGCTTACGGGTTGGATCAGCAGGTTTCACTGATCTGGGATGAGGTCGAGGCGCCGGCAATTCTGGAACACTATGCGGTGTATCAAAGCGACGTCGCGATCAGCAATGTGTATGGAATGACACCGATCAATACCACCACCGATTCCTCCCTGCTGGTGGGCGGGCTGGTGAACTTCAGCAACTATCACTTTGCCGTGGTGGCCGTGAATGTGGCCGGTGGATTCGATACCAATGTGCAGTCGGTTGTGGTGATGCCGGAGCCCGATCTGGTCGGCGCGCACGTGACCGGATTCCGTCCGGATGAGCCCTTCCGTATTGATGATTCCAACGTCGACCAGTTGTTCAGCGGATTCAGATTAACCTTCAGCGAACCGGTTAATCCGGCCAGCCTGACCCTGGCTGACCTCTCCGTCAGCAATGCCGCCGGTGCGATCGCAATTGAGAGCATAACCGAACGAACCCCGGCGGAATATCATGTGCGGCTTGTGGAAGCCTATCTGGCCGGAAGCAACACCGTGTCCGTTGGAACCAATATTCTGGATGTCGCCGGAAACCCGATGACGGCTCCGTTCTCCACCGTGGTCATGCTCAGTAATCCCGCGCTGCCGCCGGGGGCCGGCGACGGTCTGCTTGGAACCTATTATGACGGAACTTCGTTTGAAGGAACGTCATACCTTCGTATAGATCCCGCTCTGGATTTCGATTGGCATGCCAACGCACCCATTCCGGAGATTGGAACAGACTCCTGCTCCATCCGTTGGACCGGCCGGATTGAGCCGCGTTATGACGGGAACTATGTCTTTACCCTCGCGGCCGACGACGGCGTGCGGCTTTGGGTCGACGGCACGCTGATTATTGATGACTGGACCATCGGTAGCGGGCTGCGGGTTTCAACGAATGTTTATCTGACCAATGATCAGCGCTACGACATACAAATCGAATATTTTGAGCAAACGGCTGATGCACATGTGCAGTTGCAATGGCAGTTTGAAACCCTGCCGAACCGGATTGTTCCGCAGAGTCAGCTCTACACCGGCCTGCCCTCATCGGAATTTGTGGCCACGCCCGTTATGTCGCCTCCGGCAGGGATCTATTACGGCATCACGGATGTTTCGCTATCTTCGGCAACCACTAATGCGCAGATCTTCTACACCCAGGGCGATTCTGAATCCTATGCCGACTGGACGCTGTATGATGGAAATGCAATCCGGCTGATCAGCAACGCGGTCATCCGGGCCATTGCCGTGAAGGAGGGCTTGAACGATAGCGGTGTGCGCGTGGCTGAATATGATATTTCGCTGGTTCCGGTACCGGATTATGACTGGTGGAAGACCGTCAACTTCTTCGGCATCACCAACGAGGCCATCATCGGAAGGACGGCAGATCCCGACTCCGATGGAATTCCCAACATTGTGGAATATGCCTACTGCCTCGATCCGAACAGCAATGCTGACCCGCGGGCGCTGACACTCGATCTCGGCGATGTACTCAATCACTGGATGGTTCATTTCACCATGCCGGGCGGGCAGAGCAGTGGCGCCTTCCGCTGGAGTTCCAATCTGGTCGCCTGGGCCGATATCATGCTGGAAGAAACCAACAGTGTTTGGTTTGCAGAGAGTAACCTCTGCGAAGTGACCAGTCAGAATGCAAACGAACTGACCATCGATACCCGGATGAACAGCGATCAGCCCATCTTCTTCCGGTTGGACTGTACACAGGCTGCGGTGACCAATATGAACGATATGGACGTCTATCCGGAAGACCGCAATCAGGAATGGTTTGCCGTCTTCCACCTACGGGCTGAAGACCCGACCATTCAACCCTTTATTGAGATCCGTCCGAGTCTCACTTCCGGCGACTGGCAGGCGCCGGCCGTCTTCAGTTATTCCAATAACGTGTGGACAGTGGATCAGCCGGAATGGAGCATCAGCAGTCAGACCGAAGAGCTCTATTCTGAATGGATGCTCAGGGTCAAGCTTCCGGACTGGCCGCTCAGCGCCCCGGTCTTCCTGCGAACCGGCGTCCGCGACTATTCAGAATAGAAGAGCGCATTTTCTGTGAATCAGAATCAGTGGGTCAGCATCTTCAGTAGATAGACATAGCCCAGGCTTTCGCTCATGGCGCGTTGTTCGTTGGTCACGCCGGCACCGTGGCCGCCTTCGGTATTTTCAAAATAGAAAAACGGCTTTCCGAGCGAATCCATCTTCGCGGCCATCTTGCGGGCGTGGCCCGGATGCACCCGGTCGTCCCGCGTGGTGGTTTTGAAAAAGATCTTCGGATAGTTCCGATCTTTGGAAAGGTTGTGGTAGGGCGAATATTTGCTAATGGTTGCCCACTCGGCCGGAATATCCGGATCGCCGTATTCCGCCATCCAGCTCGCCCCGGCAAGCAGCTTGCTGAACCGCTTCATATCGAGCAGCGGAACCGCACAGATAACCGCTTCATACAGATCGGGCCGCTGCATCGAAACGGCGCCCACCAGCAGGCCGCCGTTGCTGCCGCCCTGAATGCCGAGCGTTTTGGCGGAGCAGTAGCCGCGTGTAATCAGGTCTTCAGACACGGCGATAAAATCGTCGTACGAGCGCTGCTTGTTTTCCTTCCGGGCCGCTTCGTGCCAGGCCGGGCCGAACTCGCCTCCGCCGCGGATATTGGCGACCACAAAGGCGCCGCCGTTCGCCAGCCACGTGGAGCCCATCACCGGCGAATATCGCGGTCGCAACGAAATTTCAAAGCCACCGTACCCATAGAGCAGCGTGGGGGTGGTGCCGTCCATTTTTCCAGACTTTGGAAAAACGATGGAATAGGGGATTGAGGTTCCGTCTTTGGAGATCGCTTCGTGCAGTTCGACCTTAAAGTTGTCGCCGTTGAAAAAGGCCGGCATGCTTTTGGACCGGCTAATTTTTCCGGCATTGTCCGAATAGTAGAGCGCCCGGGGCGACAGCGCACTCTCGTGCGTGAAAAAGAAACGGTCGGAATAGTCGTCGGCCGAAACAACAGAGAGGGTTCCGAAATCCGGAGCCGCAATTTTTTCCGAACACCACTTTCCGCCTTTCAACGTGTGGCGATGGAACTCATCAAATCGGCCGCCCTTGAACACGCGTACTACCAACTGATCCCGGGTGGAAGAAACATCGCCAAGGCTGTCTTTTTCCGAAGGTTGGAAAAGAACCGTGACCTCGTGTTTTCCTTTCAGCAACGCCTCATAGTTCAGTGCGGCGAGTGACCCGCCGGCTATGGTGGTTCCGGCAACGGTCCAGTCTTTTTTCGGCTGCACCAGCAGGTGGCCCTTAAAGATGCCGCTAAGATCCACGGTCAGCGGGAGATCCAGTTTAATGAGTTTGCCCTGTTCATAAGCACGGTATTCGTATTCATAGAATGAGATGCCGCGGTAAACCATGGCATAACTCCGGTCCGGAGTTTGCTGAACGAAGGTCCCTGCGCTGACGTCATTGGTCTCGCCCTCAAAAATAAGCTTCGCCTCGCTCAGCGGCGTACCGCGTTTCCACTTTTTGATCTGACGCGGATAACCGGACGAAGTCAGGGAGCCTTTGCCGAAGTCGGTGCCGACCAGCAGCGTATCGCGATCCAGCCAGGCCACGCGCGTCTTGGCTTCCTTCAATTTAAAGCCGCTCTCTATGAAAGCTTTTTTCTCAATGTCGAACTCCCGGATCACCACAGCATCACCGCCGCCGCGCGACAGTTTCACTAAGGCGATATCATGGTCCGGATCCAGTACATCGACGCCCTTGTACGACCAGGATTCATTTTCTTTTACAGCGAGTTTGGCGATATCCAGGATATCTTCCCATTCGGGATTATCTTTGCTGTATTCATCCGGCGTGGTCCGGCGCCAGACGCCGCGCGGATAGGTTTCGTCCTGCCAGAAGTTATAGAGATATTTTCCGCGAATACCCGGATAGGCAATGCGCTCCTTGGAGTTCAGAATCTCCAGCGTCTTGCTGTAGACCTCTTTATACTTCGGATGATTGGTCAGTACATTCTGCGTGGCTTCGTTCTGTTTCTCCACCCAGGCCATGGCCTCTTTGCCATCCACTTCTTCCAACCATTGGAACGCGTCTTCGTTCGCATTTGAAATTGATGCCGTCATGATGAGTGCTCCAAGTAAAATTTTCATATTCGTTCGTCCTTCAGCTCGATAATTTTTTCAGCCAGTGCGGGGTCGGTTGCGTAAAGAATGCCGCAGGAATTATGATAGATAGATGCTGCGTTCAGGTTCATCGGTTTGCCGCTCATGTCGAAAACGGGCGCGCCGATCTCCTTATAAATGCAGGCCGTTGCGGCATAGTCCCAGAAACAGCCGCCGCCCTTTTCCTTTTTCGGAAACTTAAAATAGCAGGCCGGTGGATTCTCCAGACACCAAAGCGCATTCATCACCGCGCCGCCCTGACCTTTCACGGTTGCGTTCAACCGCTTCGCCACTTCACCGCAATAGGGATAGTCCGCCACGCTGCGGTCCGTAATAATCTGCAACTGCGCTCCGGGACCGCCGAGTTTCCAGGGTTTGGAATTTCTGTACGCTCCCTGGTTTTTTACCGCGTGATAAAGCGTATGCTCGACCGGATCGTACACCACGCCGATCATGGCTTCGCCGGCTTTCGAGACCAGTGCAATAGACACCGCGTAGCCGGGAACTGCTTCGATGAAGGGGAGGGTGCCGTCGATCGGATCGATGCACCAGAAATAGTCTTTTTCCAGCCGGCTGCTATCGTCCTCGCTCTCTTCGGCGAGCAGGGCGAGATCGAATTCGGCGAACGTCGGTTCCAAGGTCTGGAGAATAATTTCCTGCGCCTGCCCGTCCACTTCGGTCAGCATCATAGATGCAAGGTTGTCACCCTCTTTATCCTGCCGAATCTCCAGCGGGCGGGTTTCCGCAATGTGCTTGCCCGCTGCCTTCGCCGCCTCAATTGCAATCGCACAGAGTTTATTCAAATCATTCGAATTAATATTCATGTACTTTTCTCTATCACTTTATTCCTCGCAGAGCCGCAGAGTTCGAAAAGAAAAACCAGTCTGCTCAGCGTTCTGCGGCTCTGTGAGGAATTTATAGGTTCTCCAACACTTCGCGGGCGAGGCGCTCGCTGTAACGGTGGATTTTCCAGTGGCCCGGGCTCCAGCCCTGCAGGAACCGGAAAAAGTCGGTCCAGGCCACGGGGTAGAGTTTCCGCCAGTTTTCTTCCAATGCCTGGAAGTCCACGGCTTTTCCATGCGCGGTCAGCGCGGTTTCCAAGGTTTGGAAATAATAGTCCAGAAGAGCAGCTTCCTGCCGCTCGCATTCATCTTCGCAAAGACAGCTGCTGACCAAATAGGCCACGTCCTTCATGCCGCAGCCACCGCCGACATATTGAAAGTCGACCGCCGCCACCCGGCCGTCGGCCGCAAAGCAAAAGTTGGCCAGTTTGGCATCGCCGTGCACCAGGGTTTGAAAGGGGCTTTCGTTCAGTTTCCGATCAATGGCCCCGGCGGCGGCTTTCAGCGCAGGATCATCCAGTTCCGCCAACTCGTCCGGTCGGGTTTCCAGATGCCAATAGGTTCCGATTTTCCAAAGGTTGGAAGGTGCCTCGTTCATAAAGGTGGCGTGAAAGTGGGCGAGCCAGGAAAGGCAGGCTTTCACATCGGCATCGGAGACATAGCTTTTTCGACCGTCATAACCCGAGGCATCGAGGTCTTCCATCACCATGAACACTTCGTCGCCATGCGTTTCAAGCGCAAAGCATTCCGGGACACGACAGAAATCGTCGCAGCAGTTGGCAAACTGCTCATAAAAAGCCGTTTCCACCTGATACGATTTCACCTTCCGTTCGTGGGAGTTTCCCGTATTCCAGCCCCGCGGGTGGTTTTTAGACGTCGGCCAATGCACGTGTTTCACGACGACGCTATCTATATTTTGGAGGGACGACCTCTGTGTCGTCCTATCCCTGACCCCGTTAGGACGGGACAGAGCCCGTCCGTCCACATCCTCATACTCCAGCCCGACGCGCACAATCTTTCCATACCCGCTCCACAGGCTCTGGATAATTTCGGATTCAGTAAGGGCGGAGGCTCCGGTGGCTTTTAAGGTGATGTCTGTAAAATGTATGTTCATAGAGGGATGTGTTAAGTGGTTAGGTGTTAAGTTTTAAGCAGGAACATCATATGAGGACTGGCCCGATTTCCTAACACTTAAAACCTAAAGCTTATCCATTTCCTTGCCATGCGCAGCATGGATTCTTCGGTGGTGAGTTTTTCCAGAGATTGGATCTCGACCCAGGCGAGGTCGTGCGATTCGTCGCTGACGATATAGTCTTCCTCTTCCAGGCATTGGAAAACGAAGCGGATGTCGTGGTGATGGTGTGCCGGCTCGGTTTTGCGGGCCGGGATCAGGTGGATATCGATGTCGAAGATTTGCGTGCTGGCCGGTTCCAATGATTGGAAACCGGATTCTTCAGCCGCTTCACAAAGGGCGGCGTCGAGAATATTGCAATTTCCGTCGGCATGCCCGCCGAGCTGCAGCCACATGTTGAGTTTTTTATGGTGGGTCAGCAGGACGTGGGTGCCGGCTTTGTTCACGACCCAGGCGGAGCCGGTCACGTGGCCGATCTGCAGCGAGCGCTCGAAGCAGTCGGGGTTTGATTCGACAAAACCCATCAGGCGATCGGCCATGGCGGTTTCGGCGGGCCATCGTTTCCGATAGTTCCGAAGTTTGGAAAGCAGGTCGTTACGGTGCATCGGCGGGATCCAGCGTTTTAACAATCCGGGCGGGGTTTCCTGCAACGACGCAATCGGACGGGATATCTTTGGTAACCACTGCTCCGGCTCCCACCACCACGCGATCGCCGATGGTTACGCCGGGCAGAACGATGGCATTGCCGCCGAGCCAACAGTCTTTTCCAATGGTGATGGGTTTCCCGAATTCCAGTTCTTCGGCGCGTTCTTTAGCGGAGAGGGGATGCCCGGCGGTGTAGAGCTGAACGTTGGGCGCAAAGAGGGTGCGTGCGCCGATCGTGATTTTGCAAACATCCAGAAAAACGCAGTTAAAGTTGAGGTAGACCTTTTCGTCGCAATGGATGTTATAGCCGTAGTCGCAGTAGAAGGGGGCGGTCACATAGATGTCGTCAGCGCAATTGGGCAGGAGATCTCTCAAAATTTTCCCCTGCTCCTCCGGCTGTCCGTATAAATCGACGTTGAGTTTTTTCAGCAGGTTCCGGGTAATTGCCCGTTCTTCAGCCAACTCTCCGCCCATGCTGTAGTAGAGCTCGCCGGCCAGCATTTTTTCTTTTTCCGATTTCACGGGTTACTCCGGGTTAAAGAGGGGATAGAGCACGTCGTATTGCTCCATGAGCGCCTGAGGCATTACGCGGGTGTCGGAGAGGACCGGCATAAAGTTGGTGTCGCCAACCCAGCGCGGAACAATGTGCTGGTGGATGTGGTCCTTGAGCCCGGCGCCGGCTGCGCCGCCGAGGTTGAAGCCGAGGTTCAGGCCGTCGGTGTTGAGTTCCGCTTTGAGGATATCAACGGCTTCGATGGAGAGATCCATCAGTTCGGCGCGCTCCTCGGGCGTCATGTCGGCCATATTTTCGAGGTGGCGATAGGGCGTGACCATCAGATGGCCGCCGGTATAAGGATAGCGGTTCATGACGACGGCGCAGGTTTTTCCCCGTTTAAGGATCAGGTTATCGCGATCAGTATCTTCGCCGAACATTTTACAAAGGAAGCAGCCTGCTTCTTTGTCGCTCAGAATATATTCAATGCGCCACGGCGCCCAGATGGTCTTTTGCATGGAGATTCTCCGATTATCGAACAGAAGGCCGCCAAGAGCGCGAAGCAGGAGCCAATGAAGAAAGATCCTTTGCGGCCTTTGCGTTCTTCTGTAAAACGCTCGTTTATGATTTCAGTTTCAAAGGCAGGGATTAAATCATATCTTCCAAGGATTGGAAAAGGAACTAGTGGATGGCAGATAACGTATATTTTTACTGTGGGAACGATGAATACCTGGTGGGGCTGAATGCCCGTAAGAAGGTGGACCAGCTGTGCCCCGAGGCGGAGCAGTCGCTTTCGCTCGAAATTATTGATGGCAGCGCGGCGAAGATTGATGACGCGGTTTCGGCGATCGACCAGTGCGTGGCCGGTTTCCGGACGCTGGGGCTTTTCGGCGGTAAAAAAGTGGTCTGGTTCCGCGATGTTGCTTTTCTGAAAAATGCGGTGATCATGAAAAATACCGATGTGAAGCGGCTGTTGGGAGAACTCTCGAGCGATCTGAAGGCTGGCCTGGCTGCGGATCAGTTTCTGGTGCTGTCGGCTCCGGGGATTGATAAGCGGTCGGCCTTTTACAAAGCGCTGAAAGGAGTGGTCGAGATTCAGGAATACGATATTCCCGAGCGCGACTATGAAGCCCGGCCGATGGCACTTAAGCGCGCCATCTCGCTGTTTAAACGGGAAGGCTTTACGATTGATGGCAATGCGGCGGACCTGTTTATTGACCGCACAGGGTTTGAAACCCGGCAGATCATGAACGAAGTTGAAAAAATGGTGCTGTTCAAGGGCGACGAGAAAACTATCCACCTCAATGATGTTCAGTTGATGACGTCGGCCTCCGGCGAAGCGGTGGCCTGGGACTTTACGGATGCGATTGCCGAGCGGAAGCTGGGGGATGCGATTCGGATTTACCGTCAGCTGCTTTTCCAGAAGCAGACGGCAATCGGCCTGATTATTCAGATTGAAAGCCTCTACCAGAACCTACTGCGTTTCCGCGAATATATGGAAGCGGGCTGGCTGCGTATGAACGGCAACCGGATTCAGTGGAGCCAGGATCAGGAGATCGATGACTATTTTGATTCGATGCCCGATGATCCGCGTAAGATGCACTGGTTCCGGGCCGGCAAATTTGCGAACCAGGCGATGCCTTATTCAGTCAACCGGCTGGCTGCGAGTAAGCGGCTCGTGGTGGATACCCATGAGCGTATGCTTTCAGGGGGCTCCATTCCGCATGATCTCATGCTGGAAACCCTGCTGGCCAAACTCTGCGCACCGGCACAACGCAGACGCTGATTGTTCCAATCTAATGGACAATAAAAAAAGCCGCAGTCTGCACCGCGGCTTTTCTACTTCATGGATTCGGCTTGGAATTACTTGTCGCCGAAGGTCCAGTTGACAAACACGAAGCCTTTCGCCAGGTCGCCCGGGAAGTCGGTGAACCAGTTGTTGTCGGCCATGATGTTAACCAGTCCAAGCTGGAACAGGTTGTGGGTGGTTTCCGCATAGTTAACGAGTCCCCACTGGAAGCCGCCATCCACTGTTTTTGCAATATTAACCATTCCGAGCTGAGCACCGGTCAGGTCGCCGGCATAGTTGCCGATCCAGCCCCACTGCAGTCCGGTCATTTCACCGGAAGCATAGTTCACCCAGCCCATCTGCAGGCCGGTATAGTTTTCAGCATAGTTATAGATTGTCGGAAGGAAGATGAACCACTGAACACCCACGCTGTCGCCCGTAGCTCCGTTCACAAAACCGAACTGCCACTGGAACTTTTCACTCGGGTTTTCATTCCATACACCAATAGACACCCCATTGATGTCTGTATCGCGGTCCTGAACTGCAATGTCGGGAGTCAGCGATGCCTGGAAGCTTGCTGCCATGGCGCCTGTTGATACTGCACATGCGATTGCTGCGATCATTAGTTTTTTCATTCTATCTCTCCTTGTGTTGTGTTTCGAATGAATCTCTTCTTCAGAGCATACGCTCTGCTATTTATGCCTGAAGTTTAAATAGTACCAAAATTATTACAATTAAAATGTGGGATAAGATTATCGGGATTCTTGGAGGAGCGGCAGAGCATGTAAACCCGGCGTTTATTAGCGCTCCACTCCTTCCGTATGTTTGATATAGTGAGCGCTCAAACCCGAAAATTTTTTACCAAGTGATGACCTATGAGTGAGACCTTTTCAGAACGCCTTGAAGTCGTAGAGCAGCGGATTGCTGCGGCCTGCTCCCAGGCCGGCCGCGAACGCAACAGTGTGACGCTGTTGGCCGTATCCAAAACCAAACCACCGGAGGCTGTGCGCGAAGCGGTTGATTGCGGGCTCCGTCTTTTTGGTGAAAACAAAGTGCAGGAAGCGCAATCAAAAATATCCATGTGTCCGCCCGGGCTCGAATGGCATTTGATTGGTCATCTGCAATCGAACAAAGCAAAGATCGCGGCGAACCTGTTTCAGATGATCCACACGGTCGACTCGCTGAAATTACTCCAGGCGTTGGATAAACATGCCGGCATGACGTTGCCGGTGCTGCTGCAGGTCAACATTGCCGACGAGGCGGCCAAATTCGGTATGAAGCCGGAAGAGGTGGCCGGTGTCATCGAAGCCGCCAATCAGATGAGCAAATGCGAGGTGCACGGCCTGATGACCATTCCGCCGTTCTCGCCTGAGCCCGAAAAAACGCGCGTCCACTTTTCCAACCTTCGGAAACTGAGAGATCAACTGCAGGAGGAGACCGGAACGCCGCTGCCTGAGCTTTCGATGGGGATGTCGCACGACCTGGAAGTGGCCATCGAAGAAGGCAGCACTTGGGTTCGCATCGGAACCGACCTGTTTGGGAAACGGGGATAGGTCAAAGGGTATGCGGGAATAGTGATTTTAAACTTAACACTTAAACCATAAGCACTTAAAACTACTCATTATGAAAATTGTATTTATCGGAGCGGGTAACATGGCAGAAGCCATTGTTGCGGGAATTGTAAAACAGCAGGTTGTCGGAGCATCCGAAGTCTGCGTAACAGATATTAACGAAGAACGTCTGGACCATTTCAGGGAACTCTACGGGGTCGGCAGTTCGCTGGAGAATCCGCCTGCCGTCGCTGATGCCGACGTGATTGTGCTGTCCGTTAAACCGCAGATTTTTCCCGTCGTCTGGCCCGAAATTGAAGCCGCGCTCAAGCCCGATGCGCTCGTCGTCAGTATTATGGCCGGTATTCCCTCCGCAAAGATTGCAAATGGAAAACCGGTCCGGGTCGTGCGGGTGATGCCTAACACGCCATCGCTGGTGGGCGAGGGCGCCGCCGGCATCGCCGCCGGCGAGTTTGCAACGGAGGCGGATCTGAATATCGCGCTGAAGCTGCTCGGCGCGGTCGGCGTGGCTAAAGTGGTGCAGGAGGCGGAAATCGATGCCGTTACGGCGCTCAGCGGTTCCGGCCCGGCCTATGTATTCTATCTGCTCGAAAGCATGCTTGCCGCCGCCGACGAGATGGGGCTCGAATCCGGTGTATCGCGTGAACTGGCGCTTTCCACCGTCATTGGTGCGGCTAAATTGATGAAAGAATCCGGGGAAGAAGCCGGAGCACTGCGCGCCAAGGTAACGTCCAAAGGCGGAACCACTCACGCCGCCATCCAGACCCTGGAAGAGCACGGTGTGAAAGATTCCATTGTTGCAGCCCTCAAGGCTGCTCAGACGAGATCAATTGAGTTGGCAAATGGCTAAAAAACAAACAGTACCCAAGAAACGCGGATGGCAGCGCATTAAACGCAATGCCATTACGCTGTTGATTATAGTGATCATTCTATATATCGGAGCCCATGTTATTTCGCGGCTCGAAGGAACCCGGCAGGCCGTTGCTGACAAACTCTCGAACGGCACACGCCAGCAGATCTCGATTGAAAAATGCAGCATGACTCCGCTCATGGGTCTCCGGATTCAGAACCTGAGTTTTCAGGGGGTGGAGATGCCCGAAGTCATCATGTCGTTCAACTGGTTTTCGTTTCTCTCTGATGAGTCGCCCTTTGTCAAGGAACTGCGCATCAAAAGCATGGAAATGCGATTCCGCCGCATTCCAATCTCTGGAAACTGGGAACCGCTCGTGCTCAACGGGATCGGCAGCCGTATGGGGGCTGTGCTGGGGCTCAACCCCACAAAAATGGGCGACGACCAGTCGCTGCCGAAATTTCCTCCTTACGCCATCAACGCCAAAACACTGCTGCAGCTCGATCGTGCCAAAGTGGTCTGGAAGGATGAAAACGGGCGCGACATTGCCTACATCACCGAAGCCGATCTGCGGCTCAAATCCGGCAGCTTCGTCAAACGGAAGGTTATTCAGGCCCTCTTTAACTGCGGACACATGAAGCTCGCATCCAACCGGACGCTGCGCGAGTTTCAGCTCGAGGCCTTCCGGGTTGAAGGCTCGCAAATCATCACCGTGCTCAACATGGCTGACAGCAACGGGCAGTACGACGAGTTTTCCTCCGCCACCCTCTGGCAGGACCTCAACCTTCAGCTCAACCAGCTTTCAGAAATGAACTGATTTCCAGGCATTGGAAGTTTTGCCACGCGTTATGCTTCAGTTTTTCGCGTTCGGTTTTGATCCGTTCAATCAGAGCGGTTTTGTTTCGCATATTCCTGCAAGATTACAGGGCTTCAGGAAATGATGTTCAAGTGTGAAAACGCCATATACTGTCAATATTGGAATTCAGGGCGATATTGCTAAGTTCCATGGGCTGCCCCCCTTAAACAATCCCAACGAAAGAGCATATCCATTCTGAATTTTTTTATCTAAAAATACGGATGATGGAGCGACTTAAGGTTGTCTTCCCTCGGAAGGGTCAGCCCGCTTTTTATAGGCATTCCGATTGTTTAATACGCCCTAAACCCTAAACCCATTGATGAGCCAGCGGATTATCGGAAGCAAAACAAGCTTACAAATATAGTGTATTACCCAAGGAAGCAGAGAAAGGGAGACAAAAAGGTATGTGTACGCTTTTGCATGTTTTTTTGCTTTCTGCGCAGGTTTGTAATAAGACTGAAAATAATAATCTTCAACTTCAGATATTTTTAATGATAACTCATCAACTTTTTCATTGGTATCTTCAAGTAACTCTTCCAGATAGGCATCTTTAAGCTGAATTTCTTTTAGTTTTGGTGAGTTTGTTATCTTGATTAGCCATCTTTGTTCGCTCTGGATATCTCCCTCTTTTAGATCTTTGCTGTGGGAGTCGCATTCTGCACGGTATTCTTCCTCAAGAAACTTTTTCTTCTCCTCTTCTGCTTCGTATCTTTTCCAGAGTGATTTTTTTTGTTCCTGAAGAGTTTTTATGGGTCCCTCTCCTCGCCCCCAAAATACATCACTGTAGATCTGTAAGGTTTTCTTGTAGTTTTGGTGGTTATAGGCGGCTCCGCCTATGCAGGCTATACCGCATAGTGTTGAGATGATATAGAGGCGCAGAAGACCCTTTTCTAGATTCAGTTTTTTCACATATTTCTCCGATTATGTGCTAAAGAATCCGCCGCCCTTGATGGTGGTGCAAAGTAATTCGTCAAACTGGATGAGATTTCGTTTTGCCTCATCAAATCTTCCATTCATGATATTTTTCATTGCGGTTTTTGGGAGGTCTTCACTCATGGAGTTTTTGGTTTTTTCCTGCGCAATCCTCAAATATTGTTGAATGTAATCAATTGCCACTTCTTCATTGCATTCATTGATTGCTCCAAAAATCTCAATGAGATTTGACGGGTAGTTATCAGGATTTTGGCGGAATGATGTCCTGTTCATGATTTCCTTTTATTGCGAGTAGTGGCATGTATAAACCTGTTTATATGAGGTTGCACTTAACCCTTACACATTAGCAAGCACTTCTTCTTAAGCATCCTGACAGCCATCCATCATAAAATGGTTTTCCACAATGAGGGCATTCAATCAGCTTCGGCTCGGGATCTTTCGCTTTGGTCTTCCCTGCGGGTTGTGCAAGGAAGCTTTTCTTATCCACACCAATGCTATCAAGCCCCCAGTCATGGTAATTCGCAAGGCGATCCGCTTCCATCAGCCTTTCTTCGTAAAATCGCAATAATTCATCAAATTGCGTCATTTTCATGTTCTCCTATACAAATATTTATAAAAAATAGGGCAGTTTGATAAAAATATAGGCACTAATCGCAATCAAACCCAGATTACCAATGCCATTTTGCACCGCAATAGAAGGATTTTATGAATCTGGGAGCAAAAATAGTACCCCGTGGTCACTGAACGGGAAATATAGCGGTTTTGCAGAAGCGAATTGTGATACAGGGCGGATTATTCGCTCTGTGGCTTTTTGTGGTCTTAACTGATCGCAGACAGATCCAACAGTTTCCAACATCACACCACGGTTCTAACAGGAGGAATATAAGATAACCCTCTTCTATTGCGGGTATTTATTGGAAAAAAGTGGAGCCAATGATCCGAGTCGAACGGACGACCTATTCATTACGAATGAATTGCTCTACCAACTGAGCTACATTGGCCACTTAAAAAGGGGATGAACTGTTTACGAAAAAGCATCGGCGGGGTCAATGCGTATTTCGGGCTTTCGGTTGTGCCCGCTTCCGGGGGTTGGAAGTCTGCAGTGTTTTTCCGACGGGAAAGAGGGGCTGCGGGGAATAAAAAAAGAGGCCGCGCTGTGCGGCCTCTTTGCAATCAGGTAATGAACCCGATTATTTTTTCGGAGGAACGATTCCGTCCTGACACGCTTTAGCGGTCTTGATTTTAACGACGGTTTTAGCAGCAATTTTGATTTCTTCGCCGGTTGCCGGGTTACGGCCTTTACGTGCTTTGCGACGGGATTTAGTAATTTTTCCAATGCCGGGAATGGTGAATCCGTCTTTGGATTTTCCGCCTTTATAAGCCTGTGCGACCAGAGATTCGAGAGCGGCTTTCGCCTCTACTTTAGTGATTCCTGCGTCCGTTGCGATTTTAGCGATGATGTCGCCTTTTGTTGCTGCTGCCATTCTATTACTCCTTTGAATTTTTCTGGCCACTCGGCACCACCCAGAGCTCCCTGCTCTGCACTGGCACCACTTAGTAAACGTTATAAATGGAAACGTCTGCTTTCCGCAAGAAAGGATCTGCATTTTAGGGCACTTTTTTTCAGCGGGAGGTTTCGCGAGGGGCCGTGTGGACGGGGGTTTGGGCAGGGTTGCAGAAAAAAAGGGCGACCGCTCGGGTCGCCCTTCCAGGGATTGGAAGCGAAGTTATCCAATCGCATCGTGTCCGGTTTCATCGGTGCGGATGCGAATGCATTCGTCCATCGGCATCACAAAGATTTTACCGTCGCCGATGTTCCCGCTTTTGGCGCCTTTGATGATGGCCTTGACGGTGCTGTCAACAAATTCATCGTTAACGGCGACTTCAATCCGGATTTTTTCAAGCAGGTTCACGGAGCGAACCTGGCCGCGGTAGTGTTCGGTGAAGCCCATCTGTGTTCCGCATCCGCGTACACGGCTGACCGTCATTTTGCAGACTTCGGCATTGAAGAGAGCTTCTTTCACGTCGTCGAGTTTTTCGGGCTGAATTACAGCAATAATCATTTTCATAGTAGGTTCCTTTCATAAAGTTTTAGGTTTTAAGAGGGTAAGCTTTAAGTCGAGCTGATTCGTGCCCGGTGCTTAAAACTTGAAACTTCATCGCTTAAAACTTTTCTCTACATCGCCTCTTCGGGGTTGGCTTCAATCATGTGAACGCTGAGGTCGGAGCCGCGCAGTTCTTCGTGGTGATCCAGCCGGATGCCGACGGTGATCTTCAGCAGGCCGTAAACCAGTGTGCTGGCTAATAGGCAGATTGTAATCACGATGAAGGTAACAATCAACTGCGAGAAGAAGGACACGCCGCCCATTCCGCCGAGGGCTTTCTGGCCGAAAATGCCGGCCGCAATTCCGCCCCAGGCTCCGCAGATGCCGTGCAGTGGCCATACGCCGAGGACATCGTCGATCTTCCACTTTTCGGTTTCGATCTCAAACATGAATACGAAGATGCCGCCGGCAAACGCGCCGACCACCGCCGCGCTGACGGGGTGGTAGAGATCGGAACCCGCGCAGACCGCGACCAGACCGGCCAGCGCGCCGTTGTGCACAAAACCGGCGTCATTCTTGGAGATTGCCATCGCGGCAACCGTTCCGCCCACCATGGCCATCAGCGAATTCATGGCCACGAGGCCGGAGACATCGGCCAGGTTGCCGGCACTCATGACGTTGAAGCCGAACCAGCCGACAATCAGGATCCAACTTCCCAGTGCCAGAAAGGGGATTGAGCTTACTTTAATGGAGTTGGATTCATAGCGCTTAAGGCGTGCGCCCAGCAGCATAATGGCCGGAAGGGCCAACCAGCCGCCGGTGGCGTGTACCACCACCGAGCCGGCAAAGTCGTGAAAGGGAGCGCCGAATGTTGCGGCCAGCCAGCCTTCGGCTCCGCCCAGCCCGTTGCTGAACCGGCCCCAGGTCATTCCTTCGATCAGCGGATAAACCAGACCGACAAAGATTCCGCCGGCAACCGAGTTCGTCCAGAACTTCGCGCGTTCGGCCACGCCGCCGGAAATAATGGCCGGAATACAGGCCGCAAAACCGAGCAACAGGAAAAACTTCACATACTCAAAGCCGTGGTTGGCCGCCATTTCCTCCACGGGAACCAGAAAGGAAACACCGCGGGCGAGCGGATAGCCGATCAGGAAGTATACGATGGTGGAGAAGCCCCATTCGCAGATAATTTTATTGAGGGCGTTCACCTGGTTCTTGCGGCGGACGGAGCCGACCTCAAGAAAAGCAAATCCGCCATGCATGGCCAGAATCATGACTGCTCCAAGTAGAATGAAAAGGGTATTTGATGAGCTTGCCAGTTCTCCCGCAGCGTCCGTCTCCGCCGCCATTGCTGTTCCTGAAAGGCATAGGCCCATCAGGAAAGTGACCGTTGCGGCCACTTTCTTAATCTTAAACATCTCTCTCTCCTGATTAGTTACTATCCAGGCTCCGCTCTCTCTTTCGGAACCAATTAAGCCGGAAGGACCTGCACAAGTTGTGCCATAAACATGTAGTACTTAACAGGTGTTATATCTCAACCAGTTGCCGGATAGAGAGATGGAAATAATTGTCTAATTATTAATTTCGTACAGAGATGTTTGATGAGTAACAAATGTGTAACATATAAAATTCTGGTATTTCAAAAATGGCGTGATGTACCGGCTTGCGGGCGGATCTACGCATGGGTCCGCATGCCTTGAGAAGACAAAAAGGCGACCTTGCGGCCGCCTTTTGCAGATCGATGTTCTTATGATCTGTTGCTTTTAGATGGCCTCTCCACCCCGTTCACCGGTGCGGATACGGATGCATTCTTCGAGCGGGGTGATGAAGATTTTTCCGTCGCCGACTTTTCCCTCTTCACCGTGGCGGGCGGCTTTGAGGATGGCGTCGATGGTGACGTCTACAAACTCATCGTTCACGCCAACCTTTACTTCCACCTTCGGAATGAGGTTCGGGATAACCACCTGGCCGCGGTAGATTTCGGTGTCTTCCTGCCGCCCGTGTCCGTCCACGCGGGTTACGGTGATGCGTCCGATTTCGGCGGCGGTGAGCGCTTCGCGCACTTCGTCTAGTTTGTCTTCCTGGATAATTGCGGTAATCAGTTTCATGAGAATTCCTTCGGAATAGTTTTAAGTTGTAAGTGGTTAATTTTCAGGTGGTTTGGCGGGGCAGTGTTTCTTAACACTTAAAACCTGAATCTTAACACTATTCATTTATGAATTAAGATTCACCATGCCATAGCCGCGTTCGGAGTGCAGGCTGTGGTCCATGCCGGCCATCTCTTCATCGGGGCTCATACGGAAGCCGATCGTTTTGTCGATCGCAACCACCAGAATGAGCGTCATGACTGTGGAATAGCCGAGGCTGACCAGACAGCCTTCGGTCTGAACCCACAGCTGGTGCAGCATGGAAACGTCGATAGTGCCGGGACGCAGAACGAAGGTCAGGCCAATGGCACCCCAGAGGGCGGCAACGCCGTGGATGCCGAACACGTCGAGCGTATCGTCATAACCGAGTTTGTTTTTCATTTCGATCGCGAAGTAGCAGAGCGGCGCAGCAATCAGTCCAAGTACCAGTGCGCCCCAGGGCTGCACGGCTCCGGCGGCCGGGGTGATGGCCACGAGGCCGGCGAGTACGCCGGAAACAAAACCGAGGGTAGTGACTTTCTTATGCAGGATTCCTTCGAGGATCATCCAGGAAAGGGCGCCGGCAGCGGCGGCAACCTGTGTGACGGCGAGGGCCTGCGCGGTAACGAGACCGGAATCCACTGAAGAGCCGGCGTTGAAGCCGAACCAGCCCACCCAAAGGAGGCCGGCACCCATGAGGGTCATCACGAGATTGTTCGGGTGCATGGCCACTTTCGGATAACCGCGGCGCGGTCCGAGATAGAAGGCGCAAACCAGTGCGGCCGCACCGGCCGAGATATGAATTACGGTTCCGCCGGCGAAGTCGATGGCACCTTTCTGGAAGAGGAAACCGTCTTCGGCCCAGACCCAGTGGCAGAGCGGGTTGTAAATGATCAGGCTCCAGAGGGCAATAAAGACGCAGTAGCCACGGAACTTAACGCGTTCGGCAAAAGCACCGGCGATCAGGGCCGGGGTAATGATGGCGAACTTACCCTGGAACATGGCAAAGACATATTCGGGAATGCCGGCCTCCATGATGGATTCGTCAATGCCCTTGAGCATGAAATAGTCCCAGTTCCAGCCGAACCATCCGCCCAGCACATTGGAACCGAAGCTCATGGAATAGCCGCAGACCATCCAGAGCACGCCGACCACGGCCATGGCGGCAAAGGAGTGCATCATGGTTCCGAGCACGTTTTTGGTGCGGACCAGCCCGCCGTAGAACATGGCCAGACCGGGAACCATCAACAGTACCAGGCCGGTTGAGGTTAACATCCACGCCGTCGTTCCGGTGTCAACTTCGGGGGATCCGTCGGTTGCGAAAACGGTGCCCGCAGAGCACAGCATTGCAACAAAGACAGCCGCAAGGGCTGCCAACTTCGATTTCAGCATTCTCTCTCTCCTGTTAGATACATCCTCAGGCTTTCCAAAACAGGTCTCTCAGGTCTGTTTAGCTGGAAGCCAACAAATATTGTGGCGCCTTGCTGCATGATATATGCCACATGAATGTGGTGATAACGTAACAGGCTTATATCAATATGGATAGAGAATCTGATGACGTATCCGACCTTTTCTATTTTAAGACATATCCGACAGATCTGTTACATCTAATTCAAAAATGTAATTTTCGGAGATGGTAACGATTCGTCGCAGATCCACACCGATGGACCCGGATTCGTATCAGCCACGGGTGTATAGGGGCCACAGCACACATTCCGTATGGTTCGGTACTGGCTGCGGTTTTGCGAGGGATTGAATTTATACCGCGCTGCAGCAGAGATCCGAATGGGTGGATGCGTCCGGAGGCATGCTGAATTTCCTTTGTTTTCAACTCCTTGCAGAAGTTCCAATCTTTGGAAAACCGATCGTGAAATCAAACCTGGGATACGGGTGTTTAATTTTTTAGATAAAAACGGTTGATTTTCCGGCCGATCCCGCTATCTTTTGCGTCTCTTTCAGATGGTGATTGTAGCTCAGTTGGTTAGAGCGTCTGGTTGTGGTCCAGAAAGTCGCGGGTTCGAATCCCGTCTTTCACCCCAGTTTTAAGGGCTTAAACTTCGGTTTAAGCCCTTATTTTGTGCATATTTTATGTATACCCTATTTTGTGTCTACCCTAGTCATAACCCGTCAAAAGCGGTCAAAGCGGGAAAGAAACGGGAAAGATTTCCAGTGGCTATTGTAGTAATCACTTTGATGAGGTTCATATTCTTAGGGAATTCTTCGCGCTAAGGGTTGATTGCAAATTGCGTTTTGAAATTTTTACGCAAAGCTCTACGATAAAATATATAGGTAACTAGACGCCATTTATCTAGAGTTTGGTCGATTGTTTCTATATAAATTGGTCGAATGATTTATGCATCAGATATCACAATTAAACCATCTCCACGTCGCTGGAAAAAGCCGTGTACTCATTCTGAGTGTTCACTCAACCAGCTGTCTCCATATATTGGAAAATTAAAAAGCAGCATCGCTTACGATTTAATTAGTGAGTATTCAAACGTTGGTGATTTAGTTGTAGATCCTTTTTCTGGGTCAGGAACTATACCTCTGGAAGCAAAAATGGCTGGCCGAAATGTTTTTGCTTCAGATATTAGTCCGTATGCTATTCTTTTATCAAAAGCCAAGCTGAACCCTCCAGAGTCTAAAGAAGACGCTTTAATTCTGCTAAATAATGCTTTGGAAAGATCAAAGAAGTTACCAGATACAGATTTACGCACAGTACCCATTTGGGTGCGCGAGTTTTTTCACCCGAGGACCCTGAAGGAATCAATAAAGTTTGCTGAATATTGCAACAGCAGCAATCAATGGTTTCTCCTTTCGTGCTTACTGGGAATTCTACACCATCAACGTCCGGGTTTTCTCTCATACCCATCAAGCCACCTTGTTCCTTATCTAAGATCAAAAAAGTTTCCGAGAGATGAGTTTCCGGAGATGTATGAGTACAGAGATTTAGAATCTCGTATGATTAGGAAAATTGACCGAATCTTTAAGCGGCCAGCAATCTTCCCAAATAATTGTAATTCAATATGTAGGAAAGGCTCAGTTTTAAATATTAAGCTACCTGAATCATTTGACTGCTTGATCACAAGTCCTCCTTATATGAATGCCTTGGACTACGGCAGGGATAATCGGCTCCGTTTATGGTTTCTCAATCAAGGGAGCTGCCAATTGCTCGATAACAATAAAGCTCAATGCACCGCTTCATTCGTTTCCTCCATGTCTTCATTGCTGAGTAAAGTTAACAATTCATTGGTTCATGGCGGACATTGCATTTTTATTGTTGGGGATTCTGTGAAAAGAAACGGAAAGAGCCCCTCTCAGGCGCTTCATGATTTAATTGACGTTAATTTTAAGAACCTACGGCTGAAGAAAATAGTTAGAGATAAGATTCCGGATATACGAAGGGCTCGGCGGGATTGCAAAGGGGTTAAGGAAGAGCACATTTTAATATACGAGAGGGTATAGATGAGTGTTGGAACTATTATTCGCGAGTACGAATTGATCAGACAATGTGGCGAAGGTGCAGTAGGTAGAGTTTTTTACGCTGAACGCCAAGGAGGTGTTCGCGAAAAAAGAGCTATAAAACTTATTCCAGGGGAGCGCCAATCTGGCCCTTGGCAGAATGAAATAAGTAAAGTTGTCGCTCTAGAAAAATGTCGCGGTGTAGTGAGATACCATGATCATGGGGTAGAGCGCATAGATGATGAAGAGTTTTTATGGATTTCTTGGGACTTCATCGACGGCCAAACCGTTTCAAGCTTAATAGAGCGAAAAGAAATGACTCCGCCATTGCTTGTAAGCGTGATAGAGCGTGTTCTAGAAATTTTACATGCCTGTTCCGTAGTTGATGTGCAGCACGGAGATTTACACGCAGGCAATATTATGGTGGAAAATCCAAGTACCCTGAGTATAGATACAACTACCAGAGAAGTTTGGGTTACAGACTTTGGATCATGTACCGCCTCCCTCGGCTTCGATGTTCTGGATGACTATTTAGGATTAGCGACTATGGTTAGAGAGGCTCTCGCCTCTATGGAGAGTGAATACCATTCGTTCGAAGGGCCTGATAAATTCATTTACCGGCAGTTGAAGCGAGTATATTTGGGGTTTCTATTAGAAACTAATGTTACTGAAGGTGAATATGTTCGCAACGCGAGGAAGCTTATAGAGCTCTTAAAGAAGGAGTGTTACGAGTTGCCGGCAACGACAGGGGGAGAGTCTGTACGGCATATTGCAGACTATCTTGCAGCAGAGCATATTGGGGACAGGTTTGGTGAATGGAAGGAACTATTCGTTCCTGACTACATTAAGAGCTCCGAAGCTTTATCGAAAAATGTTTCTGTCGTAACGGGTCTGCGTGGATGCGGAAAAACTATGCTCTTTAGAAGGTTGACTGCAATATTCGATGTTCGACTAGGACCTTCAAGCGTACCCCTTTCAGATACTTTTATTGGGCACTACCTAAATGCCCGAGCGCTTGCAGAGGCCTTCCCTTGGTTACCTGACGATTTAAAGACTGAGGCCAGCAACCAGATTATTCACTATTTTCATCTAAGCTGGTCCATTGAACTCGTCGATTGGCTAAGTTTAGAATCTAAAAAGCATGACACTACCTACGAATGGCTTTATGAGTTTTTTAGTGAAGCTTTGGGGGCGGAAATCCTAACGGTATCAACCTCCAGCCTTGACTCTCTCAGAACATTTCTAAGTAAAAACCTTCGCTCATCCCGACTAGGTGCAAAATATCAACCAGCGTGGAGTTTGTGTGAAATCTCATTCCTTGAGGATTTAACACAGCTAATTAAAAGTAACACCCCCTGGGTTCCGGATTTACCATTTTTCTTTTTTTTAGACGATTACTCCACCCCTCTTATCACATCCTCAATGCAAAAGATTTTAAATGCCGTGGTGTTTAGGAGATCTGCAAATGTGATTTTCAAAGTATCTACTGAAAGTGCAGAAAGTTTTGTTCCAATCGGTTTGAATGAAAAGGTCCTAGAGGAAAATGATGATTATTCATTGATCGATTATGGACTTGCAGTACTACAGGCAGAGCCTAAGAAAAATCAGCAAGTTCTCAGTTCCATTATATCTAAACGGATCAACCGAGATGATAGGCTAACCGACCGGGGGTTAACTTTAAAAGACCTCCTGGGCGAGTCAAAAGATTCAAACACATCTCTTGCCGAAAAACTCAAAGGGTCTTCAAAGACGAGGATAGAGTACGCAGGCATATATTTTTTTACCGCAATGTGGTCTAGCGATATCCGGGAAATGATTCGTATTTTTGCAGGAATGGTCTCTTTGGAAGACTCTGACCGGTTGGCAGTTAATTCTGATGAAGGAATCATCACACCAAAAATCCAAAATAGGGTTATGAGAGAGGCTGGCAGTAAATATCTCTCTCTTTTGGAATCCGCAACCAGTCCCACTGCTAAAGTACATCAGATGATCGGTAGGGATAAATCTTACGGTGATCATCTAGTCAAAATTGCAAAAGCTTTTCAGCAAATAGCCGATTACGAGCTTCAGAATAAAACTTCCAAGAATGATGGGGTCGAAAAACCTAAACAAGCCCGACGAATTGAGATTACAGAAGTTACCTCCGAACCGAACGAAGTTGTTGATGATTACTATAAAGGCATAATTCGCTACGGGCTATTCATCCGGGATTCACGGGGAAAAAGTGCTGCTGGAAAAGCAGTGCCTCGCCTCTATCTAAGAGGCCTTCTTATTCCTTACTTTACCTTATCATTTTCTAAACGAGATTCAGTCACAATGAACTGGGATCAATTTTGCAGTCTAATGGAGAATCCGGAGGACTTATCAAAGGAATGGCTTAAAGGATCATTTGATAAAAAAAAGAAAATCAATAAAAGCGGCAATCAAGGGCAATTTGAATGGGAGAGAGAATAATGCCTACGCCATCAGTCACACAGTTTAATCAATCCGACCTAGAGCATAAATCCAACAGATTGCTAATTATATCAGAAGGTTTTGAATCAAGGTCTCTTTCTTTTCTTTCCGCCCTTCAGAATGAAAAACTATTTGAACATTCTATTGTTGTAAAAAACGCTCCGGAGCGAAAAAACCGCTTAGAGGAACTGTTAAAAGAAGTTCAACCCCGCACAAATAAAAAAGCTAAAGAAGCTGAGTATGATAGGTTTCATCCAACAAAGTTTGAAGAAATGCTCGGCGAGATTCTAAAACCTATAGAAGACTCCCTTGAAGAAGTGGTTATAGATATCTCAGTGATGTCCAAGATGTTAATCATGAGTCTACTATGGAGACTACAGAGCATAAAATGCCCGGTACGAATTATATATACTGAACCAATGTCATATTGCCCTTCAGAAGATGAGTTTGCTAAGCAACGGAAGGATTTTTCAAACATAGGACTATCTCCTTCCTTCGGTGTACACGACGTTGTGAGAACCCCTGAGCTTTCTAGCGTCATCATGCAACGAAGTCCTGCATATGTGATTGCATTTAATTCATTTAATGAACAATTAATTCATGCTTTGTTGGCTACAATTAATCCAGCCCATCTAATAATGATCGGATGCAAGCCCCCCCACCTAAGCTGGAGAGAAAAGGCAGCTCAAGAAATTCATGCTGATGTTATAAATGACTTTTCTTCAGATAACCCATTGAAAGAAGATGGGCTTCTCAAACGCACCAGCAGCGCATTGGATTACCGAGAAACCATAGCTTGTTTATCTGAGATATATAATAAAATCTGTTTCACCCACAGAATGGTCTTAGCACCTACTGGAAGTAAAATGCAGGCACTGGGTTGCGCTCTATTTAAAATTTGCTGCCCTGACGTCCATATAGAATATCCAACACCCGAAAGCTACCTACTAACAGGGTTTAGCAGTGATGAGATTAGGACTATTCATCAAGTATACTTGGATTCAGTTGCGGAGACATGCTGGTCAGTTTCAGCAAAATTTGAACTTAATGGATAATCCCCTGGGCTGCCCCCAATCGTTATGACACCTTCGATGTGAAAATCTCCGGTTCATTAGTACTACGAAGGGCCGACGCACCGCGAGAATGGGAACCATTACTCGTCGGAGCGGAAGGAAAGGCACCGGAACGGAACTGCCACCGAAGAGGCTCTCCACCAAATACGGGGCGAAGGCGGTTTTTTATTACAGCTTGTTGCCGAACTCGTCGGCATCGTTGCCACAGTGGTTGCAGAGCCAGGGCGATTTCGGATCGCCGGCCCGCACGCGGACGAGTGTGTGGTGATCGCATTTCGGGCAGCGCTGGGCATAGGTCGACTCCGCATCGATATCATTTGCGATCATCCCGAAAATCGATGCGGCGGCATAGCCGCGGGATCGGATACGCGGATGGATCAGCGAGGCCATCTCTTCGGCCATGGTTTCCTGATGCGGGTGTTCCTCGATATCAGGATCCCAATCCAGCCTTTTGCGTTTCCGCTTCATGGGGTTAATTATTGCGGAATTCTTTCTGCCAGATCCAGACGCGTTTTTCCTCTACCACCTGCCCGCGGCCGGTTGCACCGTAGTTTTTGCTCTTGGAGCTCTGTCCATAGTTGGAAGGTTCCCGCGATACGGTGCGGTTCACACAGCCTCCGATCAGGACGGTAGTGGAGAGGAGGGCGAGGCCGGTAATGAGTTTTTGCATGATGATATCCTTTTTCGGGCTTATTGAACCTGTTGTCCGGTTCCTTGAAGTATGCTGCTGATGAATTCCTGAACCTGTGTGCTTGGTACGGTGAAGCCGATGCCCTGACTGTTGGCCATCTGAGCGGTGTTCAGGCCGATCCAGGCTCCGGTCAGAGAGATGAGCGGTCCGCCGGAAGAGCCGGGATTGATGGCTGCGTCGGTCTGAATATAGCGGACATAGCGGCCCGCGGGATCTTTTTCCTCGAACAGGCTGCGGCCGGTATGGCTGACAATGCCGGCGGTGACGGTGTGCCCGAATCCGAGCGGATTCCCGACGGCAATCACGTGGTCGCCTCCGCGGACCTGGGTGGAATCTCCCATGGGAATGAAGGAGAATTTAAAATTATTCGGCGATTCAACTTTCAGCAGGGCCAGATCGTAAACGGGGTCGGATGCAATGAGTGTGGCAATGTAGTCAGTCCCGTTGTGGGTCATGACCCGTATATCGGTGGCATTGTGAATGACATGTTCATTGGTCAGCAGATAACCGCTGGGATGAATGAAAAAGCCGGAGCCGAGCCCGACACCGGGCAGGGTTGCGGGAATTCCGGTAAACTTTAAATTAAACGGGATGAGGCGGACTTTCACCGGTGTGGCTGTTTTTACATAAATACTGACCACGGCGGAGTCTACATGGGCTGCAATATTCCGGATGGTCTGCGAATGCAGAGTAATGTCGGCGACTGTCTGCCGGGCATTCAGGCTGAGGCTTGCCGGGTTGGCGCCTTTGAGCTTTGCGGCAGCGGGATAGAGCTGCACAGGGGTTTCCGGCAGCACATCCCTTTCGGTCACAGAAACGCATCCGCTGAGCAGAACGGCGGAGAAAAGGGCTCCGGTGAGCAAAAATAATTTCATGGCAAACCTCTCTATTTAAAGGGCTTGATTTTCCCCGCATTCGAAAAAATAGAAAGCCAATTTTCAAACGGGTCTTATTTAGCTATCTTGTCGCGCTTATGGAACAGGACCCGAAAAATCAATTAGACTTCAACTTCGCAGCGGACGACCTGCTGGAATTCCCGCGCGATCTGGGGGAAGAGGGCTGGTTTCAGTTTACGAACGAGCAGAAGGCGGCCTTCCAGCGGGTGGAGGATAAATTCCATATTGTGCTGAATCAGCGTGTGCGGATGCGCCTGCGCGGCCGGGAGGGCGTGCTGGTTGGTAAGCTGGTGCTCGACTCGCTGGTACTCCCGCCGCCAACGGCGGAGACGATCCGGCTCCGCATTGGCAACGTGGCTTTTGAAAATACCGATATTGACGACTTCCAGCCCCTGGAAGACTGAAAGTTTTAATCTTCTTTACGGCGGAAGCGGGCAATAAACATGCCGTCGCCGGGATTTTCCCAGGGCCAGATCTGCAGCTGACCTTCCGTCTGTTCCCCGGTTAGCGGGTTTTTGAAGGCTTCGAGTGAAAAGTCGGCATGCTGGTCGAGGAAGTTCATGACCACCTCTTCCGTTTCCGGACGGGAGAACGTGCAGACGGCATAAATCAGCACTCCGCCGGGTTTCACGCACCATTTGACGTTATTGAGAATCTTGAGCTGCCGGGTGGCGCACTGCATCACATCGCGGCGCGATGCCCGCCAGCGGGCGTCCGGATTGCGGCTCCAGGTTCCCCAGCCGGAGCAGGGGGCATCCACCATGACGCCGTCGAAGGTCTTGGTGAACGGTTCGTCGTTCACCGCATTAAAGGGCTGCGTACGGATATTTTTGATTCCATATTTCCGGGCGCGTTTTTTGAGTTCTTTCAGAGCGGGAATGCGGACGTCGGTGGAGAGCACCTTGCCGGAATGCATGAGGTCCATCAGATGCAGGGCCTTGCCGCCGGCTCCGGCGCAGCAGTCCCACCAGTCGCCGTCCGTTTGCGGGTCGGCAATCAGGCCGACGCATTGCGAAGCCGCATCCTGTACGACATATTTTGCGGCTTGTTTGCCCAGTACATGCTGCAGGCTGATGCCTGCATCCACCCCGATAGCGGTTCCGATGGTTTTATGAACCGCCGCTGCAACATTCTGTTCGGCCAGAACTGAAACCAGTTCCTGCATTTCAGCGCGTGCCCGGATCCACGCCGGAGGACGCTGCTGGAACGATTCAATCAGCGCGGCTTCTTTTTCCGGATCAACCACGCTTCCAAACTCAGAGAAAACGAGGTCGGAAAGTTCCAATGTCTGGAAGCCGTCGCGGTCCTTAAACAGCTCGTTGAGTTTAACGCGCTGCTCTTCGGTGCTGAGCAATCCGAGTGGCTCAACGCTGAACGGAAGCTTACAGCAGGTTTCCAGATATTGGAAACTCTGCGGCAGTTCGGTGGAGTCGAGCGCGGTTCCGATCAGAGACGCCTCCTGCACATTCAACTGGAGTTTATTCACGGTCCAGCCGTACCACCGGAAGTAGGAAAAGATGGCCTGTGAAAGGAATCGGCGATCGCGCGATCCCAGTTCCCGGCGGGTGCGCAGGAATGCGTTAAGCAACGAATCGGCCGGTCGGCCCTCGTCAATCACGAGGGTTGAAAAGTCGGGAAGAATCTCGTTAAGGAGCTCCGCATGACGGCGAACTACCTTTTCGGGAAGGGATTTTTTCTGGGTATTGTTATCCATAAAGTCGTATTTCTGGGTTGTGCCCGTAATCGATGGTCGGTATGAAGTCCTTCAATACTTTAGGAGGATGTAAATGTCAAAGGAACTTGGATATGTATTAGTGACCCCTTACACGCTGCGTAAATCGCGCACCGGCGGGGTTCTTGGAAGATTGCTCAGTACAACCGGACTGAATCTGGTTGCTGCGCGGATGATCGGGCCCAGCCCGGAGTTGGTGAAAGGCTATGCGGAGCTCATTCGGAATGAGCAGGAAGTCTGGCCGGAAATCCGGGAGCTGCTCTCGGAATATATTGAACGCGAATTTTCGCCGACCGAAGACGGACAGGTCCACCGGGTCCTGATGTTTTTGTTCGAGGGCGAGAATGCCGTGCGCAAGCTGCGCGATGCCATCGGCGGATTTGAAGACTCGATCGAAAGCGCCGACACGATTCGCGGAACCTTTGGCGACTATATTAAAGATAACGAAGGGAACGTGACCTATTTCGAACCGGCCGTTCTTACCGCTCCCACTGCGGAAATTGCGGGCAAGACCCTGAAGCTCTGGTCGGACTTTTCAGAACAGGATGGGGGTATTCTCGAGAATGCGCTTCGCCTGGCTGATGACGAAAACGTCGAGCAGGCCCTCGTTATCATTAAACCGGACAACTTCACCTTCCCGAGCTCACGCCCGGGCAATATTATGGACATCTTCTCCCGTTCGGGCCTGCGCCTGATCGGCATTAAGGTCCAGCAGATGAGCCTGGGACAGGCGCAGGAGTTTTATGGCCCGGTACAGCATGTACTGCGCGAAAAGCTCGGTGGCCGTGCGGTGGATAAAGCCTGTGAAGTGTTGAAAAATGAATTCAACTTTGAAATGCCCGCCGACGTGCGCGAGGCCCTTGAAGGCACACTGGGCCCGGCATATGGCGACAACCAGTTCTACGAGATCATGAAGTACATGACCGGCCTGTGGGCTCCCGATGTTGATCTGGACTCCACCATGGCTGAAGGCTGCGCCCGCAGCATGGTGCTCGTGTATGCCGGTGAAAATGCGATTCAGAAAATCCGCAATACGCTGGGGCCGACCGATCCGAGTAAGGCTGAGCCGGGGTCTGTACGTAAAGAATTCGGTACGGATATCATGGTGAATGCCGCGCACGCATCCGACTCGCCGGAAAATGCACAGCGCGAAATCGGTATCCTCAAGGTTGCCGACGATACCATTGCGCGCTGGTACAAAGAGTATTATTCGTGAAACGTGATCTGTGAGGCGTGATAAAGCACGCCTCACGGGTCACTTATCAATCAACACGATGGAGAAGTAATGAACATGTGGAAAGAAATTGAAGCTGCGCCGGCTGACGCTATTCTGGGCCTGACTGAAGCATTTAAAAAAGACGCAAACCCGAACAAAGTGAATCTGGGTGTCGGGGTGTTCAAGGATGACAACGGAACCACTCCGATCCTGAACTGCATCAAAACCGCAGAAGTCAAACTGGCTGAAACCGAAACCACCAAGGGCTATCTTCCAATCCCCGGAAGTCCTGCCTATGCGGCAAATGTTCAGAAACTGCTCTTCGGTGCCGATAGCGAAGTCATCAGCTCCAAGCGGGCCGCAACCATGCACACTCCGGGCGGAACCGGCGCACTGCGTACCGGCGGGGACCTGCTGAAAAAATTTAATCCGGATGCCAAACTGTGGGTCAGCACGCCGACCTGGGCGAACCACAAAGGCATCTTCACGGCAGCCGGTTTCGCCATTAACGATTATCCCTACTACAACCCGGAAACCAAAGATGTTGATTTCGAAGGCATGCTTGCCGCTCTCGAAAATGTCCCGGCCGGCGATATTGTGCTCATGCACGTCTGCTGCCACAATCCGACCGGCGTCGACCTCATCGGCGACCAGTGGGATAAAGTAGTCGAACTGGCCAAGGCCAAAGGGTGGACGCCGTTCCTCGACTTTGCCTATCAGGGCTTCGGCGACAGCATCGAAGAAGATCGCGCGGCCATCGAAAAATTTGCCGCCGCTGGCATCGACTTCCTGGTCGCCAGCTCCTTCTCGAAAAACTTTGGGCTCTACAACGAGCGTACCGGCGCCTTGACCATCGTCACGCCGTCCGCCGAAGAAACCGCAGTGGCACTCAGCCACGTGAAACTGGTGGTTCGTGTGAACTATTCCAACCCGCCCGCGCACGGTGGGCTGGCCGCCAGCGCCGTGCTCGACGATGCTGTGCTCTATGAGCAGTGGATCGGCGAAGTGGCCGAAATGCGCGTTCGGATCAAGGAAATGCGCGCCGCTCTCGTGGATGGCCTCGCCGCCCGCGGAGTGAAGCAGGACTTCTCTTTCATCAAGGAACAGCGCGGTATGTTCTCCTTCAGCGGTCTGTCTAACGACATTGTCGCCTGGCTCAAGGAAAACAAAGGCATCTACATCGTGAATGGCGGGCGCATTAACGTGGCCGGACTCACCTCCGGTAACATTGACTACGTCTGCGATGCCATCGCGGAAGCGCTCAACGCCTAAATTTCCAATCATTGGAAATAAACAAGCCCGGCCATCACGGTCGGGCTTTTTTGTGGGTGGATTCTGGCCACTCAACAGCCGCTTTGGTGGAGTAGTGCTGTAGCGGCAGACCCATGGTCTGCCCGCGTTCCGGTTTCCCGTTTAGCGAGCACCGGGCACTTTTTCCAAGGTTTGGAATTGATCCGGCGGAGCTTAATCCGTAAATAGGTACGCTATTGCTTATTTAACGGAAGAAAAAATGGCTGATATTATAAAAATTTCCGATGCCACCGCGCTGGCATTGCACTCAATGGTCCATCTGGCCATTGAACCGGATGGAAAATCCACGACCGGTGAAATTGCAGAGCTCTTTGAGGCTTCACGGCATCATTTAGCTAAAGTGCATCAACGCCTTACAAAAGCGGGGCTGATTACATCGAACCGGGGTCCGGCCGGCGGTGTCACACTGGCGAAGGAGCCGGAGAAGATCACCTTGCTGGAGATTTACGAAGTTATGGAAGGTTCCATGCTTTGCAATCCGTGCCTTTTTGGTAAGAGTAAGTGCCCTCGTACCGACTGTGTTCTGGGGGTGTTATTGCCGGGATTGGCCCGGCAGGTGCGGGATTATTTTGATGAAACAACGCTTGCGCAGCTGGCGCAGGAATCTAACTGGGGAAAAGAAAGCGAATGAATACGGAATTAAAAAACGGAATTAACTGGGTCGGTCATATCGACTGGACCGTACGCGACTTTCACGGCTATAAGACCGAAAGCGGGTCCACCTATAACTCCTACCTCATCGAAGATGAAAAATGCGCGGTGATTGATGGAGTGAAGGGCCCTTACTCGGACAAGCACATTGAGCACATCAAATCGTTCACGGCGCTCGAAAACATCAATTACATCGTGTGCAACCACGCCGAGCCCGACCACTCCGGCGGTCTGCCGGCGCTCATGGCGGTCTGCCCGAACGCGGAAATGGTCTGCAACGAAAAATGTAAAATCGCGCTCGAAAAGCATTTCGATACCTCCGCCTGGAAATGGCATGTGGTTGATGACGGCGACAGCATTTCGCTTGGTAAGCGTTCGCTCTCTTTCATCAATACCCCGATGGTGCACTGGCCCGAATCGATGTTTACGTATGTTCCGGAAGACAAAATTCTTTTCTCGATGGATGCGTTCGGCCAGCACTTTGCTTCGGCCTTCCGTTTCGACGACGAAGAGCCGCTGGATGTGGTCCTGCACGAAGCCAAGGCGTACTATGCGAACATCGTGATGCTCTACGGCCGCCCGATTGCCCAGACCATGGCCAAAGCTGCGGAACTCGATATTGAAATGATTGCTCCGAGCCACGGCGTCATCTGGCGCAGCCACCTCAAAGAGGTCTTCGAGGCCTATCAGAAATGGGTGGTGTGCAAGCCGACTCCGAAAATCATTGTTCTCTATGCAACCATGTGGAATTCAACTCAGCAGATGGCGGATGCCATTCTGGAAGGCGCACAGGAATGCGATGTGGAAGCCCGCTTCTATAATGTCGATACCACCCACGCCACCACAATTGTTACGGAAATTCTCGACTGCGCGGCCATTGCCATCGGTTCTCCGACACTCAACAACACACTGATGCCGAATATGGCCGGTGTGCTCTGCTACATGAAAGGGCTGCGCCCGACCAATAAGCAGGGCTTTGCCTTCGGCTCCTATGGCTGGAGTAAGCGCGGTGGTGCTTCAGAAGTGGAAGACGCGATGAAAGAGATGAAAATTGAAATCACGCAGGACCCGATCCGCTCACAATACGTCCCGACACCGGAAATTCTTGAACAATGTCGTGAAGCCGGCCGGCAAATGGGTAAGTATGCTGAGCAATTCGAAAATTAAGGAGTTCAGTATGAAATGGGTATGCACAGTTTGCGGACATGTACACGAAGGCGACGAAGCACCGGACACCTGTCCGCTCTGCCATGTGCCGAAAGAAATGTTTAAGAAGGAAGAGGACTAGTATTCTTTCAATGGATCACTGCCTTGTTTAACAGAAGGGCGCAAAGGGAGCAAAGAATTGATAACTTCCTGACTTTGCGTGCTTTTGTAATAACCCAGACGAACACGACAACTAATCAGTGACTATGTACTAGTTAGTGAAAAAGCAGGGCAAATTCTAACAAGAATGACCTTGCGACCTGTTGGAAAGACGGGAATTATCTAACCAGTTTTTGAACCAAGGAGTATAGATCATGAAGAAATATATCTGCGACGTTTGTGGCTGGATCTACGATCCGGAAATCGGCGACCCTGACAGCGGCATTGCGCCCGGCACTCAGTTTGAAGACATTCCCGACGATTGGGAATGCCCCGAATGTGGTGTAGGCAAAGATGACTTTTCTGTCATTGAAGGCTAATCAGCCTGAAGCCGAAATGAATGACCGTCCTGTGGAAGCAGGGCGGTTTTTTCTTGAACTAATGGTGAGTAATCTGGTCAATATGCGCTGAATGAAGGTATGGAAGAACATCCTATTGATTGTTGCGCTCTTGTACGTGGCGTTGCCCTGCACACACGCGGACCGGCATCATCACGCCTCGCCGTTTTCTGAACTTCCTGATCAGATTTCTGCGGTACACACCTGCGAATGCCACTCCTGCGACAGCAATACCGTGTGCACCGAACCACTTGAAGTGGATCAGAATCTTTCTGTTTGCTCTGCGGACGCGCCTGCGCCCGCTTCCATGATTCAGCTGTTTGTGCTGAACCAGACCCGGCCGGCCTTTACGCCAGCCGCCCCTCCGGTCCATGGCCCGCCTCCCGGCCTTCGGACCATCCAGCTTCTGATTTGATTTTTCCAATCTCTGGAACCCGTTGTGGGTTTCCAACCTTTGGAACAATTGAAATCAGGAGTATCAAATGAAACAAATTATAGCTGTGCTGTGCGGGCTCGTTCTGTCCGTCTCAGCCGAAGAACAAAAGCTCACGCTCGACCAGGCACTTCAGCTGGCCCGTGTAAACTCGCCCGAGTTGAAGGCCGCCCGCCTGCAAACACAGGCCGCGGAAAAAGCGGTGGGGGCTTCCGGCCGCTGGAAAAACCCTTTGCTTAACGTTACGGCGGAAGGGGTTGGCGGCGATCTCGATGGATTTAACGATACCGAATACGAGATTATGCTCAAACAGACCTTTCAGCGTGGAGGCAAACAAAAGAGCGCCCGGGCCGTGGCTGAAAAATCGATCGGCATTGCTTTTCAGGCCGAGGCCCGGAAAGAGCTGGCGTTACTGGCTGAAGTCCGGCTGGCCTTCATCAGCGTTTTTGCCCAGCAGGAAATTGGCCTGGTTCGTGTCGAGCAGGAACAGCTCGGCCGGGCTTTTGTTGAGGTGGCCAAACGGAAACACGCCAATGGCGGCAGTTCCGAGCTCGAAGTGCTGGAGGCAGAACTGGCACTGGAGGAAATTCTTCTTTCGCAGACCTGCTGTTTCGGCGACCTGAAAGCCGCGCGCATTAGGCTGGCCTCGCTGATCGGGATATCCGAGGCCGGAATGGCGGAGCTGGAGGGCGCGTATTACGACCTCCCGGTCCTCGAAGAGACGATCATAGATCCGTCGCATCCGTCGCTACGGCAAATTACTGCACAGATTGAGGTGGCGCAGGCCATGGCGGCCAGCGCCAAGGCCAAAGATGCGGCCGATATTACACTGGGTGCCGGATATAAATATGAAGCGGCAGAAGATGTAAACACCTTTGTACTGGGCGCATCCATGCCACTTAATTTTGTTCGGGCGGGGAAGGCGGAGCAGGCGTCTATTATGTTGCAGGCTGAAGCGCTCCAGGCGCAACAGAACGAGGTTCGCCGTCAGTTGCAGGAACGGCTGTCTATGCTGATTGCGCTCTACAACGGGGCTAAAACCGAAGCCGAAATGACGCGCGATAACCTGACCCCGAAAGCGGAAAGGGCCTATGAGCTGAGCCGGGCCGGATATGATGCCGGCCGGTTTTCGTGGTATGAGCTGATCAATGCGCAGCAGCATCTCGCGGAAATCCGCGTGCGGTATATCGAAGCTCTGCAGGATGCCCATGTGGCCCGGGCCGAAGTTTCACAATTTTTACAGGAAGGAATTTAGACGATGAAAAACGTATTAATGGTATTTGGTCTGTTGCTGGCAGGCATTTTAGTTGTGGAAGCCCAAACGTGCGGCACCGGAGATTGCGAATGCGCCTCCTGCCTAGCGAAAAAAGAAGGCGGCTTCACGTTGCCCGGCCTCCAGGGATTGGAAAAACAGGAGAATGATCACGCCGGCCATGATCATGACGTACAGGCGGAAGAGACATTCGCTCCACATGCCGCCGCGCATCAGCATGTCGCTGGAGATGCCTGCTGCCCGGTCGCTGCTCCGGCAGTCGAACCGGTTCCGCACGACCACGATGGCGACGGCATTCCGGATCACGACTTACACGATGATCACGACGATCATGCCGGACACGATCACGGGCCGGTTGAGGGCATCAAGCTGACGCAGGAAATGTTTGATAAGATCGGGATTGAGGTTCGGGAAGCCGCCGGCGGCACGGTTGCACAAAGCTCCGTTTTTCCGGCTGAAATCAAACTGAACCGCGATACCTCCGCTTCCATTTCGCCGCGCTATGCCAGTATTGTCCGCGCGGTCTATGCCGAAATCGGTGATGAAGTCAAAAAAGGCAGTGTGCTCGCCTCGCTGGAAAACCGTGAAACGATGGCGGTCTATAAATTAACCGCGCCGAACGCCGGGGTCATTATTTCTAAAGATCTCGCCGTCGGCGAGGTGGTGGGCGATGACAAACTCCTGTTCGAAGTCGCCGATCTTTCAAGCGTCTGGGCCGACATCAGCGTCTTCCCGCAATACCAGCATCTGCTGCGTAAAGGCATGCCGGTCAACTTTATCGCCCGCGACGGTTGTGTGGCGGACGGTCAGATTAAATACATCAGCCCGATTATTTCCCATGAAACACGAACCTTTACGGCTCGCTGTATTCTGCAGGATGCCCGGGATGATTTTACGCCCGGTGCCTTTGTGCGGGCGAAGATCAAGATTAAATCCATCGATGCCGCCGTGGTGGTTCCGCGCGAAGCCGTCCAGACCCTGGATGGCGAGAGCGTGGTCTTTGTGCCCAGTCCGAACGGATTTATTCCGGAGGTGGTTGCGCTTGGCCTTTCCGATGACCGTCATGTTGAAATCGTCAGTGGGCTTGAGCCGGATGAAAAATATGTCGCCGCCGGAGCCTTCACCCTCAAAGCCCAGATGGTGACCAGCGGCATGGATCCCCACGCCGGCCACGGCCACTGATTATTGAAGATTGATGATTTCCGATTGCCGAATGAACAGCTCGTGTGCAGTCAGCTATTCAATCGGCAATCAACAATCGGAAATCGGCAATTTGAAAACGGAGTTTTGAAATGATTGAAAAGATAATTAATTTGGTTTTGAAAAATCGCGGACTGGTGATTCTGGCCCTGATCGGCGTGGTGGTGCTGGGCGTATTTGAATATCGGAAGCTGGATGTGGAAGCATTCCCCGATATTTCACCGGTGATGGTGCCGGTCTTTGCGGAGCCGGATGGTATGGCGCCGGAAGAGGTGGAACAGTTGATCACCTATCCCATCGAAACAGCGATGAACGGTCTGCCGAACGTGACGTTGATTAAGTCGACGTCGGCCTTCGGCATGGCGGTGGTCTATGTCTACTTTACTGATGACACCGATATCTACTTCGCCCGGCAGCTCGTGGCCGAACGCCTGGCCGCTGCCGCGGCCGACCTGCCGGAGATGGAGGAGCCGCCTACGCTGGGGCCGATCTCGACCGGGCTGGGCCAGATCTTTCTCTACTACCTCGAACTGGAGGAGGGGGCCGACACCGGCGGACTGGACAAGCTGACCTACCTGCGCGATGTGAACGACTGGGTGGTGAAACGCCAGTTGCAGACCATCCCGGGGGTCACGGATATTCTGAGTGCCGGCGGCCATGTGCTGCAGTATCAGATCCGGATCGATCCCTATCGGCTGCATCAGTACAACCTTTCCATTGAGGATGTCACGACGGCGGTCCAGGCGAATAACCGGAACGTCGGCGGCCAGTATCTGCAGATGAACTCGGAAGAGCATCTCGTGCGCGGGGTCGGCTTCCTGCGGGACCTGGATGATATTCGGGGCATCACGCTCAAGACCTACGACGGCACGCCGGTTTCCATTGCCGATGTGGCGGAGGTGAAGTATGGCAAGGCGCTTCGCCGGGGCGTGGTTACGCTGAACGAAGGCACCGAGGTGGTTTCCGGGATTGTGATGAAGCTGTTCGGGGCCAACTCCTCGAAAGTGATTGAAGATCTATACGCTAAGGTGGACCAGGTGCGGGCCGGACTTCCGGAAGGCGTTAAGCTGGTTCCGTATTATGAACAGGCCGACCTCGTCGATAACTCCACCCGCACGGTCAACATGGCCCTGCTGCAGGGCATGTTCCTGGTGCTTTTGGTGCTCTTCGCTTTTCTGGGCAGCTTTCGCGCGGCCCTGATTGTGGCCATGGCCATGCCGTTCTGCGCACTGGTGGCTTTTATCGGCATGGAGCGCTTCGGCATTTCCGCCAACCTGATGTCGCTCGGCGGAATTGCCATCGCATTGGGCATGCTGGTAGACGGATCCATTGTCGTGACGGAAAATATTCATCGTTTTCTCGGTGGCGCGAATGCGCCTAAGTCAAAGGTCGGAAAGTCGAAGGTCAACAAAGGTCGGGATGTTGAGGAACCTTCGACGTTGGAACTTCAGACCTTAGACTCATCGCGGTTGCGGCTGGTTGCCGCAGCAACCCGCGAGGTGGGGCGTCCGATTGCGTTTGCCATTCTGATCGTGATCATTGTGTTCCTGCCGATCCTTTCGTTCGATGCGGTGGAAGGTAAAATGTTCAAGCCGCTGGCGTATACGGTGATGCTGGCGCTGGGCGGATCAATTGCCTTTGCACTGGTGATTGCTCCGGTGCTGGCGAGTTTTCTGCTCAAGGAGAAGCCGTACAAAGAATCGAAGTTTTTCCAGGGACTGAAAGCCGGTTACCGGGCGTTGCTGACCCGGGCCCTCAAGGCCAAGGCGGCGGTGTTTGTGCTGCTTTCGATTCTGATTCTCGGGGCCGGTTTTTTCCTGAAACAGATCGGTACGGAATTTATTCCGGTGCTGGACGAAGGCTCGATCAGCATCGACTTAAGCATGGCGCCTTCAATTGCGCTGGATGAAGCGGAGCAAACGGTCAAATGGCTGACGACCGAAATTATGGCGGTTGAAGGTGTGAAGGAGGCGGTCTCGATGATCGGCCGACCGGAAGCCGGCAGCCACCCGCATCCTGTGAATTTTGCAATGATCCATGTTGAACTCGATGACCGCAAGGAGAAGGCGCGGATTGTGGATGAGCTGCGCGAACGCCTGAAGGATTATCCCGGCGTGCAGGTGAACTTTTCCCAGCCAATTCAGCATATGTTCGATGAAATGCTTTCCGGTTCACGGGCCCAGCTGGCCATTAAAGTCTATGGCGAGGACCTCGATGAAATCCGCGAGACGGCGGAGGCCATGCGTGCCGCGTTTGAGGGCATTGACGGCCTGGTGGATCTTTCCGTTGAGCAGAGCTTCGGCCAGCCGCAGGTGCAGGTGGTCTTGAACCATGAAGAGTTGGCCCGCTACGGCGTGCCCGGCGATACGGTGCTGGATATGGTCGAAACGGCCGTGGGCGGTCGCGTGGTGGATACCCTCTATCAGAATACGCGCCGCTATGGCATTCATGTGCGCTATGCGCCGGAGTTCCGGTCCACGCCCGAAGCGCTGGGCGGCCTGTTTATCCGTTCGGCGGATGGGGCGCTGCTTCGGCTGGATGCGCTTGCGGATATCAGGATGGTCGACGGGCCGTTGCAGATTAACCGGGAGAACAATCAGCGCCGCTGGATTCTGCAGGGGAACATTAAGGATCGGGCGCTCAGCTCGGTGCTGGAAGATATCCAGACGGCGGTTGACGAGAAGGTGGAGCTGCCCTCCGGCGTCTTCATTGAATATGGCGGGCAGTTTGAGCAGCAGCGCAATGCGATGAAGCGTTTGGGCGTGATTGTTCCGGTCGTGCTCATTTCCATCTTTGTTCTGCTGTGGATCGCTTTCCACTCGTTGCGCGATGCCGCGATGATTATCCTGAACGTTCCGCTGGCGCTGATCGGCGGCGTGATCGGGCTGTGGGTGACCGGGCAGTATCTGTCGGTTCCGGCGTCGATCGGGTTCATTGCGCTGTTCGGCATTGCGATGCAGGATGCGATGGTGCTACTGACCGATTTTAATGATCTGCGTAAAGAAGGGCAGAGTGTCCACGAGGCGGTCATGAACGGGAGCCTGATCCGTTTCCGGCCGGTCATTATGACCACGCTGACGACGTTGCTGGGACTGACCCCGCTGTTGCTGTCTACAGGAGCCGGCGCTGAAGTACAGCGGCCGCTGGCGGCCGTGGTGGTATTCGGCCTGACGACCTCCACCTTTCTCACCCTGTTTGTCCTCCCTTCCGTCTATGAGTGGGTGGAACGGAAGCTCGAAAGGTAGTCGAACTCACGCGCGAGATGCCGCAAGCGGTACCACCGGATCCACGCCGGCATCTAAAACGGCAGTCCATTTCCGAGGATTGGAAGTTCGGCCATAGAAAATGGATTCGAAGTTTACTTTTTCTGAATAAAACTGACCCCGAAAAGTAATAGCAGCGCACCGGCCAGGGAGGTGATGAGCGGTCCAAGCCATTTCCCGTCGATCCGGATGCCGAGAATGCCAAATAGCCATCCTCCCAGAAATGCGCCGATCACACCGACCACAATATTTCCGACCAGGCCCAAACCACGGCCCTTCATGATGAGTCCGGCGAGCCATCCGGCGACTCCACCGACAATAAGAAATGCAACCAGCTGTTCTGCGTTCATTTTAGCTTCCTTTCTTTTCGTTAACGGAGAATCCGGTATTACCATTTTCGCCTATAAACCGTCTTACAAATCCCGTTGCTGAAGGTCTCGGAATGCTCGAGGGTATAGTTTTGCGGGGCATCCAGTTTTCCAAACAGTGGAATTCCGTCACCCAGCAGGATCGGGAGGCGGGAAAGGATCAGTTCATCAATCAGCCCTTCGCGCATGAAACTCTGCACAGTCTTCCCGCCGTCGATATAGAGGTTACGGAAGCCGCGTTCATTCAGTTGATGGACGATTGCTGCCGGCTCGCCACCAATCAATTCGGTCTTGTCGTTCAGATGGTCGGGGATCGAGGTGAGCGTGTTCGAGCAGACAAAGACCGGTTTGGGATAGGGCCAGTCGCCCTCGAACGAAGCAACCATTTCAAACGTATTCCGGCCCATCACCAGCGCATCGATACGTTCCATGAACTCGGCAAAGCCATAGTCGGAGTTTCCAGGGTTTGGAAACTCCATCAACCAGTCCAGTTCGCCGCTCGGCCCGGCAATGAAGCCGTCCAGACTGGTTGCGATGTAAACCGTGTTGGCCACTAGAAAAATTTCTTCAGCGACTTCGAGGCTTTTTCTTTGAGCTCTTTGGCTTCGTCGGATTCGAGGGCCTTGTTGAGTTGCTTCTCTGCTTCTTTTTTGGCTTCCTCTTTCGCCTTTTCTTTTGCGGCGTCGATGGCGGCGTCCTTCAGGTTGTCGTCGAGTTCCACCTTGATGCGCGGGGAGGTCAGCGAGCCGTAGAGCTTGCCGGGCACCTCGAGGTTTTTGAGGTTGTTGATGATATCGTTGTTGGTTTTCAGTTCGCGGACGGTGAGTGTGAACGGAACTTCGAGAGCATCGGTGGAGAAACTGCCGTCGGCTTTAATGTCCGCTTTGCCTTCTTCAACCTTCAGTTTGTCGCCGGATTTGATGGCTTTACCGAGGTCGACCTCTTTCAGGTTGGCGAAGATCCGGTGCGCGGCTGTGGAATCGTCGAAGCGCAGGGTGATTTTTGCGGCGGGCTCCATCGCGCCCTGTGGCGTCATGACTAACGTGGTCGGCAGGCCGTTCAGTTCCGGGTGGCTGGAAAGTTCCGAGCCCTGGAAGTTCTGGACCGGATAGTCGGACGAAAGTTTTACGTTGTCGATTTCCAATGATCGGATGGTCCATTCGGGACGATCGGAAACAAGGTCGGCGCGCGCTTTGAGATAGCCCAGCCTTTTGGCGTCGGCCACGGCTTTTTCCTTGGAGGCTTTCGGCTTTTCACCTTTGGCGACGGTTTCGGCGTTGTCCTTCCGTTCCTTCAGGTATTCATAGATCTTTTCACCATAGACTTTCCATTCGCCGGCTTTGGCAAAGTATTCATCCAGCGATTTCCCGCCGTCATCTTTTTTCTCCGCGTCCTTTTCGGCATCGGTTTTTTCATCTTTGTCTTCTTTAACGAGAAGCTTGCCGGGGGTGGCGCGTTCGACATCGCGTGTGAGCACGGAGCCGGAGAGCAGGTCGATGGTATAGGTGCGGCGCAGGAGATCGCTGACGCTGATATCGGCGGCGAGTTTTTCGATCTGCACCATGTTGTGGGTGAGTTTATCGGGATCGGTGACCTGGAGGCCTTCGATTTCAAGCTTGCCGCCTGCGAGGGAAAGGTTGGCTTTTCCGATGTTCACTTCAGCACCGGTTTTTCCACTGATGGAGGACTGTAAACCTTTCTTTAGGGCCATATCGAGCAGCAGGAATTGCAGGAGCAAACCGATCACGACCACGCTGCCCACCAGAATGAGTCCGGCTTTACGGAGCAGAGGGGATTCTTTGGCGAGCACATCGGAGGTGGAAATCTTTTGTTTACCGAAGGCGAGCCACATGAGGAACCGGGAAAATTTATTGCCGACCGCCTTGCCGACTTTTTCGTGTTCGGCGGCTTTCACCATCTGTTCGCGGATTCTGGTAACGGTGCCGGAGATGAATTTTCCGAACAGGAGCCCGACGATGATCGAGAAGGGCAGGGAACCGATCATGGCATACACATCGAGATCCATAAGAGCGGCAAACGGGGCGTTGGCCAGTTTGGAGAAGAGCCCTTCCAATCCCATATTGTGAATGATGAAAAATCCGATGTGGAACGAGGCAACGGAAAGGATCAGCGAAAGAATTTTACCGACTGCAACCCCGAGCAGGGCAAAGCCGATATTGGCATTCAGCAGCAGCGTGATCAGAATCATCAGGCCCAGCGTTGCTCCGGCGACCGGGTTGAAGCCGATCAGCACCCCGCAGAGGGCCCCGAGAAAGATTTCTTTTCTGCCCGCTCCGCCGCGGAGCATTTTCCCGATTTTCCGAACAATCTTAAATGTGATCATATTGCAGCCTCCATAAATTAATAGGAGTGAGGTTAAGTCCTTACCCGTATCCGGTCAATGGAGGAACGTTCGTAATTCAGAAGGGGGGCTATAGTTTCAGTGCGTGATTTTCCGCAAGGCCGAAACCATAGCCGGTGTCTGGGTCCCAGCGACCTTTCGGCCATTCGCCTGCACCGGGAACGGAGCCGTTCATGCTGTAGAACTCTTCGGTACCGCGGTCCGTTGGGCGGTAGTAGCGGATTTCAAAGTGAAGGTGCGGGCCGCCGCGCGTCTGGCCATAGAGGTGTTTTGAGATGAGCTCGCCGGCTTTGACGGTTTTACCGTTCAGGTTCAGTCCGGCCGCTTCGTCGAGATCGAGATCAACATGACCGTAGAGCGTGACGAGTTTGCCCAGCTCCCTGCCGTCCGGGTCGGTGATGATTTTGGTGATGGAAATGTAGTGGCGGTATTTCGGGGCGTCGCGGACGGTGGAAATAATGCCGTCGTGCGCGGCATAGAGTTCAACGGCGGTTTCCCGCTGTCCGATGTGGAGATCTTCCGCCGGGTGATGCTGTTCGGTGCGGGTTGGACCTTTTCCTGCGCCGAATGCGCCCCAGCGGGGAATACGGTAGTCGGGCATACGACCTTCGGGGTTTTCCAGCGGGTGGTGCATGTGTATCTGTTGGCAGGCCGATAGAAAAACATCGGCCTCGCCTTTCAGGTTTCCGGTATAATAGGCGGGGGTCATCATATCCGCTCCGAAAGCAAGAACGGGCAGCGCGGCAGTCAGTACGAGGAGTGTGATCGGTTTCATGCTGAGAATAACGTGTTATTCATTACAAATATTGCCTGACGGTTTTTGTGCAGAGCTTCGAGGTTTGTAAGGCACACATAATAAGATAAATACAGAACTACGCATTCAGCGTTACGCATTGTGCGTAATCGGCCGAGGGCGAATTATCTTGTGCTTCTTCCTTTAATTACGCATCTTGCGTAACGCAGGAGGCGTATTATGAGAAATCCGTTCCATTATGGTGGTGTCGTATCGGGAGAATCGTTCTGTAACCGCACGCGTGAGGCGGCGGATCTGAGACGATCGATTGAGAATGCAGAAAAGCTGTTTGTCTATTCCGAGCGCAGATTGGGCAAAACATCACTCATCCGGAAGGTCTTGGCCGATCTTCCCGAAGATGAATATCTTACGGTATATATTGATTTGTGGCCGACGGATGGAGAAACCTCGTTTGTGCTGACCTGCGCAAAGGCTTTTTCGGAGGCCATGGCCTCGAATACGGATAAGCTGCTGCATACGGCGAAGACTTTTTTCAGCCGGCTGGTTCCTTCGGTTTCAGCCAATGATGACGGAAAACCGGTCATAACCTTCGGTTTCGATCAGAAACGCCCTGATGTGCCGTTGCTCGAAGAGGTCCTGACGATGCCGGCCAAGGCCGCGCAGAAAGAGGGTAAACGTATTGTGGTGGTCTTTGACGAGTTTCAGCAGATACTGGAATACGAAAGCGATACGGTGGAGCGTTTGCTCCGCAGCACCATTCAGCACCAATCGGACGTGGCCTACATTTTCTGCGGAAGCCGCAAGCACCTGATTCGCCAGATGTTCATGGATTCGCAGCGCCCGATGTATCGGTCCGGAGCGCACTATCCCCTGGGTCTGATTGCAGAGGATCACTGGCAGCTGTTCATTACGGAAAAGTTTAAAGAAACGGGCAAACAGATCCGGCCGGAAACCATTTCGGAGCTCTGCACTCTGACGGAAGGGCATCCGTTTTATACGCAGCATCTTTGCCATCCGCTCTGGGAGCTCACGGAAACCGGGGGTGAAGTCTCTTCCGACATGATTCAGCAAGCGACCGGTCTGCTGCTGGAACGCGAAAGTTATGCCTTTATGAATTTGTGGGACTCGCTCACGCGCAATGCCAAGCGGTTGCTGAAAGGGGTGGCCGCCGAACCGGCCGGCACGCAGGTTTTTTCGGCGGAATTTATCCGGAAATATCAGCTCGGCAGTTCCTCCAATGTACAGCGGGCGGTGGACCTGCTGCTGAAGAAAGATATTCTGGATAAAGAAGACGGCGGGATGGTAATTCCCGACCGTTTCTTCCGTCTCTGGATCAACAGCAAGCAATAGGTTGCTTCATACAAAGCGACAAAAATCAGGGTAGTTAACCAACAACAAAGGAGAATACAATGGAAGCAGAAGCATATGGGGCAGCAGAAGGTGGAGTTATGGCCGGGGGCATTTTAATTCTGGAGATTGCGCTGATCGTGCTGGCGGTGATCGGAATGTGGAAACTGTTCGCCAAGGCCGGGCATCCGGGCTGGGCGGCCATCGTTCCCATCTATAACACCTGTGTGTTGTGCGATATTGGCGGAAAGCCGATGTGGTGGGTGCTGCTGATGTTCATTCCGATCGTGAATATTGTGGTTTCCATTCTGGTCGTGATTGGCGTCGCAAAGAATTTCGGACGGGGCGTCGGCACGATTCTGGGGCTGATCTTCCTGCCGTATATTTTCATGATGATCCTCGGATTCGGCAGTGCCGAATACAATAAGATCGAAGGCTAAGGCCGGGCAATGAGCACAAAGCACGCGGCGTGGGCGCGGAAAATCCAGTCGATCGCGCAGATCGGGCTGGAATATGCCACCGATCCGTACGACCGGCAGCGCTATTGCGAGCTTCGTGCGCTCTCCGCCGAAATGATGGCGGAGATATCCGAAGTTCCAACCTTCCAATGGTTGGAACTTTTTAAAAATGAAACCGGCTATGCCACGCCGAAGGTCGATGTCCGCGGCGCGGTTTTCCAGGGTTCGGAAGTGCTGCTCTGCCGGGAGCAGTCGGACGGAAAGTGGAGTCTGCCCGGCGGCTGGGCCGATGTGAATGACCCGCCGTCCACGGCCGTAATCCGCGAACTGCGCGAAGAAACGGGCTACGAAGTGTGCTGCACCAAACTCGCCGCCGTGCTCGACCGAGATCTGCACTACAACGAAGACCAACGTCCGTATCACAGTTATAAACTGATGTTCCTCTGCGGGATTACCGGAACCGCCGGCGGTCTGGACCACGATATTGAAGAGGCGCGCTTTTTCCCGCTGGATGAGCTTCCGGATCTGTCGCTGTCACGCACGCTTCCGGAGCACATCGAGCTCCTGTTCCGGCACCATCAGAATCCGGAATTACCCACGGCGTTCGACTAGGCGTCCGGAAGGGCGGGGCGGACCTTGACGGTTTTTTCCCGTTTAATGGTGACGCTGCCGGGCTTTGCACCGCGCGGTTTGCCAACGTGTTTGGCCTCAGTATATTTGACGGGCACATTGCCTGCGTTCCGGGCTTTGGAGTGCCAGGCGGCAATGGCGGCGGTCTGCCGGATGAGGGCGTTGTCGGGCCGGTCGCCCTCGGGGTGCCGCAGAATCACATGGCTTCCGGGCTGTCCGTGCACATGAAACCACAGCTCGTTGGGCCGGGCGACCTTCAGACTGAGGAGATCGTTATCGAAGTCGGTCTTGCCGGCAAGAGCCTCGAAGCCGCCCTCAAGTTCATATTTCCAGCAATCGGGTTGAATATTCCGCTCTTTCATCGTGCCAGTTATTTGTTAATGGTAAATCGTTATTAGCGTAGAGTGCATGAGGTTTCAATGTACATGGTTTCCCGACGATTAACAAATAACGGATCACGATTAACTGCGAGCGAAGCGAGAATGAACTTATTTGCTTATGGCACTTTAATGTGGCCGGAGGTGCTCGAGGCCGTGATGGGCCGCCGGATGACCGGCGGGAGCAGTACACTTCCCGGCTATACGCGCCTGCGGGCAAAAGAGCGGCACTATCCGGTGGTTATCCAATGTCTGGAAGATTCGGTGGAGGGCGTGCTTTATACCGGCCTGACCGAACGGGAGTTCCAATGTCTGGATGCATTTGAGGGCGAGGAATATGACCGAATCGAGGTCGAACTCGGCGGAGTCAGGGCACAGGTTTATGTGCTTTCCAATGCTTGGAAACACATTGCAACCCATGAGCCCTGGACTCCGGATCAGCTCAGGCCCGAGCACGTTGCGCTCTTCCGGTAGGCCGCGACCCTTTCCGTAACGCCCTCGGGATGAAGTTATCGTGCCCGGTTGGGACTGTATAAAAGAACGATTGCAGGTTGTTGCTGTAGTTCATTTTTTCTATTCTCTATTCCATGTACTTGAATAGGGAGATTCAGTATTGGAAAGAACGGGGGGCAAAGCTGTGCGCAGCGATGCTGCTGACGTTCTTCACAGCCTGTTCTCCAGAGGAGCCTGCTCCTCAGAAAACTGCTCTCAAAGAACCGTATCCTCCGCCACTTCGGCAGACCCTGCGCTGGATGGGGCACTGGAAAGATGAAGGGGCCCGCGAAAAGCTGGTTCATGAAGTTCGCGAAGAGTTTTCATTCCGGCATCCGGAGATCGATCTGCAGTTTAAGTTTGCGAAGGATATTCTTCCGGAAAAGAGCCAATATGCTGCCGCGGCTTATATTGCGGAAATGATTCGCTCCGGAAATCTGGAGTGGGATGTGATCTGGCTGGACCCGCTGATCTACACGGAGGTGGCCATTGAGCTCGACGACTGGAACTGGGGCCATAAACATCTGGTCAACTTTTTAACCGTTCCTGAGGTGATGGCCAACCATCAACCGATTCTGGTGGGAAGCTCCGATGCGCATAAATATACCGCCGGACTTTTTCCGGGCCCGTACATTGAAGGGTTCTTTTATGCGGCCTGGTATAACAAGCAGACGGCCGATAAGCTGGGCATCCGCATCCGCGAAGAGGGCATGACGACCGAGGATCTGCTGAACTATGTTAAAAAGGTGCATGCCCATAATCAGACCGCAGAAAAACCGATTACGGCCTTTCTGGATTTCGGCGGATCCGGAGCGACACTCCGGTTGTTTTACAATCTGCTGCTTTCCTGTCAGTTCACAGACCATTATCAGCCCGATCAGGCGGCAACCCTCGCCCGCATTCGTGCTTTGTTCAAAGAGCTGGGCCGCTATGAACCATTGAAGCCGGGACTGGTGACCGGAAAATGGCCCGAGGCGGCCCGCTCGTTGCTCGAAGGAAAAGCGTTGCTCTATTTTGATGCCACCTGGCGTTATAATGCGTTTGAGCAGGTCGATTCGAAAGGGCTCGAGCATCTGCGCCTGGCGCAACTCCCGGAATTCGGCGGGCATGGCCACTCTATCGGCGGCTACATTTCCACTTGGGCCGTCCTTAAGAACGCGCCGGGCAGTGAGGCCGGAGTGGAGCTGATGAAGTATTGGAGCCGGCCGGAAATTGCCGAGCGCTGGGTCAGATACACCAAAAGCCCGACCGGACTGAAGGGGAATCTGTACGACCCGCGATACGGACTCGATACGCATGCTTATTTCCAGCGCCGGATCAGTTCCATGTCGCGCCACCGGGTGGCCGCCCCGATCATGTTTTCGAGCCGTTTCATCGATAATGGTATACATTTAGATCCCGATGTTGCAAAAAGCACTGTTGCACTTTTGGCAGGGCAGGATGCATCGGAGCCTGCAGACGATGAATAAGGATGGCATAACATGGTAAAATTCTTTCTATCTCTGGCCTTCAAGCTCGGGCTTGCCATTTTCCTGATTGCCTCGGTTCTGCTTTCGAGTCTGGAATTGTTCTATGCACACCGGTTTGCCGGGGAAATTGATAAACGCCTGCATTTACAGGCACTGATTCCCGGCCGGTTGATGAATCAGGAATCCGTACCTTTTTCAATTGCGCGCGATCGCGAAGCGCTGTCGCGCCTGGTGGGGGAGCTGGTGGTTTCGGCGGCAGTCGACCAGCCCGACGGCACCATTTTCTACAGTACCGAGCGCGAGCTGGAAGGATCTGATGCTCACGCAATATACAGTTTAAATGACGCCGCGGCGGAACCGGTGGCCGGTTCGGATTCAAGAATTGCGAGAGTGCGTGAAAATCAGCGGAGCTTTCTCTATGTCACGACGCCGCTCTATTCCAATGGCCAATGGCTTGGTGATTTCCACATGAAAATGGGCACCGGCAATGCAGACCTGCGTAAGCGCCGCACGGCCATTGGATTTGCTGCCGGATTTTTCATCAGCATCATGCTGATCACGCTGGTCGGAGCCGTGCTCGTGCGGCAGCTCACTGTACCGCGGTTTAACGATATTCTGCGGTGCCTCAAAAAAGTGGAGCAGGGCGAGCTCAATACCCGGGTAAAAAAGGATCGGTCGCTGGATGAACTGGGCGAGCTGGGCCGAGGCGTCAACCATATGGTTCAGGAACTGGTGCAACGGAACGAGCAACAGGAAAAAATGAGTTCCGAGCTGCAGCAGGCGAAAGAACTGGCCGAAACCGCCAGCCGCAGCAAAAGTGAATTCCTTGCGAATATGAGCCACGAAATCCGTACGCCTATGAATGGTGTGCTGGGCATGACTCAGTTGATTAAAGACACCGAGCTTTCGCAGGAGCAGCGCGAGTATGTGGAGACCATCTCGGTTTCGGCAGACAATCTGCTGAAAATCATCAACAGCATTCTGGATATCTCCCGCATTGAAATGGGTAAATTCAATCTGAATATCGATACGGTCGATATCTGCAAAGTGCTGCGCGAACTCCATGCCTTTTTTCTGCCGACGGCCAAGGAAAAGGGATTGGAACTCCAAATCGATTGTCCCGACAACCTGCACCACGTCCGCACCGATGAAGGCAGTCTGCGACAGATTCTGACCAATCTGATGGCCAATGCCGTGAAATTCACGGCGGAGGGGCACGTGAAGATTGGTGTTCAGCTGCTGGAGCGTCATGGCAGCGAGTGCACATTGCGGTTCAGTGTTTCCGACACCGGAATCGGAATTCCCAAAGACGCTCAGAAAATTATTTTCCAGGAGTTCACCCAGGTTGACGGATCCCACACCCGTGAGTTCGGAGGAACGGGCCTCGGGCTCTCTATTTCCAAAAAAATGGTCGAACAGATGGGCGGGCGGCTAATCGTGGAAAGTGCACCGAATAAGGGGGCCGAATTCAGCTTCTCGATCACCGCAAATATTGAAGAGGCGGCTGAATGGTCGAAACCGACCGAAAACGCGGCCGAACCCGAGGTGAATCTGAATCTCGACATCCTGGTGGTTGAAGATAATAAACTGAACCAACGCGTGGTGGTTAAAATTCTGGAGAAAATGGGCTGCCGAACCGGGGTTGCAGAAAACGGGAAAGAGGCCCTCCGTGCACTCAAACTCCTGTTGCCGCTGGAGGAGCGGCCCCGTTTCGATATGATTCTAATGGATATTCAGATGCCCGTGCTTGACGGATTGAAAGCCACGGCCATGATCCGCGCGCAGGAAGGCGAAGAGCGCCGGACGCCCATTGTGGCCATCACGGCTCATGCTATGAAGGGCGACCGCGAAAAGTTCATGGAGAAGGGGATGGACAGCTATCTGTCCAAGCCCGTTCGGCGGGAAGATCTGCTGGCGATACTGAAACAGTTCTGCTGATTTCCAGTTGGCTTAACTTTTCTGTTAATCTTTTTTGAATTTTTACTGCCAAATGACGTCTCTGATAGCGTACTTATAGTAATCATTGGCCAGAATTCAGATAGGAAGCGTATATGACCGGCAGAGGAAAAGTTCCCATGTTTAAGATGAGACCCAATATGGGGACTCTCACGATGGCCATTGTTGTACTGCTGCTGGGCGCGCTCTTTCTTTATGACGGGCACCGCGATCCCGGCGACATCCCGGCGCACAACCGCTCCAATCTGATCTTTGCGATTTCCGTGGTGATTTCCGGCCTGCTGTTCATCCTTTCCACCGGCCGGATGTGGTTTAAACACCTCTGGCACGACCGCTATGCCGGTAAAAAAAGAGGCTCCCGTCGATAGGAGCCCCTTCGCCTTCGAAATCCGGAAATGATTATAATTCGCGGATCTTCAGGTTCTTCCAACTGACGGTCATCGGGTGAAATTCCATCTGTTTCTTGCCGATGCCGTGCACCTGAAAGCCGAGGTGGCCTTTCGGGTGGGTTTGATAAATTTCCTCATCGGCGAGATCCGCAATCAGCTGCCCGTTGATGAAGGTCTGGATGCGCGCGCCTTCAGCAACGATCCGATAGTGATTCCACTCGCCGTTGTTAAAGTATTCATGCTGATTCACGGCTTTGTCTTTTGACTTCGGCTCCGGAGAAAGCCAGCCGCGACCGGTGGCCTCGCCGTAAATATACCCGGCTTGTCCCGGGCCGGCTTCGATTTCGACCTGTGGGCCGAAGAAGCGGCCGGCTTTGAACTTCCCGTTTTCATCGGTGCGTGAGAAGGAGCGGATCTGCACGCCTGAATTCAGCTTATCGTGCACCTTTACATCGAACTCCAGTTCGAAGTCGCCATACTCGGCTTTGGTGGCAAGGAAGGTATTCGGGCTGGGGACAACGGTGGTTCCGGTAATCACACCGTCCTTCACGGCATAGGTGGCATTGCCGTCTTCAACAATGAATTCCGAAAGATCGGTTCCGTTAAAGACCGGCTTCCAATCGTTGGAAAGTTCACGGATGCGAATGGTGCGGTATTCAATGTTCGCGCGTTCCGCCTGCAGGCAGATGGCGCCTTCGGAAACCGATGCATTCCAGCCTTTGTTGACGAGCTGGTCATTCACATAAACTTCAACCGTGTCGTCCCGGGCGATCACCCGCATACGGTTCCATTCACCGGCCGGCTTTTCCGCACCATCCACCAGATTAATCCGTCGGCGGCTCGGGCCTCGCTTGTTCGGCGGGGCAATCTGCTCCGGATTTACTTCAATCATTTCGCCGATCACCCAGAAATCGCCGGCATTATCGGCCATCATCTGGACTTCGATCGATTGCGGCCAAACGCTCATAAAACGCGGCTTGGAACAGTGGATCAGCGTGCCGTTGTTGCCGGGCTTGTCCGGCCAGCGCCACTCCACCTCGAATTCATAGTTCGAAAAGTTTTCTTCTGTACGCATCACGCCGTTGGGCTTGCCTTTGCCCATTACGCGGATGATACCGTCCTTCACGGACCAGATGGTTTCCGGCGCGGCTTTATCGAGTGTGTCGAACGACCAGCCGGAAAAATCTTTTCCATTAAACAGGGTTTTCCAATCATTGGAAGCGAAGCCGGAGCTGACCAGCCCGGCGAGCATCAGGGTCATAATGGTTTTCATCATTTTTCCTTTATTTGCGGCGTATGCGTTTTCCGTCGCCGGGAACCGGAACGACATTTTCAGGCGGCAGTTTAACCGTACCCTTTTCAAAGTCCTCGGCGGCGATGCCGTGAGTGAAATCATACCATTCCGATTTCGGGTTCAGGAAGAGGTCGCTCCAGAGCACCTTTTTACCGGTGTAGCAGGCAATGCGGCCCATAATGGCGGTGCCGGTGGCTTCGGCCACAATCTGTGCTTCGTTGAGCGGCTGTCCGGCGCGGACGCCGCGGATCATATCAATCATCTCCTGAAGGCCGTCGTTGTCGGAATCCACTTTCGGATCCGGAACGGTGATGGCAGAGTCGCCGGAAATCTTGCCGCCGCCCATCACATAGCCCTTGCTGCCGCGCAGTTCTTCGCCCACGCGTTTGAATGCGCCGGAAATCTGGCGGCACTGGCTGTGGATGTGCACGTTGTCGCCATAGTCGAGGTCCACGCTGAAGAAGTCGAACGAGTTGCCGGATTCGCGCCGGGCACGCCCGCCGAAACCGACCGCCGATTTCGGGGTGCGGCCGATAAACCAGTTGGCCACATCGAGGTTGTGCACGTGCTGTTCAACAATATGATCGCCGCCGGTTTCAATCCAGTTCAGCCAGTTACGGGCCAGATAGTCGGCATCCGACCAACCCGGTTTGCGCTCCTTGATCCAAGGCACTGTTCCGTTCCAGGCCACAAGGCCGCCGAGGATTTCGCCGATGGCGCCGGCCTGAACCAATGCTTTGTTTTTCAGATATTTTGCGGAATGGCGGCGCTGCATGCCGGCCGAAATGCCGAGCCCCTTGGTTTTGGCATATTCGCCGAGTTCGAGCACCTTGCGGCAGCCGGGTGCATCAACCGCCACCGGCTTTTCAATAAATACATGCTTGCCGGCCTTCAGCATGGCTTCCAGATGAAGCGGACGGAACAGGGGCGGGGTTACCAGCAGAACATATTCTGCATCGGAGGCGGCGACTTTTTGGTAGGCATCCCAACCGAAATGACAACGGTTCGCCGGAACTTCAAATGCATTGGCATGGCCCTGCACCGCATCTTCGAAGGCATCGGCCAGTGCCACAATTTCGCATTCCAGCTGCAGCGTTTTACAGGCCTTCTGAAAGTTTTTCAGGTCGCCCTTGCCGCGTCCGCCGCAACCGACCAACGCCACCTTAACGGTTTTGTTTTTCGCCGCATGGGCGGAAAGTGTTGAAAGTCCGGTAACCGCTCCGGTTACGGCGGTTGATTTAAGCGAGTTCCTGCGCGTTATCCCGTTCATAGATTTCCCCGTGTTTAAGTTCCTTCAAAGGACGTTCTCCGGCTCGGTTTCCAGACATTGAAAGCGCAGATAGTTTTCTGAATGATAACCTTCCAATCATTGGAACCTTTCTGCCAAACTTTTTCCCAACCTTTGGAAGTGGAGTGAAACGATGGCAAAGCGAAGTGATGACGAGGCAATGACCAACTACCAACTGGCGCTGATTTCCAATGCCGTATTCGATATCGGGCCGCGCACGCGCATCGTGATTTTCATGTTCGGTCTCATCGGTATTGCAATGGCATTCATGGCCAGCCTGGTGAGCCATGAAAATGTGCCGCTGGATAAAGTGATCCATTTCACGAGCTACACGATTCTCGCGGGGACCTTTGTGCTGGCGCTTCGCCCGGCGTTTTTTATTCCGGGGCTGTTTGGACTGGTCGGCATGAGCATCGGGATTGAATTTCTGCAAAAGTACACCGGCCGCTCGTTTGATGTGAAAGATATGGTGGCCAACGCTTGCGGAGTCGGACTGGGCGGAATGCTGGGGCTGACATTCCGCTGGATCTTCTCGCTGGTCAGCCGCGAAATGGCGGCTCAGCAGGCTCGGCAGAAACTGGTCTACTTTAAGAAGGGTGAGGTGCTGGTGCGTGAGGGCGACCCGATCCATGAGATGCTGATCATTAATACCGGTCGGGTGCGTGCAACACGTAATGTCAACGGCCGGGAAACCAGTTTAATGACGGCCGGGCCGGGCGAAGTGCTGGGGGTGCTGGGCACGATTGAGGAGCGGCCGCAATATGCCACGCTCCGTGCGCTTGAAGACACGGCCGTGTATCGAATGAACATGCAGGAACTGATGGCCAGTGCCGGAGGTGATCAGCTTCCCGCCTCGCTGGTGCTGACCGGGCTGAGCCGGAAAGTACGGTTGCTGGCGGACCAGGCCGTGCGCTCCGGCCGCCCGACCGATGTGGATGCCACCATGGCATAGCCCCGGGCTCTGCAGAGCGGGTCTGATTAAAAGTCCTAATAAGCTCTCGAAACAACGGGGACTTTTGATAACATAACCATTGTGAAAGCGATCAACCATTTCCAGCAGAACCGTCCGGTGCATCTGGCCCGGAGGGATGTTTACTTTGAACGGGCTGCCGAACTGATCCATCAACAGCAACAGGCCTGTACGCAGGATGTCAGCATGGAGCAGTATGAAGAAATTCTCTTTCTGCTCCGTGTCGCCCGCCAGCAGGCGAGGTTTGCCATTCGCGAAACGGGAAAAAACGAAGCGGACGAGCAGTTCGGCCACTTTATTAATCTCCTCGCGGGCAATGTGAAAGCCGTACTTTCCATGATGAACCTGAGGGGGATGGTGGAGAGTTCGGAAGGGTCGTTTTTCAGCTTCCTGGGAGCCAATCAGGCCTCTGTTGCGCTGCAGGCGGAAGAATATCAGCGCCGCGCCAACGATATCATCCATTCGTTGCACAACACGCTTCGGTTGGCGGAAGATCCGTTTGTTCAACTAAAGAGCGAGAACTCCGGGGCGGGAACCGATGAGGAGCGAACGCGCTATGCCAAAGCCCGCGAGCATTTCACGACTCTGGTGGTTGAAGGTCGGCACCGTTATAAAATTGCCAAAAGTGCCCGCAAGGCGGCGCACTTTTAATCGCGGCTGAATTTACGGTCCAGCTCGGTGAAGCTGGTATAGATGAGGGTTGGCCGGCCGCGGGGCGAAGTGTAGGGCATTTCCGTTTTGGCCAGATCGGCCACCAGCTTTTCGATTTCCTTTTCCGAAAGCTGATCTTTGGTGCGCACGGCCATCTGGCAGGCGGTCTGGGCAATCTGCTCCTGCACCATTTCCCGGGCCCCGCGCTTTTTGCCGGCTTTTTCCAGTTCGCGGGCAATTTCCACGAGCATTGATTCCACCGGATTGTCCTGCACATAAACGGGCAGGGCATCCACAATAAAGGCGTCGCTTCCAAAATCTGAAACACCGAAGCCGAGTTCCTGCAGCACGTCGATGTTGGACCGGACCACGTGCGCGTCCGAGGGAAGCAGTTCCACGGTTTCCGGTGCCAGCAGGCCCTGCTTCTGTACGGCATGTTCGTGGGCCGCATGCATAAATTTTTCGAACAGCACGCGCTCGTGGGCCGCGCGTGGTTCCATCAGCACATAGCCGTCTTCCGTTTCAAGCACCACATAGTTGGCGCCCAGCTGGCCGACAATCCGGCACCAGCCCCAGGGGCTGGCCGCAGGTGAAGCCGGTTTCGGGGTGGGGGAGACGGGGGGAGGGGAAGCCGTTTTATTGCCGACGGATTTTTGACTTTCGACTTTCTGACTTTTGACCTGTTCGGGTTTCCGGTCCAGCAGCGGTTCCGGTTTCCGCAGAATCTCGTCCATCTGTTTCTGGGTTTCAAATTTAGGCCGGACCGCAACCGGGGGAGGAAGGGTGATGCGTTCGTCATCGTCGTTTCCAGGGGCTGGAACTTCGGCGGCGGGTGCGGTTTCCAGAGATTGGAAGGAGAGGGCTTTTTCCAGTGCGGCCACGATGGCATCACGCAGCTGATTGGGTTTGCGGAAGCGCACTTCCTTTTTGGTCGGATGCACATTCACATCCACCAGCGGCGGGTCCATTTCAATGAAAAGAAAGACGGCGGGATAGCGGCCTTTGGCAATCAGCGCATGATAAGCCTCGTTCAGTGCGTGGAATACCACGGGGGCAGAGGCGGGACGGCCGTTTACAAAAATATACTGATCCTGCCGGTCTTTGCGGCCGGTCTGCGGAAGGCCGGCATGGCCCGAGATGCGATAGTCCTCGTCGGTATAGTCGATTTCCAGCAGTTGCTCAAAGAAGCTGTGGTTATAAAGTTCCGAAATCCGGTCCTCCATGTTTCCGGACATGGGAAGATTGTAGACCATGCGCTCATCCACTTTGAGCGACATGCCGATGTCCGGGTGGGCCAACGCCATCACGAGGAACAGCTGGCGGATGTGCGAAAGTTCGGTTTGCTCGGCCCGCAGGAACTTGCGCCGGGCGGGCACATTAAAAAAGAGGTTCCGGATTTCCATGCGGGTGCCCACGGGGCAGCCGATGTCTTCGCAGCTCAAAAACTTTCCGCCGGCGATCTGGATTTCGGTTCCGGCAAGATCTTCTTCCGGGCGGGTGATCAGTGTGAAGCGCGCAACGGAGGAGATGGCGGCCAGGGCCTCACCGCGGAACCCCATGGTGTGGATATTCTCAATGTCGGCTTCGGAGCGGATCTTACTGGTGGCATGCCGCTCGATGGAGAGCAGGGCCTGATCGCGGTTCATGCCGCAGCCGTTGTCGGTGATGGAAATGAGCTGGCGTCCGCCGCGGATGACTTCGACATCCACCTGCGTGGCCCCGGCATCGAGCGAGTTTTCGAACAGTTCTTTCATGACCGAGGCGGGGCGCTCGACCACTTCGCCGGCGGCAATCTTGTTGATTACCTGATCCGGCAGCATTTGAATGACGGGTTTTTCCTGCATCGGGAGAACATACAAAACGCTTCCAACGATTGGAAGTTTCAGCCGCGCCTTTATGCGGTGCCGGGCGTTAGAGCTTACAAATTAAGGGGTTGCATACGGACTAGTATTTTTAACTAGAAGAAATAACAAAAATAGGATGTCTAAACTAATAAATTTCAAATATGTATCTTCGGCTTAGACCAAAAAGGGCGTTGTAGAATGAAAATTTTAATGTGCAGTTTTTTATCCGTTGGAATGCTGCTGCTTTGCGGCTGCAGGGAGAACATGAAAGAACCTTCACAGGGAAGCGTTCTTTCAGGGCTTCCTTCTGATTTAAATAAAATGCAGGGCCGGTGGGTTTCCATCGGAGAGGGCTCGTCGGTTCAGACGGTTGTTCAGGGATATACGGTGCGGTTGACGTATGACCGGGCAGGCGACGGTTTGCGATGTAAGCGGAATGTCAGCATTCGTGAATTCGTTCCTGTTCAGGGGCTGTTTGAAGTGCATGGCGACACGCAGCCCTGGTTTTATTATCTCCATGACAATGAGGGGATTCAGGAACTGGATCTACGTTTTTTCGATGAGACGCATCACCAGTGGATCAGCTCGCACCTTCAACGACAAGTGAAACCGGGCCGGATGGCGGCGCTGTAAAAATCCCGCTTCCAATGACTGGAAGTTGAACACGGTGATTTTTTCAGTATAGATAATTTGGATCGAGTATAATGGGACCTTTGATGTACCGACAGCGGCCGGCCTTTCCGGCACTCATATTTTCAGCCTGTGTGCTGATTGCCGGTGGACTGATTGCGGTCTGGGCAAATCGGCAGGTCGAAGAGGGGCTGAAGGATGAGTCGACCTTGATACTGATTATTTTCAGTACCTTGGGGTTGGCGGGATGCGGGCTGGTGGCCGCATTTGCGCGTTATCAATATACGCACTTGTGGCAGAAAAAACGGCATCCTGATGCGGATGAGTCCGCTTCGATAAAACAATCGCGCGGACGCTGGTAGTTGATTGCCCTAATCAAACGCGTCGGTGATGATGACTTCATCGAGGGGCAGCTTGTCTTTTGGAGCTGCGGGTTCACCGACTGATTTTCCGATGGCAACAAACATGCAGATGGCATGGTCATCGGGCAGATTAATGATGTCCGCAACGGCGTCGAAGTCGAAGCCATCCATGGGGCAGGAGTCGTAGCCCATGGATTTGGCGGCAAGCATCAGGGTTTGCGCAGCAATACCGCAAGAGCGCATGGCTTCGTCGCGCTGAACCTGATCAAGGCCGGTGTAGTATTCCTGAATGGCCGGCACAATAAATTCCTGCACGGGCTCCGGAGCGGAGCGCCAGTAACGCATCGGTTCTTTATTCCACGCTTTCAGGTCGGCACACAGAATAACGAGCAGGGATGCATCGGTTACTTGCGCCTGATCCCAGGAGGCTTCCTTGATCTGCTCGCGTAGGGCTTTATCTTTTACCACAACGAACCGCCAGTTCTGAATATTAAAGGCGGTAGGTGAATGAAGAGCCAGCGACAACAGCTTGTCCGACTCCTTTTTGGTCATGGTATGCTCCGGGTCGAAACTTCGAACCGAGCGACGGTTTTGAATGGCAGCATGTACGTTCATATTGATACCCCTATCAATTTTCGTGGACCATAAGTCATTGGAATGGTGAATAAAAGCGAAAGAGCGGGAATAGTATAAAAGCGTACTGTTGGGTCCCGTTTTTCCAAATGTATCGAATAAATTAAGAATGTAGATATACGCGTTTGAGGATCGGGTATTTTCACTGAAGCGTCGCCCGTCTGTCAGACCGCAAGTCTCCTAACAGCTTCCGGATATAGTCACTGGCGGCCAGCACGGCGCGGCCGCACCACTCAGCCAAAGAGGTAACTTACATTTATTGATCAGTGGATGTTGTATCTGATCTGTTTCGCTCCACTTATGTGGCGGTCGTAAAGTCGGTATAGCCTTCGGCGGTGTTCGAGCTGTACCACGTCGATGGGTCGGCTTCCGGATTCAGGGGAATGCCGCCGGCAATACGTTCGACCAGATCGGGGTTGCTGATGTAGGGGCGACCAAAGGCGATCAGGTCTGCGTGGCCCTCGGAAACGGCTGCTTCTGCAGTTTCGGGCGTATAGCCGCAATTCCCCATCAGCGGACCGTTGAACACCGCGCGGAACTCCGCAAGCGTCATGGGATCGCCCAGTTCATGGAAACCGAAGGCCAGTCCGTCCATCACATGCAGATAGGCCAGACCATAGGCATCGAGCTGTTGGGCGGCATAGGTAAACTGCTCGCGGTAATCCGGCGATCCCATATCGTCGAACACGCCGTTGGGCGAAAGTCGGACGCCGACCCGGTTTGCAGGATACACTTCGGTGACGGCCTGGACGACTTCATCGAGTAAGCGGTATCGGCTTTCGATGCTTCCGCCATAGGCGTCGGTACGGTGGTTGGTTTTGGACTGAAGAAACTGATCGAGCAGATAGCCGTTGGCGGAATGAATTTCGACGCCGTCGAAATCAGCCGCTTTCGCGAGTTCGGCGCCCCGTTTGAACATGGCGATAATTTCCGGAATTTCCTTGAGTCCGAGCGCGCGCGGAACTTCATAGGGTTTCTTTCCTTCAGGCGTATGCGTTTCGCTGTTTTCCAACCGGATGGCGGATGGGGCGACCGGTTGGCGGCCGTCGATGAGCAGGCTGTGGGTGGCGCGACCCGGGTGCCAGATTTGCAAAAATATTTTCCCGCCACTGGCGTGCACGGCTTCCGTGGTTTTCTTCCAGCCGGCCAGATGGCTTTCCTGATAAGCGCCCGGCATACCCATCCAGGCGATGGCGCTGACATCAACCCCGGTGGCTTCCGCAATCACCAGCCCGGCGCTGGCGCGCTGCGCGTAATAGGCGGCCATCAAATCTCCGGGGGTGCCATCGCCCGCGGCCCGTGTTCGAGTCATCGGTGCCAGGGCAATTCGATTGTTCAGCTGCAGGTCACCGATTTGGGTGGGTTCGAGTAGATTCTGAGTCATTGTAATACTCCTTGGTTGAGTGAAGGGGGGCGTCTGGTTTCATACACGCTGCCTGATGCGGGGGAGCATCTGACGGGCGTTTAGTCCGGAGCTGGCTGTACCCTTCTTTTAAAAGAGTACCATAAAGGTATCATATAGGCGATGCAAGCAGGAAGGCGTGTTTCATTCATCTGCCGGGCACATGCGCGTGCGATTAATAAATAGCTTCAGCTTTTGTGATTTCGCTGGGAAGTTCCGAATAATTCACGGTTGTTTGTTCTGTTCCAGTTTCATCTCCAGACGGCTTCGGCCTGTGTATCAAAATCGGAAAAGCTGCATTTTTGGTAATGCATCCATATTTCGCGTTTAGGATGCTTTTGAATGAGCATATTTATCCTGCGGTTCGGTTCAAACTAGTGGCTGAATTTTTATACCATTTTTGAACTGGCACATATTTATAGAACCGATATGGTTCCATATTAGTTTCAAGCACAAAACTAAGGGAGATAAGATGAAACAGAATAACTTGATCTCGATCTTGCTGTTAGCAACCGCAGCTTCCGCATCTGCGAAAGAAATCATTCACGACGGCGAATATGAGTTTCTTCGCCGGTAGCATGCAGAAAAATGGAATGCTGAAGATAAAGAAATCGATGCCAAACTGGCTGCAATCCGCGAGAAAAACGGCGGCAAGCGTCCTAACATTCTTTATATCCTGATCGATGACGTCAGCTTCGGTCAGATGGGCGACAAAAAGATGAACTATGTGATGGGTATCAAAACCCCGAACATTAATAAACTTTCTGAAGATGGCCTGAGCCTGATGCGCATGTATACCGAACCTTCCTGCACACCGACCCGTGCGGCCTTCCTGACGGGACGTCATCCGGTTCGTGTCGGCATCAAGGAAGTGAAGGTGGCCCTGGTTGGGGAAGGCCTCCAGTCGTCTGAAGTAACGATTGCCGAAGTGCTCAAAAAGAGCGGCTACAATACGGCCCATGTCGGGAAATGGCATCAGGGCGATATCGAAGAGGCCTATCCGCATAACCAGGGTTTTGACTATGCGGCGTTTCCGCTCCACCAGCAGGTTCAGTTGACGGTGATGACGCCGGAAGCCGCCATGGCGAATAATCAGTTCGGCTATACCCGCTCCCTCCAGACCAACGAATATGAGGTCGATAAAAAATTCAGACCCTTTGGGTTGGTTACCGGCGTAGAAGCCGTTGCCGGCGGACAGGCGCGCGAAATTGATCTTCAGCCGGGCGAAGAGTGGACGCATCAACACTATCTTGAAATGAATGAACGCTATCAGCGCCAGATCAAGGAGCAGGTTTCCTCTCTTGCGAAAAAAGAGGAACCGTTCTTTGTTCAGTACTGGCCGCTCTACCCGCTCTGTTTTGTTCAGGACACGCCGGCGGTTTCGGCGAATGGCGGATTCATGGCGGATAAACTGCAGGTATTGGACGGATGGATTGGCGAGCTGATGGAAACGCTGGAGGCGACAGGCGAAGCGGATAACACCCTCGTTGTCTTCATGGCGGATAATGGATTAATGTTTCATTACGGGGGGCCGTCCGGTCTGAGCCAGCTGATCTACCGCGGCGGTAAAACACAACACCTCGAAGGCGGCGTCCGCGTGGATGCTTTTGTGCGCTGGCCGGCGGCGATCGAACCGAACTCCTTTGCCGGCGATATTGTTCACGTATCCGACCTCTACACCACCTTTGCCCGCCTGGGACAGGCCACGAAACATATTCCGACCGATCGCGTGATTGACGGAATCGACCAGACGGCGCTGCTCCTGAATGGTGAAAAGCACGGACGCAGAGATTATGTCTACATCTATGAAAATGAAATTCTGCGGTCTGTTGTTAAACAGGAATTCAAAATGCACGTACCCGCTCCCGGCGTTCCCGGAGCGGCGGCACCGGTATTTAATGTGTACCGTGACCCGCGCGAAAAGAATGCCCATATCGGAGCGGCGCTCTGGTCGGGGGCCAGCTTCCAGGACATGATCTATCGTCACAAGATGACGATCGGAAAGTATCCCCACGCGAAACTCGGTAAAGGCGCTCCCTACGGCGGCATTGAAAACCTCCGCCCGGAATCAAAAGAAGCGGTTGAAACCTTCGCGTCCTGGCATTAATAGTCGATTTCGGGTTTTCTTAAGAACCGGAGCCGGCAGCGGCTCCGGGTATTGAGGATTTCCAAGTCGGCGCAAGGCGGCCTGACACATAATCCGCAACTCGGAAACGTCTGTTAAAAAACATGGAGACCACTAATGGAATCAAAACGGCGTGACATCATGAAGCTCTCTCTAGCCGGAGCAGCGGTAGGTTCTTCGGGCCCGTTGATCTCGTTGGCCGGTCAGCCGGCGAAAACCGGAAAAACGAAGATCTCGGTCGCCGGCTATAACTATGACCGCGTGCGCGGTATTATGGATGGAAAAGCCGGCATCGAAGGGGCGGATGTCAGTTTTCACTATGAAGATATTTACGCGGTCAATGATTTGGCATTCGGACCCAATCCGAAATACGACGTCACGGAAATGGGGCTGATTCCTTACGTCAGCAAATACATTAATCAGGACTTTCGGGCCTATACATTAATCCCTGTATTTATCTCGCGTGTTTTCCGCCATCGCAATGTGTTTGTTCATGCAGACTCGGGTATTGAAACTCCATCTGATTTGCGTGGAAAACGAGTCGGCACACCGGGGTATGGCATGAGCGCCAATACCTGGATTCGCGGCTTTCTTTTAGACGAATATGGAGTGGCGGCAGACGACTTCGAATGGATTGAAACGACTAAATCCTCCGATGCCGGAAAGCTGGGCGGTTCCGGGTGGAGTGCGTTTGATGCAGAGGGGAAAAACTCTAAATACTATTTCCCCAAAGATTTCCCGATTACACAAGGGCCTCCCGGGATTGATGAATCTGAGTTGCTGCTTTCCGGGGGATGCGATGCTTTGATTACGGCGATTACTCCACAATCGTTCCTTGATGGGAATCCGAAAATTAAACGCTTGTTTCCTGATGTGAAAGCGGCCGAGCAAGCCTATTATAAGAAAACCAGTTTATTCCCCATTATGCACGTTGTAGCTATTCGCAAGGATTCTATTCAGGCCAACCCCGGTTTGCCGAAAGCTGTGTTTGAGATGTATAGTCAGGCTAAAAAAATGGCCTATGCCGATATGGAAACAACCACCTCGCTGAAAGTCACGCTGCCGTGGGTTACACAGGAGTTCGAAGAGACGCGCAAAATTATGGGTAAGAACTTCTGGCCCTATGGCATTGAACCGAACCGCAAAGAACTGGAACTGGTGATGCGTTACACCTATGAACAGGGCTTGGTCAAACGCCTGGCAGAATTCGAAGAAATGTTTGATCCTTCAACCCTGGCTTTGCTTGAAGGCGTTTAATCATACCCCTTCGCCCCGGTAGCAACACCCCTCTACCAGTCAAGCAAGTTGATAGACAGCCGGTTAATGGCGTAGCGTTTCGGAGGGAAGCTCTCCGAATAATTTACGGTAGTCCTTTGCAAACTGCCCCATGTGCCAGAAGCCCCAGGCGTTGGCGGCATCGGCCACGCTGTTTGTTGTTCTCAGCACGCGGCGGGCACCGTTGAGGCGCATGGCATTGATATAGGCTTTGGGGAGGATCCCGTAGTGCTCCTGGAAGGCATATTCCAACGTGCGCTTGCTCACCTTTGTCAGCTTGCAGAGTTCTTTGATTGTTGGGATTTCATCCGGCGATTCCATGATAAACCGGTTAATGGTCGCGATGGCATGCAGGCGCCGGAGGGAGGCTGTATTCGATGTGGTGTCACCTTTGGCAGTGCACAGTGCTTCAATCAGCCGGATCAGCACCCGGTTCCGAGTGGATGTGGCGTCGGGCACGCGCTTTTCCGACTCGGCTTCACTTTGATGCAGGCAGCTTCTCAGGTGGCTCATCCGCGCGGGATCGCAAAGCAGCACATCCTGCGTTTTAAGGAACTTTTCCAATCCCCGGAAACCCAGTCGGTCGGCGAGGCCAAAGAGGGTCGATTCAACAACGGAGATGGTATAGATGTCAAAACGGGGATCGGAAACGGTATCGATTCCGCTGCCAAGCGGAAAAACCATGAGGTTGTTTCCGTGCACTTCCCGGCCCCGCCAATACATCCAGAATTCGGGGTGGGCGGGAACGGTGATGGTGCGGAAGCCGGTCGGGGGATGGCCCAGCTGTTTCAGGTGTCCGTTGAATTTGCCGCGCCCGATTAGGAAATCGCTGCTCAGAAACTGGAAGATTTTTCCGTGGAACGGCGTGTTGTCGAGTTTGCTGATTTCAATATTCCAAGCCTTGGTCTCCGCATTCAGTTCATCGAAATCCTTGAAGGTTTTACTGAATAAAATGGGCTCGTCCATATGCATTATCATCTCGCAATTGCGCTTTTTTGATGCTCCGGAATTAAAACAAGTATCAATATACCCATATCGTTCAAGCGTCAACTTCATCTCAAAACTATGGACGGAAAGCTTTGTAATACCAAAATGGTACTATATAATCCTGCTTTTCCATTAGGAGCCCTCTTATGAAACGAGACCATGCTGTTTTAATGTTACTTTCCGGACTTGCGGCGGGCTGCAAATCCACCGGCGATTTCGGGATGAATGCAGCCCGGCAGGATCAAACCCGGAATGCGATTCAGGCGTCCATCGCGTCTCCTGAGCGCCGAAACATAATGATGGGTGTTGTTGATGTCCTCGAGCGGGATTGCAAAACCATTGAAAACCGGGCTTTGGGACTGAGAAGGCAAATTAGCGAAGCCAATCGGAATTATGAGACGCCTCGCGCGCAGTTGGAGTTGCTCTATTCCAGACTCGGAGAGTTGACGGTTCAGTTTGGCGAAACCGTGAAAATGCGCAGTCTCGAATTACGTGCGCTTTGTTCTCGGGACGAGTGGAAGCAGATTGCTTCCCACAAAACGCAGGCGATTCATTTCACCTTTTAGGAGTTTATTATGCCGGTTGGAATCACCATCGCAGCATTAGCCGTATTGTTTGGAGCAAAAGGAGGGGGCGGACCGTCGCATTTCCTGACTGATGCAGAGACGCAGATCAAGTCCGTGGTGTCTGATAAAACACGCCGCAAAGCGATTCTCGACGAAATCGGGGATCTGTCTAAAAAACTCCGGGTCTTGGAAAAAAAGATTGAAGCCCATCTGAAAGACTACGCCGCCGTTCATTCAGACTTCCACGCTTCGGAAACTGATTTTGATGCTGTCTCGGCGAATTTTTCAGCCGACCAACAGGAGGTTGCAAAACTAATATTGGATACGCGTGAAACTATGCGCGAACAAATGACAAGGGAAGAGTGGAACGCGGTGTTCCAGTCTTTGGAAAATGAAAAATAGAAGGAGCAGGCAATGAAGAGACAAGCATTGAGTGCAGCCGCCCTCGTGGTGGTAATAGCCAGTACCGTCGCGGTGCAGGCGAAGAAGGAGATCATCCATGATGCTGAATTCCTGAAGCTGGAATCCCAGCACGGGAAAAAATGGAAGAAGCAGGATAAGGCACTGGACAAGCGCCTTGCCGAGCTGGAAAAAAAGTTCGGAAAGAAGCCGAACATTATTCATTTGATGTGGGACGACTCCGGATACGGTGATGTGGGCAGCCCCATCCTGACCCGTCTTCACGGCATTGATACGCCGAATATTGCCAAGATGGCCGAAGAGGGATTGACCTTCACCCGCATGTATACCGAACCCTCCTGCACCCCGACCCGCGCGGCCATTCTGACCGGTCGCCATCCCGTCCGCTGCGGCATGTGGCAGGTGATCTTCCCGATCCATGGCATCGGCCTTCCGGGTGAAGAGGTGACCATTGCGGAAATCCTCTCCGAGAATGGCTACAGTACGGCATTTTTCGGGAAAGCCCATCAGGGCGACATCGAAGAAAGCTACCTGCATAATCAGGGTTTTGATGAAGCGCTGTTCTCCACCTATAACCAGTTTGCTTCCCAGATGTTCAATGAAGATGGCGAGACCATTGGCTTTACCATTGGTTATAGCGAAGGGCAATGGGATAAGCATGGCTATGCGATCGATAAAGAGTTCCGTTATCAGGGCGAAGATATTGTCTGGGCCGTTGATGGGAAGAAGGGCGAAAAAGGTAAGCGTTGGAACAAGGATCTTTCCGTCGAAGAACAGGATCGCTTTGTGGAAGAGGCCCATGATCGCACGATCAAATATATCCGTGAGCATGCCAATGCTGAAAAACCCTTCTACCTGGACTACTGGTTCCATGGTCCGAACCTTGCCCGGAAAGCGCGATATGGTCGTGAAGCAGATTCCGCCAGAGCCAATGGATTCGGCGACTTCGTTGAGCGGATGGATGGCATGGTTGCCGAAGTGATTGCTGAAGTCCGGAAAGCGGGGATTGAGGAAAATACCCTGATCATTCTTCAGGCGGATAACGGCCCCATGAAAGAAATCTTCCCGGATGAAGCATTTCAGGCGATCTTTTCCGGTGGTAAAGGATCCTTCCTCGAAGGCGGCATCCGTGTACCGGCTTTTGCTTGGTGGCCGGGAACGATTGAATCCGGATCTGTTGTTGGCGACATCTTCCACGTGACCGACTGGTTTACCACGATTGCCCGTCTGGGTGGCGGAACGCAGGATATCCCGACCGACCGCGTGATCGATGGTGTTGATCAGACGGCCCTCTTGCTGAATGGCGACGGCAACAGCCGTCGCGACTATGTGCATGTCTATGCGGGACCGAACTATGCTGCAACGGTTAAGCAACAGTATAAACGGCACTGGATGTCCTCGCGCCCGGGGCTTGTGGGAAAATCATTCTTCGACCTCTACAAAGATCCCCGCGAAGAAAAAGGTATGATGGGTCAATTCCTTTGGGCATGGGAACCCTTTGATGCGATCAAGGGCAACCACGAAGCCCTGATGCAGAAATATCCCAACACCCCGCCACGTAAAGAAGCGGTATTCACAGGGCTGTCTAACTTCACGGCCCCGTCAGAAAAAAAATAGAATTATCCTATCGCGTCGAACCTAAAAGCGGGGCTCTTCGGGGCCCCGCCACGTTTTATAGATGAAAACAAAGCCTACCGTTATTTACATGGCAATCACCCTGCTGGTGGGTTGCGCTCCCCGTCAGCCGGCATTTGAACGTACCGTGCCGCTGGAGGGACAAAGCAACTTCCGGGACATCGGCGGGTATGAAACCGAGGATGGCCGCACGGTGAAGACCGGCATATTGTATCGTTCCGGCGAGCTGCACGCGCTTACCAATGACGACGTCCAGACCTTGGAAAACCTGGGTGTTGAAACCGTGGTGAGTTTCCTGATTCCGGCGGAGATTGAGGTGCGCGGTGCAGACCGCGTTCCGGAAGGAACGAAAGAGGTTGCGCTGCCGATCGAGGCCGGCGGCGGATTGGTTCAGGCGGTTGGCGAAGCCCGCATTACGGGCGACTTTTCGAAGGTGCCTGCGGATCTTAATCCCAGGCTCCACGAAATGGCCGCCGCGGAAGCCAAGGCACAGTATGCCGCGCTGATCCGTGAAATCATTGCCGCCAACGGCAAGCCGTTGGCCTATCACTGCTCACATGGCGTCCACCGCACCGGCACAGCCACCGCCATCATTCTTTCCGCCGTCGGTGTCCCTTGGGAAACCGTGCGCGAGGACTATCTACTTTCTAACGAATGTCGTGCTGAAGAAATCGGAAACCGTACCGAGGAGCTCCGTCTGGCCGCAGCGGAAACCTTTGGGATCGCTCCTGCAACCGTCGATATGACCAACATCAACGCCTTCTACATTCTTGAAGGCGACTACATTGACGGGACGTTGAATTACATCAAAGAAACCTACGACGATATGGGCACCTACCTCGAAAAGGGATTGGGGCTGAAGGCTGAAGAAATCGCGCAGTTAAAGAAGCTCTTACTGGAATAAGGAGAGATCATGAAATCGACACGACAAGGATTCATTCAGGGATCAATCGCCTGTGCAGGGCTTTCCGCCTCTCTGGGGGCAAAAGCCGAATCCAAAACAAAGCTTCCCATCACCATTGCCGGATACGACGTCGATAAGGTTCGTGCTCTGGCCGCCGGTAAGGTGCAGGTGGAAGGGTGCAATACCACGTTTGTGAAGGATGCCATCGGCGATATGAATACCGCCATCTTCAGCGGGCAAGGCACCCGCGAGGTATCGGAGGTCGGTCTGCACCCGTTCATGCTGGCCTATGCCAACGAAGGCTTCCGCGACTACTCCCTGATTCCGGTCTTTCCTATTCGCACTTTCCGGCATAAAAGCATCTTCATCCGTGCCGGCAGCGGCATAGAAAAGCCCGAAGATCTGAAGGGGCGGGAAATCGCCACCGCCGGATACTCCTCCACATCGCTCACTTGGATTCGCGGCATGCTCGAACACGAATACGGCGTGCGCCCGAAGGATATTCATTGGGTGCTTTCGCAAAAGGATTCCGGAGCCGATACCGCGGGAACGATTTCAAAGCAGGAACAGGTCGTGCCCGATGGCATAAAAGCCAGCTTCGGAACCCCGGGCCTGGATGAATCGGAGCTGCTCGTGAATGGTGAGGTGGATGCCATTTTCCACGCCGCCGAGCCGCGCCACTATGTGCAGGGCGATCCGCGCGTGCAACGCCTCTTCCCTGACTTCCGTTCCACCGAGCAGGCCTACTATAAAAAGACCGGCATCTTCCCGATTATGCATGCCGTCGCCATGCGCAAGACCTCCATCAAAAAATACCCCTGGCTGCCGAAAGCCGTCTTTAATGCCTATGCCGAATCCAAGAAGATTCAGTTTAACTATATGCAAAAACTGGGCTGGGCCTACGAATCGCTCCCGTGGTTCCCGCAGGAATTCGAAGAAACCAAAAAGGTGATGGGCAACAACTATTGGCCGTATGGCATTGAACCTAACCGCAAAGCCCTCGAAGCCCTCTTCCAGTATTCCTATGAGCAGGGATTGGCATCCAAACAACTATCGATTGAAGAGCTGTTTGAACCATCAACACTGAAGCTGACCGACTAGAAGGATATAATGTCTGGATTATCAAAAATTGCACTCACAGCCACTGCACTCATGTGCGGGATTGCCGGCGCAGAAGATGTTCATAAAACCGAATGGCATTTCTCGCCGTATGTCTGGTTGCCGAGTATGGATGTAAGCTCAAAAATACCCGGTCTGCCGCCCGCTGATCTGGATTTAAGTTTTGATGAGATCTGGGACACCTTCGACGTGTTTGCCATCTCTGCTCGCGGAGAATACTGGTGGGGCCAATGGGGCCTTGTGGCGGATGGACTTAGAATGGATCTGGAGGCCGATAATCTGGGGCCGTTGGGGAATGGAAATCTTCAGATTTCCGAGGGTATTCTTGATACGCTGGCGGCCTTTCGTTTCAGCTTTGATGAAAGCAATCTGAATGCCCCGTCTATGCGCGTATTTGCAGGGCTTCGTTATCACTATCTTAAACAGGAAGTTAGCGGGCCAATTAACGCTGGCGGCAACCGCGATTGGTTCGAACCAACGGTGGGGACTCAGTTTCTTGCTCCGATCGGCGAAAAATGGCTGACCACTGCGCGCGTTGATTTCGCTGGACTCGGAACGTCGGGAGGATCGGATATTACCAGTAGTGTTATGGCGGGTGTCGGATATGAGTTTGCCCAAAACTGGATGGCTAAACTGGGCTACCGTTATTATTACATCGACTATTCCGATGGATCAGGCATTCAGGAATTCGGTCTGGATGGGAACATGCATGGCCTCTGGATTGGATTGGCGTATGGAAGATAGAAGGCGCACTGCGACATGGATTGTATCAACAGCCCTGATGATTATCATCAGCGGTTGTGCAACGAGCCGTCGCCCTTTTCCCGAGCAACAGAAATCGCTGGGCACGCTGAATGGATATGAACCGCAAATCCGGATATGGGGTGATCGGACCTTGGAACCAGCCGATGACGGAGCCGCGCTTATGCAACGTCAAGTTTCCTCTTCGGTTCCTGAACAGTTCAAAAAAGCGCAGGCATTTCTTGCGGTTTCCGGCGGAAGCCAAAACGGAGCGTTTGGTGCGGGGTTGCTGAATGGTTGGACGCAGGAGGGCTCACGTCCGGAGTTCAGAATTGTGACGGGCATCAGTACCGGTTCAATTATTGCCCCTTTTGCATTCATGGGGCCTGAATATGATGAACCGCTCAAATTATTGTTCACCCAGTATTCCACCAAGGACGTCATCAGCAAAAGATTAGTGAAAGCACTCTTCGGAGGGGCGTCTCTAACAGATAGTACGCCTTTGCTTGAACTGATTGCGCAGTATATTGATGACGATATGATTGACGCGATGGCAGGCGAATATGCCAAAGGCCGGCGGCTTTATATTGGAACCACCAATCTGGATGCACAACGCCCCGTGGTGTGGGATGTTGGCAAAATTGCGGCCAGCGATGCGCCGGATAAGGCCAATTTGATTCATCGAATTATTCTGGCTTCATCATCGGTTCCGGCAGCCTTCCCTCCGGTCATGTTCGACGTCTCAAAAGATGGCGTGGAATACGATGAGCTGCATGTGGATGGCGGCATTTCCTATCAGCTGTTCATCAACCCGTCCTCGGTCAGTGTACGGAAGTTCATGGAAAAGGCAGGATTTACGGGTGCAGGAACCGTGTATGTCATTCGCAACAATCATAGGTCTTCCGCCTGGGAGCCCGTTAAAAAGAGCGGCATAGCAATTTCATCGGCAGCGCTCAGCGGGCTGACGAAGAATCAGGGAAATTCGGATCAATACATCATCTATCTTCAGGCTCAGATGGATGAGATGGAATTTAAAGCCGCCCGCATTACCGAAACGTTTCCTAATGAACCTGACGAGGCGTTTGACCCGGACTATATGAACGACATGTTTGAACAGGCCTATGAAAAAGCCCGCCAAGGCTATCCTTGGTCTGACATCCCGCTCTAATTACGAAAGGTGCAAGATATGAAAGCGCCGCTATTCTATTTTATTCTTGGGGCTTTGGGCCTCGCCGGTTGTGGCTCAAAAAGTACATTCGGCCCCAATACGGGAAAGATCGGATTTCACCAGTAGGGTTATGGCCGCAGTTAGCTACAAGATTACAGAACGTTGGATGGTCAACCTGTACCCGCAGGTTGGCAAAAGCAATGCGAGGGATCATCATTAAAATAAACACACGACTCTTCCTTATTCCGATCTGTTTAGCGCTGGGCGCATGCAGCAGTATTCCTGTAGACGAACGGGCTGAAGTGCGCGACGGAATCGATGCCGATGCCGCTCAAACCCTGAAGCGGATGATCGAGTCCAATTCAAATTTCCAGCAGGCATTACGTGAGTCCAAAGGATGCTTTATAACCAAAATATCCACCACCAAGCTTCCGGTTGTTGGCGGCGGATACGGAATCGGAGTGCTGTACGAGCGCGAAACCCGGCATCGGACCTATTTGAATCTTACCCGTGCAGATCTTGGCGTGGGGCTCGGGACCGGACAATTCCGCGCGGTCATTTTACTGGAAGATGAGGAGACTCTGGAAGATTTCCGCAACGGCATATGGAAAACCGGCATCAGCTCGGAATCCATCCTGGGTTCCGCCAGCAAAGGAAAACCTCTTTCCGGGGAGGGCTTCTCGATTTATACCGTGTCAGATTCCGGAGCAGGAATTAATGCCTCCGCACGTGCGGTTCGCTTGAGTGTTAATGAAGATCTCACCGGAAATGCAATTTCTGAAGTCGGTATCCCGAATACGGGATATAAAACGGCAGATGATCCCGGTGACTCAGCACCGCGCCAATGGGGGCGCAAGTTACCACTCCTGGCGCAACAAGTGATCGATGAAGGCTATGATCTTCCGCTGCCGCTGGGCATTGGATTTGTGTATGCGAATGTGGATCAGGCGATGTACCTCAACGATATTGAGGTCGGGATTAATGGAAGGCCGGAAGAACCGTTCGAGTTTGTTGCGTTTGAAAATGCGGAAGCATACAGCGAGACCTTTCAACTGAAAATGGATGCCTGGGTTTTTCCATTCATGAATGTGTTTGCCATGGTAGGCGCTGTGAAAGGTACGGCTGAGATGGATGTTTCTCTCGATGGAAATGACATGCTGGAGCATCTTGAGCACGAGTGTTCAGGATTCCCCCCGGACCCGCTCTGTATTCTGCTGAAAGACGAGACGATCACCTTTCCGGTGAAAGCAAAGTTTTCAGGAAAAACCTATGGGCTGGGCACTACCTTGGCTGGCGGATGGAACAATTGGTTTGTCACCATTCCGGGATCGGTAACCTATGCGGATATGGATGGCACCAATACCAAGGGATATTCGTGGACCGTAACCCCTCGATTCGGGCGGGTGGTGAATATGGGAAAATGGGGCAACCTTGCCCTGTTCACTGGAGGGAATTATCTCTATAGCGACCTGACGATCGATGGTTCCGTAGGCGTAGAAGGACTCCTTACGATCGACTATATCATTGATCAGAAAAATAAGGATCAGTGGAATACGTTATTGGGCTTTAACTGGGACCTGAATAAACATTTGTCTTGGTCGGCCGAATACAACGGGTTCACCGGTTCGCGCGAAGCATTCATCACGTCGCTGACCTGGCGGCTTTAATCAAAAGAGGGTTTAATTCCCCGCCCCTCTGGGGCGCATGTCGGGGAGATGAGAGTAGGTGTGCTGAAAGCACTACACAATTTAGCCCATGGCAACGCCATGGGAATAAGTGTTCGAATAGAGTTTTGCCCTGAAGGGGCAACACAAAAGACACCGACTGATTGTGTTGCCCCTTCAGGGCAAATGGTATGGGTTTTATAAAACCTTGGGCTTTGCCCAAGGCTAAATTTTTTGTAGCGCCTTCAGCGCAGGGGGCTGCAAAGAGATACCCCGACCCTTGGGTCGGGGAGTGTCATTTTTTAATCAGAAACAGAAATATGAGCGTCTATCGGCATAGCATGAATAGAAATAGTATTTATCTTAAACTGAGTTGTTACGCAGGTATCGCGTGGCTGATGGTGAACAACGCCGGTGCGGCCTCGGGAGCGGCCATGAATGTGCCGTCGGCAAATCCCTCCATGAAGGAGATGTTGACCGATCCGGAAGACGGCATGCTCGATATGTCGGAATGGCTAAGCCAGGCCAAAGGTTTTTTTCCGGTGCCGATGATTATTACAGAACCTGCCGTGGGGTACGGCGGCGGGTTGACGCTGATTTTCATACATGATTCCATCGAAAATCGGGCCGATGAGATGAAGAAGAGACATCCTGATGGATCGATTAAACGATTGCCTCCTCCCAGTGTCAGCGGCATTTTCGGGCTGGGTACAGAAAACGGTACCTGGGCAGCCGGAGGATTTCACAAAGGGATCTGGAAAGAGGATACGATTCGATATACCGGTGTATATGCGCATATTGCTCCAAACTATGATTTCTACGGTACCCCGGACTCGCCTCTCCCGATGGAATCCATACCCGTGAGCTTTGATTCGGATGTTCTTTTCCAGCAAGTTGTTTTCCGATTGGGAGATAGTGATTTCTTTGCCGGCACTGGCTATAGCTACATGAACGCCGATGCAAAGTTGAATACGGACCGCCCCTTGCCGCCTTTTCTGGGGAACGGGGCTGAAATAACCTCTGCCAGCATTCCCTTTATTCTGGAATATGACTCGCGCGACAATATGTTTACTCCGGATCGGGGTTTGAACTCCTATCTCCAGTGGTCCTATTTTGATGAGTGGTTGGCCAGTGACAATCGCTTTGATCTCGTCTGGTTTAAGAATCGCTACTGGCATCCGGTGGTTGAAAACTGGGTTCTCGGCTTACGGATTGATGGTGAATTCAGCTCCGGCGATATTCCATTTTATATGAAGCCTTTCGTTCACCTGCGTGGTATGCCGGCCATGCGGCGTCAGGGGGACCATGCCATTACTGCAGAAGCAGAACTACGCTGGGATTTCAACCCGCGGTGGAGCGCTGTTGGATTTGCCGGTGCGGGCTGGACCTCTGATGATGGCCTGGGAGGCTTTGGAGAGGCCTATCCAGCTGGTGGTTTCGGCCTTCGCTACCTCTTCTCAAAAGTCTACCAACTGCGGGCCGGGATTGATGTGGCCTTCAGCGAGGATGAATCGGCCTTTTACATCACCACAGGAAACGCGTGGAAACGATAAAAACTGAAGGAGACTGAAGATGAAATATAATACCGCCGTAGGAATCGTACTCGCTCTTGCAGCATCCGCTATAGGAGAAGAAAAAACCGAAGAGCAACTTGCTGCGGCTGCGCAGAATCCGCTGGCTTCGATGATCAGCCTGCCGTTCCAGAACAACACGACATTCGGCGGTGACATGGGTGGCGGCGACTACATCAACGTCCTCAATATTCAGCCCGTCTATCCCGTAACCCTTTCCGATGATTGGAACCTCATCACCCGAACCATCCTGCCGGTCGTCAGCCAGTCGATAAACGGAAAGACCAAAAGCGGGCTGAGCGATACGGTCTTCACCGGTTGGTTTTCTCCGGACGCTCCCGTTAATAATATCACCTGGGGAGTCGGTCCCGTACTCAACCTGCCGACCACCACGAAAACCGGACTCGGTCCGGATCAATGGGGAGGCGGTGTCTCAGCTGTCGGTGTTTGGATCAAGGGCAGGTGGGTGGCCGGCGCACTGGCAAATAATATCTGGGGCTTCGAGAAAACCGGTGAGCTCAACACCTTTCTGTTCCAGTATTTTATTAATTACAACCTGGATAAGGGATGGTATCTCGTCTCCGGCCCGATTATGACCGCCAACTGGAACGCACCATCTTCTGATCGCTGGGTGGTTCCGGTGGGCGGAGGCGTTGGCAAAATTATGCGCTGGGGCAAGCTACCCGTAAACTTGAATGCACATCTCTACTACAACATTGAAAAACCCCGTGGCTATGGCGACTACTCTGCCCGCGTTCAGCTCCAGTTCATGTTCCCGAAATAGAGCCTTGATTGAAAGTTACCCTGCTACTGAATCGGAGCGGTCAGCCGGGCGAAGCGAACGGCCAGTTTAAACCACCACGGGCGTTTGCCCAGATCATCCGTAGTCATGAGCCGTGAATTTTCAAAGTCGTTCAGATACATTTGTTCCATTTCGGCGGCGAAAGTTTTGTCATACACCCAGGAAGTCACTTCAAAGTTAAGACGCAGGGATCGATTATCCAGATTGGCCGTTCCTACCGCGGAGGTGATATCGTCGATCAGAATGGTTTTGGCATGCAGGAAGCCGTTGGTATAGCGGTAAATATTTGCGCCCGTCGCCGTGGCATCATCATAATAGGAAAAGGCGCAAAGCCAGACCATGGTGTGATCAATCGCATCCGGAATCAGAATGCGCACATCCACCCCCCGCATGGCCGCGAGCTGCAAGGCGGATATGATGGCATCGTCCGGAACAAAATAAGGACTCTGGATCCAGATACGTTCCTTCGCGGCATTGATGGCATGGAGAAACATCAGCGAGGCGGTTTCCACGTCGTCCGCCGGGCCGGAGGGGACGACAATAACGGGCACATCCGAATCCGCGGAAGGAACCGGTTTCCAGTTCAGATGCAGCATCGCATCATCCGTGGCCCAGTGCCAGTCGGTACTGAACGAGAGCTGTGCGGCGAGGGCGGCCGGGCCGGTGATCTTCATATGCGTATCCCGCCAGTTTCCAAAGGTTGGATCTTTTCCCAGATATTCATCGCCGACATTATGTCCGCCGATCCAGGCTTTTGCCCCATCCACCACCACGATCTTTCGATGATTCCGGAAATTAATCTGAAACCGGTTGCGCGGCCCCTTGCGGGTGTTGAAAGCATGAGCCTGAACCCCGGCAGCTTTCAATTCGTTCAAATAGGCTTTCGGAAGATCATGGCTGCCGATTTCATCGTAGAGAAAATATACCTGCACACCGGCTGTGGCTTTGCTGAGCAGCAGGTCCTTGATCTTCCGGCCAATCTCATCGTCATGGACAATGTAAAACTGAAACAGGATATAGTGTTCTGCTTCAGCCATTCCTTTCAGGATGCTGTCGAACGTCTTTTCACCATTAATGAGCAGCTCGGTTTTATTCCCTGTCAGAAAAGGCAGGTCGGCGACGAGCTCGGCTGCCACGCCTCCGAACGGGAGATCCGCCTTTGGAATACGGTGCGCAGAAAGCTGATCGATCAAATACTGGTATTCACGATCAAAGTCAGAATTTGCCATACGCTTGGTTGTCACGTAACCCTCAAACTTGCTGCGCCCGAGAATCCAATAGGCCGGCACGGCCACAACCGGAAACGTATTCAGCGTGACGCCCCAGGCGATGGTGCCCTGAGATGTGCGCCCGGTCATCAGAACATGCAGGGTTGAGATGATGCCGAGAATGTGGGCGGCCGCCATGAATAAGACCCAGATCGTCATTTCTTTACTCCTTAGTTTTTTCCAGAGTTGAAGCATTCGTTCTCCAATCCATTTGCCTTGATAATGCTGCTGTATAGTTCCGCGCTTTTCCGTGGTTTGCGTTTTAACTGCGGATCATCGGGATCAACTTCAACTAAACCGAACTGCATATCAAATCCTTCTTTCCACTCAAAGTTGTCGATGAAGGACCAATGGTAATATCCAAGGATTGGAACCCCGTCTGCCAGACATTGGAAGATTTGTTTCACGTGTTCGGTAATATAGGCCCCGCGTTTTTCATCGGCCCGATCCGCAATCCCGTTTTCGGTGATCACCACCGGTTTTTCAAACCGTTTCCAGACCTTGGAAATAATGGTGCGCAGGCCTTCCGGCCAGATTTGCCAGCCGAAGTCATTTTTTTCGACTCCATCTGGCGTGGCGTCCTGATCAATGAACCAGGTACGGCCGTGTTTCAGCGAGAAGCGCAGGGTCATGCGGAAATAATAGTTTATGCCGCAGAAGTCGACCGAATCTTCCAGCCCCTCGATGCGTCCCGATCCAAAGAGCGGATGAATCCGTCCGGTTTTGACCGAGTCGTCCCAGGCCTGGAAGACCATGCGTTGGCCGATGGCGGCGGTGGTTCGTTCATACCATCCGGCAAAGCTGCGCGAGCCCCATGATTCGAGGTCCGGATAGGCCATTGCGATGCCGACCATGGAGTCCGGAATCTGTTCGTGAATAATCCGGTAGGCCCCGGCGTGGGCACGCAGCATATTCCGAACCACGGTTCGGAGCTCAAAATAGTTGCGCCGGCCGGGCGGAAAATCGCCGGAAAAATAGCCTGCCAGCGCGGCGACCATCGGTTCGTTGAGTGTGACCCATTGAAAGGGGAACTCGCCGAACTGTTCGACCGCGAAGCGGACATATTCCAGAAACCAGTCGACCATTTCCCGGTTCCGCCAGTCGCCTTTTTCTGCCGCCCATTGGGGGACGACCCAGTGGTGCAGCGTGAGACAGATCTTAAGGCCGTGCTTTTCCAATGATTGGAAAATTTCGCGATATCGGCGGACGGCATCCATATCGAATTCACCTTTGCGGGGTTCAATACGGGCCCATTCAATCCCGACCCGGAACGCCTGAAGGCCCATTTCGGCCATGAGGGCGTGGTCTTCTTCAAACCGGTTCCAGTAGTCGACTGCCTGGCCGGAAAGGGGCTGGGTTTCAGTGGCCAGTTCCCAGTGCCACCAGTTGGAATGTTTATTGTGACCCTCAATCTGATGACCGGACGTCGCACTGCCCCAAATAAATCCATCTGGAAATTTAAAAAAATTGCTCATGAAATTTTTACACCACAAAATACACACAGATCACAAATTGAGTAAAAATAAGGGCTGTCTATTTTGTGTCCTTTGAGTATTTTGTGGTTATCATTTTTATTTGGCGCGCGGGATGCGGATAACGCCTTCATCCACATGATCGATCGCATGGTTCACAATGTCCCGAGCGGCCGACGGCCGGGCGATAGCGCGGGCATTCTGCCGCATGCGCTCCAGTTTCTCCGGATTCTTAAGCAGTTCATCAATCCGGTAGGGCAGGGTGGTGATGTTATCCGGGTGAAAGGCCGCGCCGTTTTCGAGCAGATAGACGGAGTTGAACACCTCCTGCCCGGGGATCGGATTCCAGATCAGCATCGGCAGGCCGCAGGCCAGGCATTCCGATGTACTTAAGCCGCCGGGCTTCCCGATAAAGATCGAAGCCATGGCCATCCATTCATGCATCTCTTTCGTGAAACCCAGCACATGATAATGAATATTTTCAACGGGGTTGGCGTCGATGTGTTTCCGGATGGCCGCCTGCAGCTTTTTATTATTTCCGCAGACAATCGCCAGGTTGCAGGGCTGCGTGATGCCGCTGAGCATCTGAGCCATATCTTCGCCGGACATGACCCCGAAGGCTCCGCCGCTCAAAAGAATTAATGGAAGTCCGGGATCGACCCCGTGCTTTTCACAGAGCTGTTTCGGGTCGCCGAGGTTTTCAAAAAGCGGATCAATCGGAATGCCGAGAGCTTCAATCCGGGACTTCGGAAAACTCAGGCGAACCAGCTGTTCTTTACTCTCGGGTTTGGCCACATAGATGTGGTTCACATACGACTCCAGCCAGGAGGCATGCACATAGTAGTCCGTGACGACGACATTCAGGTCGGTTTGAATCATATCCTTCCGGAGCATAGTCGAGATGATATCCGACGGCATGAAGTGCGTGCAGAAACAAATGTCCGGTTTAAATTTCTGGATCTCCTTGGTCAAGGGTTGTCCGTTCATGCGGTGCATCAGCATGCGGCCTTTTTCCTTCGTCCACGCCTGATCGGTATCCCGAAAGAAGAAGTCCCAGAGAGCCGGTGCCTTTTTGACCGCCTCAATATAGAGGTTTGCATAGAGTTCCTGAAAAACCTTGTTGGTGTATTCCAGCGCATCAATCAGTTTAACTTCCTTGAAGCGCTCATCAGCTTCGCAAACCGCGGCCAACGCTTCGGCCGCACGACGGTGACCGTTGCCCGCATTTGCATATAGGACCATGACTTTCATATAGACTCCCGAGTTTAATGGACGCAGTTTGCGCTTAAAGAGCAAGAGGATCAAGGACGATTCAGCTAAACGCTCGCCGTCCACGGCTTTCTATTGTATGGAATGGAGCATGCGAATATTCAAAGAACCTCTCATTCATTTCATCCTGATCGGAGCCGTGCTTTTCGGACTGTATGGTCTGGTCAACCGCGCCGGTGTTCCAACCGCTGGATTGGTTGTCTCGACCGAAACCATCGGGATGCTGGCCGAAACGTTTTCCAATGATTGGAACCGTGCCCCCTCGGATGAAGAGTTGGAGAATCTGATTGATGAGTATATCCGGGAGGAGGTTGCCTTCCGTGAGGGGGTTGCGATGGGGCTCGATCGGGACGATGTAGTGATTCGCCAGCGTATCCGGCAGAAGCTGGAGCTGCTTGCCGAGGAAGGAGTGGCAAAAAACACTCCAACCGATGCCGAGCTGGAGGCCTACCTTGCCGCAAATGCGGATGTATTCCGCGAGCCGCAACAGATCAGCATCCAGCAGGTCTATTTTTCTCCGGAGCATCTGGATCAGGCGGTGATGGTGCGCCGGGAGCTGAATGCAATGGAGAAGCCGCCCGCCGGGTTCGGCGACCCCTCATCCATCGGCCAGCACTTTGTCCGGGTAACGCACGATGAGGTCGACCAGACCTTCGGGCTTGGCTTTGCGGATAAACTCATTGAGCTGCCGGAAAAGGCGTGGAGCGAAGCGATTGAGTCGGAGCTGGGCTTCCATTTAGTTTATATCGAGGAGCGCCTTGCCGGCGAAGTTCCAGACCTTGGAAGAATCCGCAACATGGTCGAGTTCGAATGGGAAAACGAACAGCGTCTCCAGCGGTTGGAAAAACTCTATTCCGACCTTCGCGAAAAATATAGCGTCCGGATCGAAGAGAAGGCGGATTAATGGCCACAAAGAGGCACGGGAAACACAAAGATAAAAAGGCAGTGGGGATTCGTGTCTTTTGCGACTTTTTGTGGCTATGCCTAATCCTGCTGAGTTCGGTAGTCGAGGCGCATGAAATGAACACGGCCTATCTTGAGCTGCGTGAAAATTCGGAATTCGAATGCGATGTCCTGCTCCGGATTCCAGAGCTTGGAAGTCCGGTGCATCTGACGTTTCCCGACGGGGTGGAAAAGCTGACGGACCCCATCTCGCGAACCATCGACGGTGCGAGTTTGGAAACGTGGACGATTCAAATTCCGAACGGGCTGGCGGGGCAGCAGGTGGGCATTCGCGGCCTCACGATGAGCGACCTGCTGGTTCGCATCCGGCAGGAGGACGGTATTGAGCAGACCCTGCGCGTGCCGCAAGGAGGCGCCTCCTTTGTGATAGCGAGTTCGCCATCGCAGCTGAAGGTGGCGGAAACCTATTTTGTCCTCGGGGTGGAACACATTCTCGGAGGAATTGATCATCTGCTTTTTGTGTTGGCGCTGCTGCTTCTGGTGAAGGGCTGGAAAAAACTGACCGGCACCATCACCATGTTCACCGTGGCGCACAGCATTACACTAGCGCTGGCCACGTTGGGTTTGGTGCACGTTCCGGGCCCGCCGGTGGAAGCTATTATTGCGCTGAGCATTGTCTTTGTGGCTACGGAAATCATACATGGCCGGCAGGGCCGGGCGGGCATCACCGAGCGCGCGCCGTGGATTGTGACGCTCACGTTCGGCCTGCTGCACGGCCTCGGTTTTGCCGGGGCACTTTCTGAAGTCGGCCTGCCGGGCCACGCCATTCCCATGGCCCTGCTCTTTTTTAACGTTGGCGTCGAAGCCGGCCAACTGCTGTTTGTGGCAGGGGCTCTTGCTCTTATTGTTTTATTTAAAGGGTTAAAAATTCCGACACCTGGATGGACACCATGGCTGCCGCCCTATATCATCGGCTCTGTTGCAATGTTCTGGGTGATCGAACGCATTGCGGGTTTTTAACTTAATACGCGGAGAGTAGTTATGAAGTGGATCAAGGTTGCGGTACTCATTATTTCCTCGTCTGTTCTGGCCGGCTGCGCAACTTCAAATCAACAGGCTTCTCTTGAACTGTGGAACGAGGGCGCTGCCAAGGCGTCCATCGTTGATTTTGTTCAGGCAGTCACCGATGAATCGAGCCCGGACTATCTGCCGCCCGCGGAGCGGATTGCCACGTTCGATATGGATGGAACCATTCTGATTGAAAAGCCGATGTATGTGGTGTTTGGTTTTGCACTGGAGCAGATGGCCGTCCAAATGGAGAACGACCCTTCTTTGAAAAATAAACAGCCCTTCAAGGCGGTTGCCGAAAAAGACATGGAATACTTCCATGGCAATATGTACGGAACCGATGGTCTCTTTGATGTGCTACTCTACGCTACGGACGGCATGACAGACGAAGCCTATACCGAGGCCCTGAATACCTACCTCGCCAAGCCGCATCCAAGGTTTGGAAAATCGCCGAACGAGTTGCTCTATGCCCCGGTGCTGGAGTTGGTCGATTATCTGTTGGCGCACGATTTCAAAGTCTATATCTGTTCCGGTTCCGATCCCGAGTTCACCCGCATTGCTGCGGCAGGAGCCGTCGGACTTCCGCCGGAACATATTATCGGCACCATGGTGCTGGCGGAGTGGAACGGCGAAGCCTTCATCCGTAAACATGAATTCATTCATCCGATTAACGACCAGGCCGGTAAGCCGGTGAATATCCGCAATAAAATCGGTCGCGTTCCCGTCGTCGCTGTCGGCAACTCGCGCGGCGATCTTGAAATGCTGAACTATTCCAAAACCGCCGGGCACAGCCTCCAGCTGATTGTGAATCACGACGACCCCGACCGCGAATATGAATATAGCGTCGATAAAATGAAAAAGCTGTGTGCAGAAAACGACTGGATTGAGGTCAGCATGAAAGACGATTTCAAGACGGTGTTTGAGGATTAATAACCGCCGCTGAACGATTTAGAGCATTCGCATCTTGAATAGTACTGATTTAGTCCTATGATTCACAGGTTGTCGATCCGGGTCAGCAAGGAGCGAGTCTGGAATACAGGCCATTCGGAGATGGCTCCGATCGATTGCATTAACGCCCAAATTAAATATTAGTTCCAACGTCCGGGAAATGGAGATAAAGATGAAACGACTGAACACAATGATGGTTTCAACTGTGGTAACAGGACTTCTTGCCGGATGTGTCACGAATGAGTCGGCGAATACACCGCCTCCGCAGATGAAAATGACGACCTCGATTCCCCCGGGGATCACGACTCCCGATACGATCGAAACCCGATTGGGGACGTTGAGGTTTACGGATGGATTCCCGGATGATGCAACGGTCGAGAAGGTATTCGAGAACCTCGATTTCCAGCGAGGGGTGCAAGCGGTGCTCTCCGCCATTCCGGCGGCATCGCTGCATGCTATGCGGGAAGGGCTGAGAACCTTCGGTCCCGATAATACATCCGCGATCATCTTTGAAGAACTGATGGATTCCAAGGCACTGTTTCTTACGGCTAATGCATCATCGGTTTACTGCATGATGTGGCTTGATGTGAAGGATGGCCCAATGGTCCTCGAAACGCCCCCGGACGTGCTCGGAATCATCGACGATGCCTGGTTCCATTATGTGACCGACTTCGGCCGGCTCGGGCCGGATAAAAATAAAGGCGGCAAGTTTCTGATTCTTCCTCCCGGTTACGAGGGTGATATTCCGGAGGGCTATCATGTTGCTCATACGCGGACCTACGGTAACTGGGTTGTCTGGCGGGGCTTTCAGGTAGACGGCGATCCCAAACCGGCGGTTCAGGCCACCAAAAAGTTGTTCCGGGCCTATCCGCTGGCGAGTAAGGATAATCCGCCGAAGATGAAATTTTCCAATGCCTCGGGCGTCGCCTTTAATACGCTCCATGCCATGGACTACACGTTCTTCGAGGAAGTCAATGCAACGGTTCAGTACGAGCCCGCCGAGTCCATGGACCCGGAAGTGCTCGGCGTCCTCGCCTCCATCGGTATTCAAAAAGGTAAACCCTTTGAGCCGGATGCGCGCATGAAAAAGATTCTGACCGAGGCGGCCGATGTCGGAACCGCCACGGCCCGCGCCCTGACCTTCCGAAATCGGGATAAATTGCAGCCCTACTATCCAGACAGTGCGTGGGGGACCGCTTTCATCGGCGGAAGTCATGAGTTTATGGATAACGGTGCTCATCGGCTGGATGCCCACTCCTTCATGCTTTTCTACGCCACGGGTATCACGCCGGCGATGTCCTTCAACTTCCGCGGGAAGGGCTCGAAGTATGCCCTCGCTTTTGTGGATGCTGAAAAGAACCGGCTTGATGGGTCCAGGACCTATAAACTGCATCTTCCGCCCAATATTCCGGCCAAGAATTTCTGGTCGGTATGTATCTACGACAACCAGACGCGCTCCCAGCTGCAGACCGACCAGCGGTTCCCGTTTGTGGGCAGCGAGAAGAAAGGCGTTGTCGCGAACCCCGATACATCGGTCGATATTTACTTCGGCCCCGAGGCCCCGGAAGGCAAAGAGGGCAACTGGGTCCAGACGATTCCCGGAAAGGGTTGGAACGCCATTCTCCGCCTCTACGGCCCGCTGGAGCCATGGTACGACAAAACCTGGCAGCCGGGTGAGATTGAGTTGGTGAAATAGAAGATAATCCAACTCAAATTCCCGGGAGCCGAGAGGTTTTCTTTTCCGCAGTTTAATGCGCGGTTTATGAGGAGATGGTATGAAACGCTGGATAGTGATCACGATGTTGTTGTGGCTCCCCTTGGCCGGTCTGCAGGCACAGGAGGCTGAAAGAACCAACTCAACGGCGGTTTTCATGTTTCATGGCCGGGAGCTTTTCGAGGTTCCGGATATTTCCTCGGTATCCTCGGAGAAACGGGTAGAAGTGCTCAACCGTCGAATTCTAAGGGCTGCAAAATCGCCTTTAGTCAGCACCGAGGATTTTTCGATTCATCATGATGATGAACTCAACGTCAGCCTGATTATGCTGGACTCGGATGTCCTGTGTGCGGTCTGGGAGTCCGATGCAGAACATCATGATGTCCAGCGGGAGAAGCTGGCAGAGCATTGGCAGCGATTGATCAAGGAGAGTATTATCCGGTACCGGAAAGATCACACCACCGATTCCTACCTTAAAAGCGGTATTATGGCTGTGCTTTCGACCATCGGTTTTCTACTCATCTGGTTCGTCATAAAAAAAATAAGCAATAGAGAGATCGGGGTCATTGCGAAAAAATTCGGTGGGCAGAAAATGTTCAAGTTTATCGATGGCGATACGATCGTAACGATTAACGGAAGCATCATTAAGTTCATCCGTTTTATTCTCGTGACATGGATTTTCATTCTCTATCTCAATCTGATACTCAGTTTTTTCCCGTGGACCTATAATTTATCGGCCAAGCTCTTTGATCTGGTCAGTACGCCGGTGATTAATTTCGGAAAAAGTTTTGTTGAAAATATCCCCAATCTGTTTGCCATGATCATCATTATTGCGATTACCATTTTAATCCTTCGAAGCTTTAAGCACATCTTCAAACAGATTGATGACGGGCGCGTGCGGATCAGAGGGTTCTACCGCGACTGGGCCGATCCGACCTACCGGCTGGTAAGAATTGTAATCATCATATTTGCAGCGGTCGTGGCGTTTCCCTTTATTCCGGGCTCCAACTCGCCGGCCTTTAAGGGGATTTCAATTTTTATGGGGGTGCTTGTTTCTTTGGGTTCAACGTCAGCGGTCGGGAATATTGTGGCCGGCCTGGTACTCACTTATATGCGCCCGTTTGTGAACGACGACTTTGTGGAAATCAGCGGACTGCGCGGCAGTGTCGTTTCCCGCGGAACATTCTCTACACGGCTGAAAACACCGACCAACGAGATTATTTCCATCCCCAATGCATCGGTTTCGACCAATCACATTATTAATTTCAGCCGCATGGCCGAGCGGGGCGGGGTGAATGTGGGCACCGCCATTACGATCGGGTATGATGTGCCGTGGCGTAAAGTGCATGAGCTGTTGATTGCTTCAGCTGAGGGGGTCGACGATGTGCTTCAAAGTCCGCCTCCTAAAGTGCTGCAACTCAAGCTGGATGATTTCTATGTCGAATATAAGCTGATTGTAACCACCAAGCACCCGGAACGTCGGTTCCCGATCCGTTCCAACCTGCATCAGAACATTCAGGATAATTTTGCCGCGGCCGGTGTGGAAATCATGTCGCCGCACTTCCAGGGGAATCGGGAGAGTGAGGCATCGACCATTCCCGACATGGGGCATATCGCAGACTGATTACGCCGGTCAGGCATCACGCTGGTACGAAACAATCGAATATTCGTCGGTTTCTTCCAGGGTGTCTCCGGCGGTAAAACCTTCCAGCCATTGATCGTTAAAAAAAGTGTCGCCTTCGACCTCTTTTTTGACCGTGGTCACGAGAATTTCATCGCACTGCTCCAGCAGCAGGTCATAGATCGCCGCTCCGCCGCAGACAATGGCATCGGTTGGAACCTGATCGGGGGAGTGAATGGCCGTGCCGTTTGCAAAGGATGCATCGGCTTTGCGGGTCAGCACATAGATGTCGCGTCCCTTCAGGGGCGGAAGCCCGTCAAAGGTGGTGCGGCCGACGACGATTTTCCGATCCATCGTGGTGCGCTTAAAAAACTGCAGGTCGCCCTTGCAGCGCCACGGCAGTCCGCCGTCTTTTCCGATGACTCCGTTCCGGGAGCGGGCAACAATGGCAATCATGATCGTTCTCCGTATATTTTCATGGTCGTGATGCGGCTTTTTTTCTTTGGGCGAATTAGCTCTGAAGGTGGAAAAGAATGCACCACTAATCCTCACTAATTGCCACTAATCAGTATAGTGCTTTTTAAATTCATCACTGCTTTGCGTGTGGACCGTTATCAATTAGTGCGTATTAGTGAAGATTAGTGGTTACCCGTTAAACCGCCACCTCACCTTTAATGCTGGGATGGCATTCATAGCCGTCGAGCGTGGCGTGCTGCCACTCCCAGTCAAAGAGGGAATCATATCCTTCCAGTTTCAGCGTGGGCGGAGCGTAGGGCTCGCGTGCCATCTGCTCGTCCAGCTGCTTCTGGTGGTTCACATAAATGTGGGCGTCGCCCAGGAAACCGATCAGCTTGCCGGCTTTCATGCCGCACTCTTTGGCAATCAGCTCCAGCAGCAGGCCATAGGAAGCAATGTTGAAGGGGATACCGAGGAAGATATCGCACGAGCGCTGATTCCAGAGCAGGTCCAGCACGCCGTCGTTGCAGAGCAGTTGGTAGGAATAGTGGCACGGCACCAACGCCATTTCGCTGAGCTGCTGCGGATTCCAGGCATTCACCAGAATGCGTCGGCTGTCCGGGTTGGTCTTCAGGGTTTCGATGGCATTGGCCAACTGATCGACCCCGCCGGTGAAGTCTTCAGCACCAAACGTATACGCGCCGTTAAAATTACGCCACTGGAACCCGTAGATCGGGCCGAGATCCTTCTCATCCGCCATGGCTTGATAGGTTGCTTCATCGTGACCATAGGGTACTTTGGTCGGTGAGCACCACTCGTTCCATATTTTACAGCCGCGTTCCTGAAACCACGATTTGTCGGTGACGCCGCGGATGAAGCCTTCCAGCTCAACGCGCAGCGTCTTCCAGGCCATCTTTTTGGTGGTGAGCAGCGGGAATCCGTTTTCCATGTCGTAGTCAATCATACAACCACTCACCGAAATCGTATCCGTGGCCGTCCGGTTGGACTTCTTCTTGCCCTCCCGCAGAACCTTCTCAACCACCTGCCCGTATACCTGATCAATATTCATGTTTCGCTTCCCGTTTCCCAAAGAGAGTCAGAAGCTAGCACGCTCCGCAGAGAATTTGAAATTAGAAATCAGGTAAAGCCACGGATCAGCACAGATAAACACGGAAGGAAAACAATCCGTGAAAATCCGTGTGGATCTGTGGTTATACTAATTCCGGAAATAAGGAAATGGGCGCATTTCCCGCTTCCAAACCTTGGAAGATTAGGCGAATAATACGCCCTCTTTTTAAAAACCGATAGGGGTGCAACATGCTGGACATCAAATTTATTCGTGAAAATGCCGATGCTGTGAAGGCGGCAATGGTCAACCGTAATGCCGACGTGGATGTGGATGCCGTACTGGCGCTCGACGCCCGGCGGCGTGAAATCGTTGGCGAATCTGAAGTGCTGAAGGCGGAGCGCAACAAGATTTCCAAAAGCATCGGTAAAATCATTCAGGAAGGCGGCGACGCGGAAGCAATCAAAGCGCAGGTCCGCGAGATGGGCGATAAAATCTCCGCGTTCGACGAAGAAATGCGCGAAGTGGAAGCCGATCTGCGATTGAAACTCCTATATATTCCGAACATGCCGTCCGCCACCACGCCGGTCGGTCAGACCGAAGACGATAACCCGGTCATTCGTTCCTGGGGCGAAAAGAAAGAACTCGATTTTGAACCGCAGATGCATTGGGACCTGGGCGAAAAGCTCGGTCTGTTCGATCTGGAGCGCGGGGCCAAGCTTTCCGGCTCCGGTTTCCCGTTGTTTACCGGCCGGGGTGCCAAGCTGGAGCGCGCGCTGATCCAGTTTATGCTCGATCTGCACACCGAAGAGCATGGATATGTTGAAGTGGCCACGCCGTTCATGTGCAATGAACAGACGATGACCGGTACGGGCCAACTGCCGAAGTTTGCGGAAGATATGTATACCGTTCCGCTGGACGGGCTCTATCTGATCCCGACCGCCGAGGTGCCGGTCACCAACATGTATGCGAACGAGATTCTGGATAAAGAACTGCCGATTCTGCACACGGCCTACACGCCGTGCTTCCGTCGCGAAGCCGGTTCTGCCGGTAAAGATACCCGCGGCCTGCTGCGCGTGCACCAGTTCGATAAAGTGGAAATGGTGAAATTCACCACGCCCGAAACGTCCGAAGAAGAGCACGAAAAGCTGACGCTGGATGCCGAAAAGGTGCTGCAGAAGCTCGGCCTGCACTATCGGGTGATTGAACTCTGCACCGGCGATATCGGATTCAGCGCATCCAAGTGCTACGACATCGAACTCTGGGCGCCTGCGCAGGATAAGTGGCTGGAAGTCTCTTCCTGCTCCAACTTTAAAGACTACCAGGCCCGGCGCGCCGGCATCCGCTATCGCGACGAAAACGGCAAGCCGCAGTTTGTGCACACCATCAACGGTTCCGGCGTTGCGCTGCCGCGCCTTGTGATTGCCATCATGGAAAACTATCAGAATCCCGACGGATCCATCGACCTGCCGGCAGCCATTCAGCCCTACATGGGCGGACTGAAGAAACTCGACTAAGCCGTTTTCCAGAGATTGGAAGTGCTGAAAATCCAGGGGTTGGAAATTTCCAATGCCTGGATTTTTTTTATGCCGGAGAGTCCCAGCCCTGTTCGTCCGGCGCAATGTTTGTGTACTTCATGCTGGAGCGCGGCTCGGCCATCATGGGGGCAACGGTGTCGCGCCAGGTGGCATAGTGAGCCGTTTCTTTATGTTTCCCGGCGTCTTCCGGCGTGCGGTAGACCTCAACGAGCACGAAGCGGTTGGGATCGGCATCCTGTAGAAAATCAAATCGGGCAATGCCGGCTTCCTGGATGGAGTTCTGCACGTTGGTGAGTGTAGCCGCTTTGAAGGCTTCCAGATAATCCGGCTTAACATGAATGAAGACGTGTACGATAAACATGATGCTTCTCTCCTTGGTCTCTGATTTCTGCCCTCTGATCTCTGGGGCCCCGATCTGTCCTTACCCCTTTTTCCGCTCCCACTTCCGGGGTTTGGGTGGATTTTTCAGCGCATCTGATTTGGCCGCAATATAGACCAGCCCTTCGCCCAACGCCTGATCAATCCGGTGTTCAAACTCCGAACACGGTCGGACACGATAGGTGTGGTCTGTGTTTAGAAAGACCTTCTGGCCCTCAACAAATTCAATACAGAGATTCAGGGCCGTTCCGCCCGGAAATTCAGTAACGGCCTCCTTGAGGGTGGTCATCACCTGTTCATTCACACCCATTTCCGGCAGATGAATACTCAGACGGTTGCAGAAAACTCCTGCGGCCTGTTCCAGCGTAAAGATTTCCATGACCTGGAACTTCGGATCGCCACTCTCCTCTTCCATCAGGGTGCCGCCCATCATCAAGGTTTCGTCTTCAGCAATCAGTTGGCCGTATTGCTCAAAGGGGCCGGGGAAAATTATGGCGTTAATCGAGCCTTCCAGGCCTTCGATTCTGAAGGTGGCCATGGGCTTCTGATCTTTTTTTGTGAACAGCTTGCGCATTTCCGTAATCATGCCGCCGATGCGTGTTCGGGTTCCGGGCTGCATTTCAGCCAGTTCGGAAACCCTGTTCAGGGCAAACTTGTTCAGCACCCATTCATAGCGGGCCAGCGGATGGCCGGAAATAAAGAAGCCGATCAGCTCCTTTTCTGCAGCCAGCATATCGGATTCGGTCCACTCGGGCACATCCGGCAGCTCTTCGTCTGAGCTTGCTCCCGTTTCCTCTTCCGCTCCGCCGCCCATCATATCAAACATCGAAACCTGACCGGCCTGTTTGTCCTTCAGCGCTTCAGCCGCGCGGCCGATAGCTGTCTCAATGCCATTGAACAACCGGGCGCGGTGCACACCGCAAAAGTCGAAGGCGCCCGAGCGAATCAGACTTTCGATCACCTTTTTATTGGCGCTTGAAATGCGGGAACAGAAGTCCATCAGTCCTTCAAACGGTCCGTTTTCATCCCGTTCGGCCACGATCTCTTCCACAACCCCTTCGCCGACCCCTTTAATCGCGGCCATGCCGAAGCGGATGCCGCTGCCGTCCTGCACGGCGTTAAACCGGCCGATCGATTCGTTCACGCAGGGCGGAAGCACATCAATGCCGACTTCTTTGGATTCTGCAATGAATCCGGTCAGTTTATCGGAGTTACCCATTTCCCCCGACATGAGGGCGGCCATGAACTCGGCGGGATAGTGTGCCTTCAGCCAGGCGGTCTGATAGGTCACGAAACCGTAGGCGGTCGAGTGGGATTTGTTGAAACCGTATTTCGCGAACTCGGTGATATTATCGAAAATCGCATTCGCGAGCTTTTCGGTCATATCGTTCGTGTCTTTACAGCCCTGAACAAATTTGCCGCGCTGCTGGTCCATCACCTCAGGCTTTTTCTTCCCCATGGCGCGGCGGAGAATATCCCCTTCGCCCAGCGAGAAGCCGGCCAGCTTCTGGGCGGCCTGCTGAATCTGTTCCTGATAAACAATAATCCCGTTGGTTTCTTTCAGGATCGGTTCGAGCAGGGGATGGTCATATTCCACCGTCTCCTGACCATGCTTTCGTTTAATATAGGTCGGGATAAACTGCATCGGGCCCGGACGATAGAGAGCGAGAATCGCGATAATATCCTCAATACAGTCCGGCGCCACCTGTCGCAGGGTGTCGCGCATGCCGCCCGATTCCAACTGGAACACCCCGACGGTGTCGCCGCGGGCTAACAGCTCAAACGCCTTTTCGTCTTCGATATCGATCTTTTCCGGGTCGATATCAATGCCGTGGTTCCGCTTAATCAGCGCACAGGCTTCGTAGATAATCGTCAGGTTTTTCAGCCCCAGAAAGTCCATCTTCAAAAGACCGATCTCTTCCGTCGGGCCCTTTTCGAACTGCACCACCGTGAGGCCTTCCTTCGCCTCTTTCGTGAGCGGGATGATCTCGATCAGCGGTTTTTCGCCAATCACCACGCCGGCTGCATGCATACCGGTATGACGCGGCAGGCCTTCGAGCAGTTTGGCATATTTCATGATCCGCAGCGCGTCGGGTTCGGTGCTGGTGGCCCGCTTAAACTCGGGACTTTCCGCCAGCGCCTTCTCCATGGTGGTGCCCGGCGTGTCCGGAATCATTTTGGCCAGCCGGTCGCAGTAGGGCAGCGGAATTTCGAGCACCCGCCCCAGGTCGCGCATCAGGGTTTTGGCACCCAGCGTTCCGAACGTGATAATCTGGCCCACGCACTCTTCGGTATATTTATCGCGCACATACTGAATCACGTCCTGCCGCCGGGTCGGACAGAAATCGATATCGAAGTCGGGCGGGGAAACACGGTCCGGATTGAGGAACCGTTCGAAAATGAGGTTATATTTCAACGGCTCGATGGTGGTGATTTCCAGCGAGTAGGCCAGCATCGAACCCGCGCCTGATCCGCGGCCGGGGCCGACCGGAATGCCTTGCCGCCGTGCCCACTGAATAAAGTCGGCCACCACGAGGAAATAGTTAATATAGTTGGTTTTAACAATCACGCTGACTTCGTAGTAGAAGCGTTCTTTAATAACTGCTTCCTGCTCGGTCGTCGGATTGTCGAGGTCCTCAATGCCGTAATGTTTTTTCAGGCCTCTTTTGCCCAGATAAACCAGATAGTCGAGGTCTTTTTCAAACCCGTCGGGCAGCGGAAAATGCGGAAAATGGAGGTCTTCCGCTTTTTCCGGGAAAAAGAATTCCACGTCGCAGCGCTGCGCAATCTCGATCGTGTTTGAAATCGCCTGAGGATGGTCCGGGAAAAGCGCGGCCATCTCCTCGCCGCTCTTCAGATAATACTCTTCGCCGTGATACCGGTACCGGTTCGGATCGGCCACGAGATAGCTGCGCTGGAGGCAGGTCAGCACATCGTGCGCTTCGGCATGTTCCTTGCGGACATAATGCACATCGTTCGTCGCCACCAGCGGCAGGCCGGTCCGTTTGGAAACCTCCAGCAGATTCTGGAGCATCAGTTTTTCTTCTTCCAGCCCGTGGTCGAAAATCTCAATGAAAAAGTTGCCCGGACCGAAGATGTCGGAATATTCCATTGCCAGTCTGCAGGCGGCTTCCACATCGTCGTTGCGGCAGGCTTCGGCCACTTCGCCGCGCATATCGCCCGAAAGAGCAATCAGCCCTTTGCTGTACTCACGAAGCAGTGCCTTATCCGTCCGCGGCTTGTAATACATGCCGTCGAGGTGGGCATACGAAACCAGCTTAACCAGATTCTCGTAGCCTTGCTGCGTCTCCGCCAGCAGCACCAGGCTCATATTATCGCGCTGGGACTCCCGGACTTCGACGCCCTTGCGAGCCACATACATATCGCAGCCGATAATCGGTTTCAGTCCGCCGGAACGGCAGGTTTTGTAGAATTCCACCGCGCCGAACAGAACCGCATGGTCCGTCAGCGCCAGATAATTCATGCCCATGTCCGCCGCCGCCGCAACCGCCGGTTTCACTTTGGCCGTACTGTCGAGCAAGCTATAGCAGGAATGAAAATGAAGATGGGCAAATGGAACACTACTCACAGAAAAACGCCTCCAGGGGTTGGAAAAACAATAAGATAAAATCCACCTTCGCCGATGAACAGGAGAAAATCGAGCCAATGGCTATTCGTACATCGAAAGCCCCGTTTTACAGGGGGAAAGGCCACTCAAAAGCTCTTGATAAAGCTTTGTTCGCCTTTTAGTTTCAATTCGTATTGTTGACGATGAATAGAGCCCTCGGGCGGAACCGCCCCTGCAACCATCTGTGACTAAACTTGCATGTAGCTCGATGTAGGTGCGCCATGCCGCATGTGTCTTTAGCAACAGATCCTGCCCCTCTTTATCCAATGATAGGTAAAGTTCCTTCGCTGTTTCCGCAAGAGCCTTTTCTTCTCGCCACAGTTCAATCGCTGCCACAGATTTCATTTGCAGCGTGGTGAGAGCATTGTGGCTTTTCTCTAGGTGAGTCGTTCCCTCAATGCGGTCGTATTGCGCCTTCCATTGTGCATCGAGCGGCTTAATCTCAAATTGTGGGATATTGTTGCAAAGCGCATTGCTGGCACAGAACAAAGTGATGCTGATAGATATTTTCTTCCACATGAATGGGCTTCCTCTCCTGGTTGAATAGTTCGTCTGTAGATTAGACGACCGGGAGGGGCACAGGATGTCCTTGTACTCAAGAATACCCGAAAACTTCAGGCTGGGTTAATATGTCGCCAGCATGTCGGCGATCTCTTTTTTAACAAGACGCTTAAGTTTTGCAGGGGCAATCACCTTGGCATGTGAGCCCATGCCTAGGACCCAGCCGATGACGTTTGCATAGGGCTGCTTGCTACCACCACTCGAGACCGGAAAGGAGATTTCAATCGATCCATCCGGTTGCTCAGTCACCTTTTGTTGAGCATGCCACTGCTTTAAATGGATCTGTGATGCATAGGCAGAATCCACAGAAATACGAATTTCTTCAGATTCGCCCTGCATAGAGGCATAGCGACCGAACAGTAATTGCTTGAGTTCTTCGGAGCCCCATGTTTCCGAGCATTGGAATGTCTTTCCCGAATCTTCAGCTTTACGGATGCGGCAAATCGCCAGTTGCATCACGTCGCCTTTGTAATGACTATGTGCAAACAAATACCACTCGCCTTCGATATTCGCGACATGAAGTGGATCCATTTGATAGGTACGTTGTTGAGTTGCACTTGCGCTTAGGTATTCAATCTCCACCGAGTGTGAATTCAGTAGGCACTGAACGAGCGTATCCCAGATTCCGGCATCCACGGGAAGGGAGGGTGGGGGAACAAAGCTGAACCGATCAAAGATTGTGGCCGCACTGACGCCGACCTGCTGGCCCGCCGTTTTAAGTAACTGGCTGTAAAAATGACTCAGCATTTCCCCAAGCGGTAACCCCTCATACTGCTCCAATGCCCGCCGGGCTAACAGCACGGCAACTAACTCACCCTCCCGCATCGAAATCGCCGGTAGTCCCCAGGTTGGTTCGGAATAGAAATAACCGCGCCGTTTCCGGTCATATTCAATGGGAGCCTGTAATCGATCGCGCATAAACTCAATATCGCGCTTAATCGTTCGCTCATCCACTTCCCAATCCGCCGCCAGCTCCGGCACCGAAGGAAATTCCTCCGCCCGAATCCGCCGGTCGATATCCATCTGCCGTTCTGACTGGGTGTTGCTTCGTTTCATCGGTTCATTTTCACAGGAGGAAGGTAAAGGGCACCCCACTCCTCGAGGGCATTCACAATGACGGTGTAGATGATGATGGATAGTTTGATTTACAATCTACCACGGATATCCGTGCCCGTTATTTTCGGGTTGATATGTTAGTTCAAACATTCAATTCCAATAACCTTCCTCTCAGGTTTTTACGCTGCATACCTTTTACATCTTTGACCTGATTTATAAAGTGCCTTTCATACTTGCAAATCAGGCCCTCAAGCTTTTTTCGCTCCTGTTTCTCTCCATTAAAGACGATATCTAAAACTGCAGGAACCAAAAGCAGCGGGGCCAGTACAACGCATAAAACGGTTTCTCCGAATGACAGATCATGACTTAATTCAGATAACAACAGAGAACAATCCAGACTGCTTGAAGAATAATTCCCCAAACGTGAAAAGATCAGGAGCTCTTGACGGATAAACGCAGAGGACTTATCTGATAAGAAAGAGGAAAACTCTTCTGCCTGCGATTGAATCCAATTTTCTAAATTTTTATTTTCAATACGGCTGACTTTTTTATACCGAACTGCCTCATACATCTTCTTCTTCCATTCCTCAAGCAAGCTCAAAGAAAATATGCTTTGACGTTCTGGTAGATTTCCAATGGACTCGATGATCAGTGCATTCAACAGGTCATCCTTGCCACAAGGATTAATAGTGCCCATACGGTTTTCTCCACCGGAAGAAACTGGAACTTTGGGAAGCGGAAAGTTAAGTGTCCGCTTGAGATCCATCATTTGAGCATCATCAGCTTGGTCTGCCTTAGTAAGAGCTATAACCACAGAGAACCCCTCGGATCTGAAATATTGTATCATTTCACAATCCAGATCCTGAACCCTTGAATTACCGCACGAAATACAATAGACAACGACATGGAACCAGACGGCTCCTATGGTTGAACCTCCGTGCCCCTTTTCGACAATTTTTCTAATCCTGTTTTTCCATTCCGAAACCTTATCGTTCTCGGTTCCCCATGAATCAAAAAGCCTCATCTTTATATCGCCAAAAGAGGCCTGGTAGCTGGGTACATCATCCCGGTCGGTCTGAGGGGTGCCTACGCCGACCTGTGCGACAGGAGCACCTGTCAGATAGTTTACCAATGAACTTTTACCGGCACCGGTCCATCCCACCACTAACACATTGCATGATTTCGACATAAGTAATCTTCCGAAGACTCAGGTGCCACTGGATTGAGAGAGCTTCTTAACAAAGATTTCTTCAACCTGCTTCCTGAGTGCCTCCTCCTGTTGTTCAAGAAGAGAAATCAACTTGTTGCAGAATGTATCCAGGGCTCCTTCCAGCTCCTCTTGATGCTCCTGTTTGCCATTGATAAGCCCCGAAATTAAAACGTAAAGCGATGCTGGAGCAGCAATAATAGCTGCGAAAATACCCTTCAATGCATTAATCCAGAATGAATCGCAGGGATCAAAGAATGGTTCAGAAGAATCGAAGAGAAAGTTCTTATCATAATCAATTGCCGCTGACAGATTCTTTCCGGTGCGCACCGACTTTTCGATTTCCTGACGTATGATGCGGGGGAAGTCTACTTCCTGGAACTGCTCAGCAAAAAGTCTGGTTTTCTTCTCGAGCGACCTCTTGTTATCGTCATTATCAAAATTCTTCATTTCCTGCTTCGCAATTTCACTCTTCCCCTTTTTGCGGAAATGCTCAATTTCCTTAATACCCATATGGATAAACCGCTTAGGCAGAAAATCGACGAGGGTTTTACAATAGCCGTCAATTAAGGTTCTTTTGAGTTCTTCGCCTCCAAAAGGATCGCAGCCTCCTCCGCCCCGAAGCTCTTTCTTTTCAGAACAGACCGCAACGATGGAAGAGGGATCTATTCCGCAATGCCGGGAGAGCGTACTTTTCAATCCCTCTTCATCGGCCTCGGAACAAAGGTCGGCTTTCGTTAATACAGGAACAAGAAAATATCCTTCTTCGCAGAAGTCTTTAATGATATCGGTATCAATATCTTCAATACGGTGTCCGCCCGCCTGGATACAATAAACGATTGCATGAAACCATTCAGAGGGGTCTCTGGTCACATCATGCTTTTCCTTTTCCCGACGGATCATCTCCTGCCATTCTTCAAATTTATCGCCCGCCTCTATACCCCAGCTGTCATAAATATTTACGATCAGATCATCAACCAGAGCCTCCTTCTTATATATTCCTTTTTTTGTAACGGGTTTTCCCGTTCCGACCTCGCAGACCTTGCTTCCAACCAGATAATTTAAGAGCGAACTTTTTCCTGTACCGGTCTTACCGAGAACCAGAATGTTACAGCCGCTGACATCCTCTAAGCTTGCCAGTATTTCAGTTCGTAGCTTCAGAAGTTCTGTCCGTAGTTCCTCCAACTCGGATTCATCGGTGTCGTCTTCCTTTACTTCGAGGTATTGCTCTGCCTGCTTCAGATTTTGCGGATCAATAAATCGATCAAGAAAATCGATTGCCAGCTTTCGGTCTGCCTCGTCAATCGTCAACTTCTTCTTTCGATCAGCAAAAACCACTTTCCTGATTACTTTCAGCTGCCGGCAGCTTTCAGCAAAAAGGTTGGAATCGAGATCTTCCAGCAGACTGTCGATAAAACCAGCGATAATATCCGAAGGCGCTACACTTTCACCCTGACCCAGTTTGCTGACAAACTGTTCGATTTTCGAATTCCAGAAGGCTTTGTCCCACCCATCCGGGCAGATAAAGGGGTTATATTCACCAAAAAGATCTCTGCGAATCTGTTTCTCTCTATCCCTTTGCTCCCGCAACTTATCTTCATATTTATCGGAAGCCTTAGCATACCCCTCCTTCACCCCATCCGTCTTTCCCGTACGATAAATGATATATCCAACAACGCCGCCGCTGAGACATGCCCCTACCACCTTTACCTTACTCATATTATCCATCCTTCCGTTGAAGTTCTTTTCCTGAAATCAGTTCATCAAAGCCATTTGTTATAAACTCTTCTTTGATTTTACAGATAAAATCTACGTCGGTAACAATCCGATACAAAGTGACCGCTAACCCGCCGATATCAAGTTTCTGCCAGGCGGTCACGTCCCCTGCATACGATTTCACTGCAACAGAAATAAGATTGCTCGAAGAGGCCATTGCATTTGAATAAAGCAATATTTTCCGCGTCTTTACCTCGTACAATTTAGGATCTGGATATTTTTCAGGGTCATAAAACAGACCATGTACAGCACTGATAATCATGTTTATGATTATGGAAAAGGCCGCCTGCCGCCCGACCGTTCGCAGATCTTTCACAAGGCATAACTTGTCATAGTGATCCTTACACAAGGCTTCTGCCAGTTTTTCAGAGAACACTGATACTAGCGGAACTGGTAATCCTATTTTTGTAAATTCGTCGGATTTGAGATGAATACCTTCGGCAAATACGGCAGCCGGAATCCTGTGCCAATCTTCTTTGGCACTGCAGATGAAATCATTTATCGCATGGCCAATTGTTGTTTCTTTTATAAAGCGACCCTTTTCTATATCGAAAGTGCGGAGTGTATTCATGGTGGCGGTATCAGTCATGATATTTATCGTTCCGAAAATCCAGCCCAGCATTGGATCATGCCCCAGTGTTTTATAGCGATGGTTTAAACCCGATAAGTTCAATCCAAACTGAGCGGAGCCGCTGACGGTGTCAAAGGGAGGTTTGCTGAAGACAATATTCTGCCAGTCTTTATATCCTTCCTTGCTTTTCCCGGAATTCCAGTCCTTATGTTTCTTCTGATAATCTTTATTCTTATTTTTAATATCATCTTTGATAGATTTATCATTTTCAGCTAATCGATCCTCTGGGTTGAATGATTCACCGATTCTTGGAGAAATCACCCAACGGAGAGTCTGTAGCGCCGTCGCAAAAAACAAAAAAGAAAAATCAGTTTTGTCCAACTTGGTGATCTCAGAAAACTGACGGTCAAGGTCATCTAAAATTTCGCGTGAGTTGCCTGCAACATTTCGAACTCGTTCGGTTTCCTGGATTGATCCGTTCAGCTTTTCGAGTGCCGCTTTTTTTTGTTCATCTGATATTCTTGCTTTCATTAATACCACCTGTTTCATTTTCTTCGAAAGAGCCCTGCCTTAGGGCAATGAAATACCCCTTCAAAACGAGGGGAAACTGTATCGCCATGTCCGCACAATTCGCCTTTAACCGGATAGCCTATCTGGCCCTTCATACCCATAACAATTCCCCAGTCCTTCTTGGTGCATTGTCTCCCGAAAGAGTATCTCCACACTTAAAGCCAATCTACCGCATGATATGCACCAAAACGAATATTGTTTACACATAATTTTAAAGTGCTCAGATGAGGTGATGGACTTTTTTAGAATTTATGCATGAAAATAAACAGTATCAGGTTGAGCGGGACATGGAGTGTCCCTGCAGTGTGAAATTTCCCTTTGTGCCGGAATCGCTTTCGTGATTAACTCCGCGCCTTCAAAACAAGGAAGAGACTGCTTTCAAAGCATTCAGTTAAAACTGGAGAGCGACGCTCCGTCGTCGGCGTGGTGCTGACAGAGCAGCACCCTCCGATGATATAGTCAGGTATAAAACGATGATTGAACGAATCTTAGAAAAATGTCTCGCCGGAACCGGCTGCTCTGCAGAAGAAGCACTGGAGCTGGTCAGTTGCAATGAAACCGAGCTGCTTGCGGCGGCTTCCGAAATTCGCGAAGCGTTCTTCGGTAAGCAGATTGAGCTCTGTTCGATCATCAATGCCAAGAGCGGCAAGTGCGATATGGATTGTCGCTTCTGCTCCCAGAGCGGGCACAACTCGACCGAGATCGAGGTCTATCCCTTTATGGATTCCCAATCATTGGAAAAACAGATCCGCGAAGATATTCAAGAGGGGAACCGCAAATGCGGTGTTGTCACCAGCGGTGGAAAACTTTCCACCGACGAGCTGAAGGAGCTGGCCGAAACCGTCAAACGCATCGGCGGCGGTGAAGAAGCGCCGGTCTGCGGTTCGCTCGGCCGGCTGACTCCGGAAGATCTGGCGATGCTCAAAGAGTCCGGCGTGACCCGTTTCCACCACAACATGGAAACCGCTGAAAACTACTATTCTGAAATCTGCACCACGCAGGAATGGTCCGAGCGGCTCGCCACGGTGAAGGCCGCACAGGACGCCGGGCTGAAAGTCTGCAGCGGCGGCCTTTTCGGTATGGGCGAAACCTGGCAGGACCGGATCGATCTGGCCATTGCGCTGCGCAATCTGGGGGTCGACAGTGTGCCGATCAATTTTCTCTATGCACACCCCGGCACCCCAATGAAGGATCAGGAGCCGATGAGCGCGGAGGAAGCGTTGAAGATTATTGCGGTCTATCGTTTTCTCCTGCCGAAGGTCACCCTGCGCATTTGCGGCGGGAGGTCTCATATTCTAGGCGATCGCCAGTCCGACCTGTTTGCAGCCGGAGCCAATGGCATGATGACGGGAAACTACCTGACCGTAGCGGGCTCCCAATATGAATCGGATCTCGAAATGATCCAGGCGCTGGGCCTCGAAATTGCTGCGACATAAAAATAATTAGACAAGCAAGGCGAACGGAGTACTCTATTTCCCTATGAGTACGGATTCTCCAGCCACAACCCAGGCCATTCTGGAAAGCATTTCCGATGGCGTTTTTACCGTCGATGACGATTGGCGTATCACTTCCTTCAACCGGGCGGCGGAAATCATCACCGGCGTACCGCGGGAAGAGGCGATGGGCCAGCCCTGCTCCGAAGTCTTTCGCTCCAGCATGTGCGAAGGCGCCTGCGCGCTGCGTAAAACACTCGAGACCGGCCAGTCGATGATTGCGCATCCGTGCTTTCTGGTGAATGCCGAAGGCGAACGCATTCCGGCCAGCGTTTCCACGGCCGTGCTGAAAGATGAAAACGGAAAGGTGATCGGGGGGGTCGAAACCTTCCGGGACCTGAGCGAACTTGAAACGCTGCGCAAACAGATTTCGGGGCGGTACACACTTGGCGACCTGGTCAGCCACAGCCGGGCCATGCAGCCGGTCTTCGAAATGACCTCCTCCGTCGCCAATTCAGATATCACCGCACTCATTCACGGCGATACCGGCACCGGCAAGGAGCTGCTGGCTCGCGCCATTCACGGCATGAGTTCCCGAGCCGGGAAACCGTTTGTGGCCATCAACTGTGCAGCGCTGCCGGACACTTTGCTGGAGTCCGAGCTCTTCGGTTATAAAAAGGGCGCGTTTACCGGAGCCGTGCAGGATCGGGAAGGGCGCTTTGCCCAGGCGAAGAATGGAACCATCTTCCTGGATGAGATCGGCGAAATCAGTCCGGCCGTGCAGGTCCGGCTGTTGCGGGTGCTGCAGGAACGAACCTATGAACCACTCGGCAGCAACGAAACCCGCCGCTCCGAAGCACGCATTATTGCCGCCACCCACCGCGACCTTGCCGCGCTCGTCGAAAGCGGCGAATTCCGCGAAGACCTCTTTTACCGGATCAACGTCATCCGGATCGACCTCCCGCCGCTGCGCGACCGCAAGGAAGACCTTCCATTACTGGTTAATCATTTTATCGAGCGCTTTAATCGCATCCATAACAAGGCGATCGAGGGGCTGTCCATCGGGGCAAACTCGCTGCTGATGGCGCACAACTGGCCCGGAAATGTCCGCGAACTGGAAAATATGATCGAGCGCGCTTTTGTGCTCTGCAACGGAACTAAGATCGAAATTCGTCACCTGCCGCAGGAACTGCAGGGATCCGCACCCGTCACGGCCGCCTCCAGTGTTCCGGACATTGGAACCGCCCGGCGTTCCGCCGAAGCACAGGCCATTTTCCAAACCCTGGAAAAAAACAACTTCAACCGCCTCGCGACCGCGAAAGAGCTCGGTATCCATAAAACCACCCTCTATCGCAAGATCAAGGCCCTTGGCCTCACCCTCCCGAAATAACTTGAGGCGTAACGTTTGAACTGACGGCCGTCAGCTCAAACGTTACGCCCGGGCGAGGCTTAAAGGTTGCATAATCGCTACCATTCTTGTGATTTTGGTTGCATAATCGCTACCCATGTCCTGTTTCCATTTTGTCATGATAATTTACTACTCGTTGCTGATTAGCAGTATACGCTGATCCTTTTTGGCCCGTTCTGAGTGGCACCCTTTGTGCATTAGGGTGATGCAATGAAAGCTGCAATTACAGAGTGGCAGAACCGGGTTGCTCCCGTATTTGACGTTGCCGGGACCGTTTTATTGATTGAAACGGATGCGGAGGAACTGCAGGAGAGCATTTCGCTTCCGTCCGGAAACCCGCGCAACAAAATCGCCTTCCTGAAAGAGCAGGAAGTGGATGTATTAATCTGCGGCGCTATTACCCGCCGGATGCGGGAATATGCCGAGGAGCTGGGCATTCGGATCAATCCCTTCGTTTCCGGCGAAATTGACGAGGTCTGGGATGCGTGGCGAAACGGCACGCTGGATCAGGCCTGCTATTCCATGCCCGGCTGCCGCCGCTGTCGTCGCAGAAAAGGACAATGTAGTTAACAAGGAGGCATAAAATGCCAAATGGAAATGGAACAGGTCCGGCCGGAGCCGGACCGATGACAGGACGAGGCGCTGGAAAATGCGCAGGCAATGCAACCGCCGGTTGGCAGACAGCCGGAGGCGGTCGGGGATTAGGGCGTGGGAATCGGTGCGGCGGATATTTCCGTAACCATGCGCAGCATGCCGTGGCATCAGCCGATGCCCTGCTGCTGCAAAGCAAGATCGATACACTCCACACCCAACTCGCATCGCTTGAACAGCAACTCGCTGAACTCAGCGAAAAAAATGAAGACTAAAATTTTTCACCAAAGAGGCCGGAAGCGCTGAGCTTCCGTGCCTCCACGGTGGAAACAGGATGAAAAAATGAAAATTGCAATTACAACAGCCGGGCATGATCTCGATGCACTCGTCGACACCCGGTTTGGCCGAGCGCCCCGCTTTCTGATTTATTTCACCGAACGGGGAATTTTCACCTCCAAGGAGAATACACAGAACCTGAATGCAGCGCAGGGAGCCGGAATTCAGACAGCCACGCATCTTGCGAATGAGCAGGTCGATGCGGTCATCACCGGCAACTGCGGGCCGAAGGCATATGCGGTGCTGGATGCCGCGCAGATCAAGGTGTACACCTGTCCGGGCTGCACCGTCGGCGACGCGATTGAAAAGTTTAAGCGCGGCGAGTTGAACGCGGCTGAGGGTGCGAATGTGGAAGGGCACTGGGTCTAGCATGCACAGTTACACCGACTGCATTCCCTGCTTTGTCCGTCAGGCACACGATGCGCTGCGAATGGTTACAAAGGATGACGAAGCGCTGGTTCATCGGACGCTCCGGCGCGTCATGCGTGAGGCGGCTGAATTTGAGCTGAGCGAAACCCCGCCTGCCATGGCGCAGACGACCCATCGCATCATCCGGGAGGAGTCTGGCCATGCTGACCCCTATGCAGAAATCAAAACCGAATCCACCCGCATGGCGCTGGAGCTGGCTGATGAAGCCCGCAATGTGATCCGGAATGCCATTGATCCCTTCAAAATGGCAATCCGCTTTTCGATTGCAGGCAACATCATGGATTTTGCTCTGGCCTCTAAATGGGATCGCTTCGAGCTCTCCGGCTTTATCGAAAAAACGCGTCTCCAGTCCATTCCCGATGAACCGGTTGAGCAACTGCGCGCCGCGGTAAAGCAGGCGCGATCTGTTCTGTTTCTGGGCGACAATGCGGGCGAAGCTGTTTTTGATAAACTGCTGATCGAACAGCTCGGAGGTGCGGATGTTTTTTATGCCGTCAAAGGTTCGCCCGTTATTAACGACGTCACACTCGAAGACGCCAAAGCCGCCGGCCTCGAACAGGTAGCGGAACTGGTTGAAAACGGTAGCGATGCCCCGGGCACTATTCTCGACGACTGCAGCAGCGCATTCCGCGGGCTTTTCTATGAAGCCGGACTCGTGATTGCCAAAGGCCAGGCCAACTATGAAACCCTCAGCACCGCCACCCGCCCGGTCTACTTCCTGACACAGGTCAAGTGCCCGGTCATTGGAAGAGATCTCGGGGAGCCGGTCGGCAGCTGGGTGGTTAAACAGCATCAAGCCGAAGGTCGGAAAGTCGAAAGTCCAAGGTCGGTTCCTGCTGCAGCGGGCTTTGCCACAGCGGGACCTTCCGGCTTTCGACCTTCAGACCTTGGACCCAAAGGAGCCCAATCATGAAAATAGCGATCGCCTCAGGAAAAGGTGGAACCGGTAAAACGACCATCTCATGCGCTCTCGCACTGGCCATTTCGGATGAAGTGACGCTGCTCGACTGCGATGTAGAGGAGCCGAACAGCCATTTCTTTATTCAGCCGGAGATTGAGCGGTTGGAAAAGACCTTCAGCCTGGTGCCGGAAGTGGATGCTGAAAAATGCAGCGGTTGCGGTGAGTGCGGCCGGGTGTGTCAGTTCAGTGCCATCATCTCGATGGGCAAAAAGACGATGGTTTTCAATGAGCTGTGCCATAGCTGCGGGGCCTGCGTCCGGATCTGCCCGGAGGGCGCGATTAAAGAGGTGCAGAAAAAGACCGGCCTGCTGACGATCGGAAAAAAAGATCACATCCGGTTTGTTTCTGGCCGGCTGGATGTCGGCCAGGCCATGTCGCCGCCGGTGATTCGCGAAACGCTGAAGTATGCCTCGAAAGACGGTCTGACGATTGTGGACTGCCCGCCGGGCACCTCGTGCCCGTATGTGACGGCGGTGAAAAGCTGCGATGCCGCGCTGCTGGTTACCGAACCGACGCCGTTCGGCCTGCACGATCTGAAACTGGCGGTCGAAACGATCCGCGAACTGGGCATTCCGTTCGGTGTGGCAGTCAACCGCGCCAATGGAGAACAGAACCGGATCAGCGAATATTGCGAGGCCGAAGGGATTCCCCTGCTGCTGCAGATTCCGGAAGACCGCCGCGTGGCCGTGGCCTATTCCCGCGGGCAGGCGCTGAACAAAGTCATGCCTGAGCTGCACGAAACCCTCCTTTCGATTCCGGTGCAACTGCAGTCATTAACAGAAGAACGCAAAGTCCGCGAACAAGAGGCTTTAGTATGAAAGAACTCGTCATTATCAGCGGGAAAGGTGGAACGGGGAAGACGAGCATAACCGCTTCGTTGGCCGCGCTGGCCGATGGCCCGACGCTGGCCGACTGCGATGTCGATGCCGCCGATCTGCATCTTGTTTTAGAGCCGGTCGTCCAGACCTCGGAAAACTTCATCAGCGGTCGTGCCGCCGAGATCCGTGAAGCCGACTGTACGCAATGCGGCCTGTGCGAAGAGGTCTGCCGGTTCGATGCCATTGAAAACTTTACGGTCGATCTGCTCAGCTGCGAAGGCTGCGGGGCGTGTGTTGAGTTCTGTCCTGTGAAGGCCATCGATTTTCCGGAGCAGAATTGCGGCGTATGGCATCGATCGATTTCCCGGCATGGGCCGATGGTCCATGCCCGGATGCATCCCGGTGCGGAAAACTCGGGCAAGCTGGTGAGTCTGGTGCGCAAAGAAGCGCGCACAATGGCCGAAAAAGAGAACAGTGAATTTTTGCTGGTCGACGGACCTCCGGGCATCGGCTGTCCCGTGATTGCCTCCATTACGGGGGCCGATGCGGTTCTGGTGGTCTCCGAACCGACGCTCTCCGGCGAACATGATCTGCAGCGGGTGCTGGAGCTGACGAACCATTTCGGGGTGCAGGCCATGGTCTGCATTAATAAATGGGATGTCAATCCGGTGATGACGAAGCGGATTGAACGCCTGGCCGGGGAGCAGGGGGCCACGGCGGTCGGCCGGGTTCCATACGATGCGGCGGTGACCGCCGCACAGGTGAATGCCCGGGCGCTGGTGGAAGAATCCGAGGGGGAGGCCGCGCAGGCGGTACGGACGATGTGGGGCGAGATATGTACGAAAATGCAATAGCCGCCATCGAGGCGCGCGCAAAACGGTTCGGGCCGATGCGCGATGCCAATGGCTATGCCAAGGTGCATGGCGAGTGCGACGATATTGTGGAGATCTGGTTGCGGATCGACGGCGGTAAAATCCGCAGCGGCTCATTTATGACCAACGGCTGCGGTTTTTCTAAACACTGCTGCAACATGGCGCTGCAGCTGGCCGAAGGCATGACGCCGGATGAGGCGAAAGGCATGACGCAGGCGCAGGTGCTCGAAGTCACCGGCCCGCTGCCGGAGGATCATGAACACTGTGCACTGCTGGCGGCCGATACCATCGGGCTGGCGGTTGAGCACTACCTGAACCCGCCGCCGAAAATTCCGTTGAGTGAAAAGCTGAAACAGTTATTAAGCCGGGAGCCGACCGATGCCTAAAGAGAGCCATCGCAACTGCCTGCTTTGCGGGACGGAAAATGCCGGATCGCTCGGGCTCCGGTTCGAGCCTCACGAAACCGAGGGGGTGAAAGCCGCGTTCCAGGGTTCGGAAAAGCTGCAGGGCTATGACGGCATTCTGCACGGCGGGATCATTGCTTCGCTGCTCGATTCGGCCATGACAAACTGTCTGTTCCGGATCGGCGTCAAAGCCGTAACCGGCGATCTGCAGGTGCGCTATAAACATTCAGTGCCATGCGATGCCCGGGTGGAGGTTCAGGCCTCGCTGGTGCAGAGCTATCCACCGCTCTACCGGCTGAAATCCCGCATCCTGATGGACGGAAAAACCATGGCGCGGGGTCAGGCCCGCTTTATGGAAATGGGGCGTGCATCATGAGTGCGGAGTTCCAATCATTGGAAATTCTGGTGGACAATCACGCGGCGGAAGGGCTGGTGGCCGAGCATGGGCTTTCAATGCTGATTAAGGTCGGCGGCCGTACGTTGCTGTTCGATGCCGGGCAGAACGATGCACTGGAGCGGAACTTGGCCACGCGCGGAACTGAACTGACCCACATCGATGCCTTTGTGCTGAGCCACGGGCACTACGACCACACCGGCGCGATCGATTTTGTACTGCAGGAAAATCCGGAAGTCTGTGTTTATGCCCACCCGAAAATTTTCAGCCGGCGCTTCAGCATCTATCCCGGCAAGGATCCGAAAGAGATTTCGATGCCTTCGGAGGAGCGGCTGGTGGTGGCCAACCTGCTCGACTCGCAGCTCAAGTGGATCCGGAAACCGACGCAGATTTCAAGCGGTGTCTGGATGACCGGTCCGATTCCGCGTTTCCAACCATTGGAAGATGTCGGCGGTCCGTTTTTCACCGATCCCGAAGGCACCGAGCCTGACCCGATTGAAGACGATATGGCGCTGTGGATTGAAACACCGAAGGGCTTGCTCGTGGTTTGCGGCTGCTGCCATTCCGGGCTGATCAATACGATCAACCACATTCAAAGCGCCAGTAGTGATCAACGGATCTGGGGAATCATCGGCGGGTTTCATCTGAAAAACGCATCGCCCGGGCGGCTCGAAGCCACAACCGCCGCTCTGAAAGAATTCAAGCCGGACTTCATGGTGCCGTGCCACTGCACCGGCGAGGCCGCCATTACCTATTTTAAAGAAAACCTAAACACCGAAATCCACACCGGCTATGCCGGCTACCAATTACAGAACCCTTAACGAAAATATGTACTGCTGAATTTTTAACAGAAGGTCGCAAAGCTCGCGAAGCAGCAACTCATAGGCTTCGCGCTCTTTGCGGCCTTTGTGTTGAAAGTTTGACGGAGAAGGAGACAAAAGATGAGTGAATGTGTAGCTCAACCGCAGGTGGATCCTGCGGAGGACCAACGTAAAATCAATGCGCGGATGGCGCAGGTGAAACATAAAATCTGTGTACTGTCGGGCAAGGGCGGCGTCGGCAAAAGTACCGTGGCGGTGAACCTGGCCACCTCGCTCGCCGAAGCCGGAAAAAAGGTGGGTCTGTTGGATGTCGATATCCACGGGCCGAGTATCCCGACCATGCTGGGGCTCGGAACCGCTCCGCTGATCTCCAATGCCGATTCTGTGGACCCGATTTATGCCGGTAACCTGAAGGTGATGTCGGTCGGGTTTCTCTGCCAGAACGAGGACGAAGCCTTTATCTGGCGCGGGCCCATGAAGATGGGGGTCATTAAACAGTTCCTCGGCGATGTGGAGTGGGGCGAACTGGATTATCTGATCATCGACTGCCCGCCCGGCACCGGCGACGAACCCCTTTCGCTCTGTCAGCTGATTGAAGAGCCGACCGGAGCAGTGATTGTAACCACCCCGCAACAGGTTGCTGCGGTGGATGTGCGCAAATCGCTGACGTTTTGCGGTAAACTTTCCATGCCGGTGCTTGGGATTGTTGAAAATATGAGTGGTTTTGCGTGCCCGAAATGCGGTGAAGTAGTGAATATTTTCCAGTCCGGCGGCGGCGAAAAAATGGCAAACGACTTCGGGGTTCCATTCCTTGGAAAACTGCCGATCGATCCAGCCATTGGAAAAGCGTGCGATGCCGGCCTGCCGTTTATTCAGAGCCACGCCGCAACGGAAACCGCCCATCAGCTGCGCGACATCATTAAACCGCTGCTTGAACTTAAATAATACAACGAACAGAAGAACGCAAAGAGCGCAAAGTTCTAATTCCTTTTCCTTTGCGGACTTTGCGGTCCTGATGTTGAAAAAATTACAACTGAAAAGCTAACAACCAAGGAAACCAAATCATGAAAATTGCTATTCCAACTGCCAACGGGAAACTCTGCATGCACTTCGGCCACTGTGAAGTGTTCACCATGCTCGACATCGATCCCGAAAACAAAACCGTGACTTCCAGCCAGGAGCTGGTGCCGCCGCCGCACGAGCCGGGTGTGCTTCCGGCCTGGTTGGCAGAACAGGGTGCCAACGCCATTATTGCCGGCGGCATGGGCTCGCGTGCGCAGACGCTTTTTGAAGAACAGAATATAAAAACGGTGGTGGGCGCGCCTGCCTTAGACCCCCATGAGTTGGCCCACTCATACCTGGCGGGTACGCTCACCACCGGCATCAACGCCTGCGATCATTAAGCATGCAGGCGATTGATTGAGTCCTGTTCAGCTTAACGGCGGTGCCGGAGTAACGGCACACTGTTTTGTGCCGGGACAGGATCATTGAATGACAGGATCATGACCCACTTCTACTCAGCGGATAAGAGAAAATGATCCTGTCATTTCATCATCCTGTGTTATTCCGCCCAGACCGTTTTAAGTAGAGGAAAGAGCAGGCCAAGCAGCAAACATTCACGACGAAGAAGGCGGGCCGCCTGCAGAACGCTTTTGAATTGCGGGTAGGGCTACAGCGTCACGGTGACTCCGGATGCGGCTAGGCTGAACGGGGCCGATCGCAAGTCAGGTTTCACGTTGGCGGACAACCTGAGATGGCTGGTTGGGGTTATTTTCCTATTGCTCTTCTCAGAGCGTCAACACCAGGGCTTGTTCCTGATAAAAAACTTTCACGTTTAGGAACCAACAATGTCCATTTCCCGAATCTAGTCCTCGTGTTGAATTTAAGAACGACTAAACGGGGTTGGACAAACCACAGATCAGTTACATCATAAATATTGTTAATCATGATTTCTTCTGATTTAAAAAATCCCTTAATGAAGATGCCATTTTTGATGAGAAATACATCGTTCAGCTTGAAGGACATCCAATATTCAAAAAGAATAATGGATAGTACGAATACTAGGTTAACCGTTTTCTCTTTGACTGCTACAGCGTCAGAGAAAACATGAGGGAACACTAAGAAGATGAAAAAAGCACCAAACACTATCCATCCGGTTTTGTGAAGCTTCGTAAATGGTGATGAGATTTTTTTCATTTTTAACTCCATAATTTTTAAAACAGAACAGAGTGATAGATGGAAAATGTTCCATCTATTGGGCTGTTCCCTATAAACTATGACATTTAAAATGTGAAATCTCTCAGTAAGATAAGCCTGAACATGGGAGATAAACATGAAGAAGAAGCGTTATTCCGAAGAGCAGATCATCGGGATTCTGAAAGAGAACGAAACGGGCATGTCGGTCGAGCAGCTGGCTCGCAAGCACGATGTTGCCGCCGGCACCATCTATCGCTGGCGGAACCAATATGGCGGCATGGAGGTCAACGAACTCAAAAAGATGAAGGGACTCGAAGAAGAGAATCGCCGTCTAAAGCGCCTTGTGGCCGACCTGAGCCTCGACAACCAAATGCTCAAGGACATCAACTCAAAAAACTGGTAAAGCCTGCACAGAAGCGCATGGCGGTCGATTATCTGAGGGACTCCTTCGATGTCGGCCTGCGCCGAAGCTGCGGGCTGGTACAGCTGACCACGGCTAGCTATTACTATCAGCCGAAGGGCAGAGAGGATGCTGAACTTGCTTCCATTCTTAAAGAGAAGGCGCAGAAGCATCGTCGTTGGGGGTACCGGTCGATTTATGACCGTATCCGCCTGGAAGGCTGGCTTGATAATCATAAGCGTGTTTATCGGGTATATTGTGATGTAGGACTTCAACTGTCTAAAAGGAAGAAACGTAAAACGGCTAAATGGCGGGGAGATAAGCTTCCACCGGTCACTGGGCTTAATGAAGTATGGGCAATGGATTTTGTGAGTGATCAACTTGCTGGCGGCAGAACGGTCAGGACGCTTAACGTGATTGATCTCTACAGCCGGGAATGTCTGGCCATTGAAGTGGATACTTCGTTGACCGGCGGCCGCGTTACGCGCGTTCTCGACCGCATTATCGAAGAGCGTGGCAAACCGTTTGCCATCCAAACGGATAACGGGCCGGAATTTACAGGGAAGGCCATGGATAAGTGGGCCTATAAGCTCGGGATTAAACATCATTTTATCGAGCCGGGTAAACCGACTCAGAATGCACACATAGAAAGTTTTAACAGCCTGTTTCGGATTCAGTGCCTTAATCAGCATTGGTTTCTGGGGCTTGAAGATTGTCGGGAGTTGATCAACAGCTGGAAATATGAGTATAACTGGATCCGTTGCCACCGATCGATCGGCCGTATACCGCCGGGCCTTTTTGCTCAGCAGGAACGCCAGAAGGACGGGCCTCCTTCCGCTCCGACGAGTAATGGTTCCCATTCTCGCGGTGCGTCGGCCCTTCGTAGTACTAATGAACCGGAGATTGTCACATCGAAGGTGTCATAACGTTTGGGGGCAGCCCACTATCACCCTTATATATGGGTTTATTCCTGAAATTCCAGATTCGAGGTTAGGATCTTACCGAGTGTCAGGCGTGAAGCAAGAGAAAGCCTAATTGTGATGTAAGTGATTCTGTTTTCTTTAAAGGGATTGTGTGTTCCGGCCAGGGTTTGGTGGCAGCTCGGGCGGGGTTTTCCAACCTTCGGATTTAAAAAGGCTCCATTTTCTGCTGTTTCGGTACATTTCCAAACATTGGGAAACTTTTACTTGCAAACCTTGCGGTTTGTTGTAGTTTGCCGCATCAAGAAGCAGGAGATGCGAATATGCACGAAATTATGACAATCGAAGAAGTGGCCGCATACCTGCGGGTTTCTGAGCGAACAGTTTATGACTGGGCACAAAAGGGTGACCTTCCGGGCGGTAAGCTGGGAACGACCTGGCGCTTTAAGCGTAATGATGTTGAAGGCTGGGTGAATTCCCGAATTTCGAAGCAGGTGTCGGCGAAGTCAGCCAGCGGCGTGACGAGCAGCGCGACGCTGACCTCGGAGCGCGTGATTATTGTGGACGGGATCGACAAGGATACGGTGCTCCGCAAGCTGGTGGATCTTCTGGCGGAATCGCCTTTTGTTCATAACCGCGAGGAGCTGCTGAAGGGCATTTTTGCCCGCGAAGAGCTGATGAGCACGGGAATCGGCTTTGGGGTCGGAGTGCCGCATGTACGTATTGATTCGGTTTCGGATCTGGTCATGGCGGTGGCCATCAGCAAGCAGCCGATTCCGGGCTATTCCTCGCTGGATAATCAGCCGGTGCAGATTGTGTGCATGCTGGCGGCACGGTCGGACCAGCACGCAAAATATATCCGCACGCTTTCGGCGGTGAGTAACCGGCTGAAGGATGCGGAGGTTCGGCAGGCGATTATCGAGTCGGAAGATCCTGCTTTCATCCACGCCCAGTTGATTGGGGAATAATTTAATGCACGAAATTGAACTAGGCGTTTTAGCCCTTCTCGGAATCTGCGTAGCCGGCGGAATTGTCGGAGCCTGGATTTTCCAGAAGCTGAAAGTTCCGCAGGTGGTCGGTTACATTGTAATCGGCGTGCTGATCGGGGATACGGGTTTCGGCCTGCTGCATCCGGCGGACATTCAGGCACTACAGCCGTTCAATAACTTTGCTCTGGGGCTGATCGGTTTTCTGGTGGGCGGCGAGCTGAGCGCGAACATTTTTAAGAAATACGGAAAACAGTTTACGGCGATTCTGATCGGGGAAGGCATTGCGGCCTTTCTGTTGGTGGGGGTCAGCTGCACGCTGATTCTTTATCTTGTTTGTAACGACTGGATTATTTCAATTGCCGCGGGCGTGGTGTTCGGAGCCATTGCTTCGGCCACCGACCCGGCTTCGACCATTGATGTGCTTTGGGAATACCGCTCGGCCGGGGTGCTTACGACGGCGATTGTTGCCATTGTTGCTCTGGATGATGCACTGGCGATGACCCTCTATGGCCTGGGAACCTCCGTGGCCACTATTCTGGTGCAGGGCGGGGGCGAATCGGTCTTCAAAACGCTGATGCATACGTTTATTGAGCTCGGCGGGGCGATTGTGCTCGGGGTGGCCTGCGGTTTTGCGCTGGATGCCATGATGAAATATCTGCCGCAGAATGAAAAGCGTCTGGGTATGTCGATCGGCGTTCTGCTGGTCTGTATCGGTCTGGCCGTCGCATTTAACATGGACCTGATTCTGGCGACCATGGCGGTGGGCATTGTGCTGATCAACCGTGCACCGAACCGGTCGAAAAAGCTGTTTGAGACCGTCCGCTCTTTCTCGACTCCGATTTATATCATTTTCTTCGTACTCGTCGGTGCGCGTCTTTCGCTGGATAATATGCCGGCCTGGGTGTGGGCGTTAGTTGCCGCCTATGTGCTGATGCGCAGTCTCGGAAAATGGGCGGGTGCCTATTGGGGCGGCCGGGTTTCCAAGGCCGATAAATCCGTCAAAAATTATCTGGGCATGGCAATCTTTGCTCAGGGCGGTGTGGCGGTGGGTCTGTCCATCGTGGCGAGCCATAACCTGCAGCATATTCAGATTATCGATGGCATCAGCCTCGGTGATATGATCATTTTCACGGTCACCGCAACCACGCTTTGTGTGCAGCTGATTGGTCCGGCGTTTGCCAAACTGGCAATTACCAAGGCGGGCGAGATCGGCCGCAATGTGACTGAAGAGGATATAATGGCCGAGCTGAAGGTCGCTGATGTGGTGGACACGCGCATTGTTCCGCTGCTCGAAGGGACGCCGCTCGAAACCGTGGTTCAACACTTTGCGCAGCAGGATACTTTTGTTTATCCGGTGGTTTCCAACGAAGGCACCATTATCGGCGTGCTGACGTTTGAAAACCTGAAAGAGCTGCTGAATGAACGCGACACATGGCACTGGCTGCTGGTCGGTGATGTCATGCAGCCGCTGCGTCACCGTCTGGTCTCCGGAATGAATCTGGCCGAGGCCCTGGAAGAGATGAATAACAACCAGGTGGAATCGCTCCCGGTTGTGGAAAACGAAGAATCCGGCAAACTGCTCGGCGTGCTCGACATCCGTGCGGCCCGTCGCAGCGTCGGAGCCGAACTGGTGAAACGCCAAACCGTCAGTTAAATTCAGATGCATAAAAACCGTCCATTCATGCTCCTGCTTCTGGTCCTGCTCTCGCTGGACCTGCTGGTGTTCTTTTCCGGTCTGACCACATCGGACGGAACTGAAAGCCGGATTGAAGAGGGTGCTGAAGAGGTGGTTGATTTCTTCTCCGAAGCGGAGGAGCGGTGCGAAGAGGAAGAGAACGAAGTCTTTGGTTTCGGGCTCCCTTCGCAGCAACTTGTGGTGGCATGCAGTTTCCAATCTTCGGAACGCATGTTTTTTACTCCCGATTCTCTGGCCTGTTCTGTGGCCATCGGGTGGCAGATGCCGCTTCTGATTTAGTTCCTGTAATGAACTGCAACCTTGAACAACTGCGGCCGTGTGCCGGCAGTTGCGATCCCGCGCACTCATTTATCTTTAAACAGGGAATACATCATGAAAGCCAATCTGGAAAAAACCACCGTAAAAGACATTTCGTACCTCATTAACTCATCGTGCCTCCGGGCGAACAGCGGAGTTTCGCTGGAAAAACTCGCGAGCATGCTCTGCAGCTCCGACCGCTATAAAGTCTATCTTGAAAATACCGACAGCCAGCTCGTCGGCGTCATTCAGGCCAAGCAGATTGCCACCAAAATTCTGGAGCTTTCGCGTCAGAAAGCCGACGAAGAAGAGATGCTGCCGGCCATTGCCTATGTGCTGAACTTTTTCCACGGGCACGATCTCGCCGAACCGCCGGTCTATGTCCGTGCCGCCACACCGCTCAAGCAGGTGGTGGAACTGATGCAGCTCAACAGCATCCGCGAAATTGCGGTCGTCGATGAAAAGCTGCACCTGATCGGCACACTGGAAGCGAAAAATATTCTCTCCCACTATCTCAAGGCTAAAACCGAGACCGAGCTTTAAGCGGGGACTGCACCATGAACATCATGAACTATACCCGTCGCGAGGAATCGTGGCTTCCCGGGCTTGTGTCCGGATCGCGCGATACGGTTCTCGAAACCATGCTCGAAACGCTCTGCAATAACGGGTTCTACACCGTCAATTCCGAGCTTTCGCACGAAAGCATTATGGAAGCGCTTATTGCCCGTGAAGAACGGCAGACCACCGCCATGGGCGATGGAATCGCCTTTCCTCACGCCCGGTTGGAGCACTTGAAAAAAGCGCTTTTTGCTGTCGCAACGCTCAAGGAACCCGTTCTTTTTGAGGGGAACCCCGTGCAGATCATCTGTCTGATTCTCGTTCCGACTTCCGATCCGTCCTTATCGCTGAAAATTATGGCGCAGTTTTCCCGGCTGCTCGGGAAGGCCGATTTGCGCCGGCAGGTGCTCGATGCCGAAAACGGAGCCGAACTGCGCTCCATTTTCAAGACGCACGATCCACGCATCGATAAGCCCCTGTTGGCGCGCGATATCATGCGCCCGCCGAAGTTCAGTGTAATGAATACCGATCCCGTTTCCACCTGTTCACATCTCATGAGTGTAAACCGGTTAATGGCGGTTCCGGTGGTTGATGAAAAACGCAGAGTACTGGGGGAAATTACGGTCGGTCGCCTTTTCCGTTACGGCCTACCCGATTTCTTCTCTCAGTTGAAAAGTGTTTCCTTCATTGCCGAGTTTGATCCGTTCGAAAAATATTTCGAAGACGAGAGCTCGATTCTCGCCGGAGACATGATGGAGCCCGGTGCCCGGATTGTTCCAATGGATTACACCATTATGGAAATCGTGTTCGACCTCGCCATTCAGTCGGCCTCCAAACTCTATGTTACCGATGAAGAAGGCCGCTGGGTCGGAACCATCGATAAGGGCCTTGTGCTCGACAACGTGATCAACCACTAAGGCAAAGGATTCTCCCATGTTAATTCCCATACTTGTTTTTCTGGTGGTCTACTTTTTCATCGCCACGGAAATTATTGATAAAACCATCGCATCGCTGATCGGTGCCGGACTGATGATCGGGCTCCACCTCGTCGGCTACGAAGAGGCGCTGCATGCCATCGATATGAACGTGCTGTTCCTGCTGATCGGGATGATGATCGTCGTGAACACGCTCACCGATACCGGGGTCTTTGAATGGCTCGCCATTAAACTGGCCCGCCTGGCCAAAGGCAACGGGATGCTGATTGTGGTCTTTTTCATGATCCTCACGGCCGTGCTCTCGGCCTTCCTGGATAACGTGACCACCGTCATCCTGATGGCGCCGATCACGATTCTGCTCTGTCAACTGCTCGAGTTGCCGGCCGCACCGATCCTGATTATGGAAGCGATCTTTTCCAACATCGGCGGAACGGCCACGCTCGTGGGCGACCCGCCCAACATTCTGATTGGATCGCAGACGGCGTTATCATTCAACGACTTCCTGATCAACCTGACCCCGCCGGTGGTGGTGGCCATGGTGCTGTTGCTGGGCCTGATGGTGCTGCTGTTCCGCAAAACGACCCGGACCACGGAGACAACCCGGAAGCGCATCGAGACATCCCGTCCCGAAAAGGCGATCCTGCAACCGATGGTGCTCAAAAAATCGCTCGCGGTATTCGGTCTGATTCTCGCCGGCTTCTTCGGCGGCCGGGTGCTGGAAATCGAGCCGGGTATTATTGCGCTGGCCGGTGCCATGCTGATGGTACTGGTTTGCAAAAAAGATATTCACCATTCGCTGGTGCATGTGGAATGGAACACCATTCTGTTTTTTGCCGGACTGTTTATGATGATCGGGGCGCTTGAGCATGCGCATGTCTTCGAAGCGATGGGGGAATATATTCTGCACATCTGCGGCGGTAATCTGATGGCCACGGCGCTCACTATTCTCTGGTTCAGCGCCATTGCCTCGGCCATTGTCGATAACATCCCGCTGGTGATGGCCATGATCCCGCTGGTGAAAGGAATCATTCCGGTCTTTGCCCAGCAGATGGGGATTGATGATCCCGCCCTGATTCATTCGCAGGTTGGTGAGCCGCTGTTGTGGTCGCTCGCACTGGGTGCCTGTTTCGGCGGCAACGGAACGCTGGTCGGTGCCTCGGCCAACGTGGTGATTGCCCAGGTGGCCAACCGCAACGGATGTAAAATCACGTTCGGTTCGTTCACCAAATACGGCTTCCCCTTCATGCTCATCAGCCTGGTCGTTGCCAGTGTTTATATTTATCTGAGATATTTTGTCTAAGGTCTGAAGGTCGAAAGTCAAAGGTCGGCGGCACAGTGACGTTCGACCTTTGACCTTCCGACTTTCGACTCCGAAGGAGTCATCATGTTCCGCCCGAAGCTGATCACCTTATTAGAAACCTACAACCGTTCCACACTGGCGGCGGATGTCGGGGCAGGGATTACGGTCGGTATCATTGCCCTGCCGCTGGCCATGGCGTTTGCCATTGCCAGCGGGCTTCCTCCCGAACGGGGTCTGTTCACCGCCATTGTAGCGGGTTTCCTGATTTCCCTGCTGGGCGGAAGCCGGGTGCAGATCGGCGGACCGACCGGCGCGTTTGTGGTGCTGGTGGCCGGGATCATGGCGCAGTATGGCTACAACGGCCTGGTGGCCTGTATGCTGATGGCGGGGGTGCTGCTGATCCTGTTCGGTATTTTCCGGCTCGGCGGGCTGATACGGTTTATCCCGTTTCCCGTAACGACCGGTTTCACGACGGGCATTGCGGTGGTCATCTTTTCCACGCAGATCAAAGATCTGCTGGGTTTGCAGATGGAAGCTGTACCCGCGGATTTTATTCCGAAATGGGCGGCGATTTTCCAAGCATTGGAAACCGTTTCGCCCGCGGCGGCCCTCCTCGGGGTGGGAGCCATTTTAATTATTTCTGCGTCGCGGCGGTGGTGCCCCCGTGTTCCCGGTATGCTGATAGCCATGCTGGTTACAACTGCCGCCGCGACGCTCTTTCATTTGGATGTCGAAACCATCGGCAGCCGCTTCGGCGACCTGCCGCGGATGCTTCCGGCCCCCGGACTTCCAGACCTTGGAATTTCCGATTTCCGGAATCTGGTGGCTCCGGCCTTTACGGTGGCCATGCTGGCGGCGATTGAGTCGCTGCTATCCGCCACGGTGGCCGACGGGATGATCGGCGGGAAGCACCGGCCGAATACGGAGCTGATTGCTCAGGGTATTGCCAATCTCGGTTCGGCCTTCTTTGGCGGAATTCCGGCAACCGGTGCGATTGCGCGCACAGCGGCCAATGTCAAAAGCGGTGCGCGATCGCCGCTGGCCGGCATCATTCATGCAATCACACTGGCGCTGGTGCTGTTGCTGTTTGCTCCGCTGGCCAAGCAGGTTCCTCTGGCCGCACTGGCCGGAATTCTGGTGGTCGTGGCGTGGAATATGAGCGAGCGCCACCATTTTATGGCCATCCTGAAGGGACCGCGCAGCGACCGTTTGGTACTGGGCCTTACGTTCCTGCTGACGGTGCTGATCGATCTGACCGTAGCCGTCGAGGTGGGCATTGTGCTCTCGGCCTTGCTCTTCATCCGGCGGATGTCCGAAATTGCCAACGTCAGCGTCATCACCGATGCAGTCATCGGCGATGTAGACTCTGCCGAGGATCCGCAGGCCTTTGCCCTGCGCGAAGTCCCGAAAGGGGTCGAGGTGTATGAAATAGAGGGGCCGTTTTTCTTTGGAATGGTCGATACCTTCTGGAATACGCTGGGGCGGATCAATAAGAATATTCGTGTGCTGATTCTGCGGACCCGTAACGTGCCGGCCATCGACGCCACCGGACTGCACAACCTTCAACAGCTTCATCTGCAATGCCGAAAGCAGGGAACCCAGCTCGTCTTTTCCGGTGTGAACAAACAACCGCGCCAGGTATTCGAAAAGTCCGGCTTCCTCGGGGACGTCGGCACAGAAAACTTTTGCCCCTCCATCGACACCGCGTTAGAACGGGCGAATCAACTAATAAGGAGTTAATCATGTCTAATCGAAAACTCATCAATCAGCTCATACAGTTACAGGAACTCATTGTTGCCCGGATTCAGAAAAAGGCCTCCATGGCCAACCCTTCCCTTGATGCGCTGGACGCCAACATTAAACTGCTCAGCACCGACCTCCCCATGCGGGTGAAAAGCCATCTCAACGATCTGCTCAAAAAAAATCCGGAAGCCATGGTGCCGATCGTGGACGGGCACTGCACCGGCTGCGGCATGGAGGTGAAATCGAGCTTAATTAACGAGATCCATCATGCGAAAGAACTGCACCGCTGCCTGAACTGCACGCGCTATCTGTATATTCCATCCGAAATCGTTGCCCGCGAGCACGCCAGCCGGGTGTATGGCGAAAAGCGGCAGGTCGGTATTGCCCGGTTTTCAACCGAGCCGCTGATGGTGACGCCGCTGACCGGCACAACGCCGGAGGATGTACTCGGCCAGCTTTGCTCCCGCATGCAGTCGCAGGGTTTTGTGGAAGATGGCAGCCAGTTGCTGGACCTGGCCCTGCAGCGCGAGGCCATCATCAGCACGGCGGTCGATAGCGGGATGGCTTTCCCTCATGTGCGCGGAGTGGAGGGCGGCGGCCTGTCGATGGCGCTGGGGATCCATAAAAAAGGGATTCACTTCGGCGGGCCGGGCCGGACGCTCACGCGCATCTTTTTCTTTATGGTCATCCCCACCGCAACCAGCGCATTTTACATGAAGCTGATTTCCGGCCTTTCACAGACCTTCCGCCAGAAGGACGTGCGCGAAGCCCTGTTGGCTGCCGAAAGCGAAGAAGAGCTCTGGAAAATAGTTGTCCGCGAGACCCGCACAACAATCCAGTAGGTGATCCGGTCATTCCCGGGCGTAACGTTTGAGCTGACGGCCGTCAGCTCAAACGTTACGCTTTAAGGTGCGATGATCGCGAATGAGGCGGTCATGGAGGCGTGGCCGGGAAGGGTGCTTTCGATGCGGACCCGGCTGCGTCCGCAGGTTTCCAGTTCCCGGAAAACCCGGGCGATTTCCTCTTCGGAAACTTCGGCGACCGATTTGAGATCGGTTCGGACGGCAGATGAATAGTGCGCGGAACTTTCCACGACCATGACTTCCGCGCTGACCCCGCCTTCGTTGAGCTGATGGGTGATCAGCGCCCACCCGGCGAGGGTGAGCATGGAGGAAATGGAACCGGCGAAAGCCGTTCCTTTATCATTCAGGTTGGCGGCGAGCGGGGCAGAGAGTTCAATCCCGTTTTTCCAATGCTTGGAAACGGCGATCTGCATGGCCTTTGCCGGGACCATATCGGCAAACAGGTCTGTGCTCACTATTCCAGGCCGGTAACGGTTACGCCGAGATCCTGCAGGAGACCGTCTTCGAGGCGGTAGATCCAACCGTGGATGTTCAGGTTCTGACCGTTTTTGAATGCAGTTCTGACCGTACGGGTGGCACAGACATTACCCACCTGTTCGATCACGTTGAGTTCGCAAAGGCGTTCTTTTTTCGCAGTTGGGTCTTCAATGGAGTCGAGCTCGGCGGAGTGGAAGCGGTAGACATCGCGGATGTGCTGAAGCCAGTTATCGATCAGGCCATGATCATTGTCATCGAGCGAGGCGGCCACTCCGCCGCATCCATAGTGACCGCATACAATGATGTGTTTCACTTTCAGCACTTCAACCGCGTATTGAATAACGGATAGGCAGTTGAGATCGGTGTGAACGACCACGTTGGCAATATTGCGATGCACAAACACCTCGCCAGGCGGGAGGTTGATGATTTCATTGGCGGGCACGCGGCTGTCGGCACAACCGATCCAGAGATATTCCGGGGTCTGTTGTTTCGAGAGCTGCTCAAAAAAGCCCGGCTGCTCTTTTTCGATCTGTTCTGCCCAGATGCGGTTGCTGTCGAATAGTGATTTCAGTGTCTTCATGGCAATCCTCGCTTAAACTTCCTGCATGTTTCCAGACCTTGGAAAAAACGCGAGCCGAAAGTTCCATTGGCCGGAAATTAGAGATAGGATGCCTGTTATATGAAAGGGGTGCAGATGAAGTGGTTGGGGGTTTTAGTGGTGCTCGGTCTTGCAGGCCGGGCTGAAGCACAGTCGATGGAGCCGCGGTTTTACTCAAATGCTCCGAAGGGGATGAATTTTCTCCTGGGCGGATATGTTTATTCTCATGGCGGAGTCGCGTTCGATCCTGCGCTGGAGCTTGATGATGCCAATATGAATATTCATTCGCCAGTAGTGGCCTATGCCCGGTCGCTGGATTTTTTCGGGAAATCAGCCAAATTTGATGTGGTGGTACCCTATAGCTACCTGTCTGGAACGGCTACGCAGAATGGGAATCCGGTTTCCCGCGAGGTGGACGGGTTTAATGATCCGCAGTTCAGGGCGTCAGTCAATTTTATCGGAGCCCCGGCACTTTCGCTGAAGGAGTTCATGGCGTATCAGCAAAACTTTGTGATGGGAGCGAGTTTGAAGATGACCGCGCCCCTGGGGCAGTATGACAACAGCAAACTGGTTAACATCGGTCAGAATCGCTGGTCGATCACACCGGAACTGGGGATGTCTAAAACCTTAGGACCATTGATTCTGGAGGTGGCCGGTTCGGTGAGCTTCTTTTCTAATAATGACGATGCATTTGGAATGACGCTTGAGCAGGATCCTATTTACGCGGTGCAGGGGCATCTGGTGTATACCTTACCCAAGGCCATCTGGATTGCCCTTGATGCCACCTATTATGCCGGCGGAGAAACCACGGTTGGCGGAGTCGAAAAAGATAACACGCTGGGCAATTCACGGCTGGGGGCCACGCTGGCGCTTCCGGTTAACAAAAAGAACTCCCTTAAACTATATTTCAGCGAAGGGATTTCCAAACGAACCGGAAGTGATTTCACAATTGCCGGGGTCGCATGGCAATACCGCTGGGGCGGTGGACTTTAATCCGCACTTTCAACCGCTGGAAGTTCCCGCTAAGCTCTTTTCCAATGAGTGGAGGATTTATTATGAAATACCTGTGGCTTGTCTTTTTTTTATCGGTTGTTTTTCCTTCGCTTGGAGAGGAGGAGGTCGAGCACCCGTTGTTACCGGCGGATACGTCCAGCCCGCGGGCCACGTTGAACACTTTTGTGGAAAGTTGTGAAAATGCCTACGACCTGCTTAAAAACAACGGGCGCTCCTCGCATGATGCCGAATTTATGGGAGATGCAAGGGATGCCGTCCGGCGGATCAAGCGCTGTATGGATCTGAGCGAGATTGCGGAATTCCGGCGCGACAACTCAGCCAAGGAGGCTGCGGTTTCGCTGAAAGAAGTGCTCGATCGCATTGAGCTGCCGAAGGAAAAGCAGATTCCCGACCGGGAAATGATGACTGCTAAGGACGGCGGGCTGATTGAAAAATGGACCATTCCCGATACCGAAATTACCTTTCAATTGATGAAGGAAGGGCCCTACGAAGGAAGCTATCTGTTCAGTGCCTATACGATTGAAAATTCCACCGATTTCTATGGCCGGATAAAGCATCTGCCCTACAAAGAAGGGGCAACTGAAAACTTTGCGAAGATCTATCTCACTTCTCCGGGCAGTAAATGGCTGGCCGAGGTGGTTAAGCGCCTGCCGGCATCCTGGCAGGAGAGGAAATCCGGGCAGGCGGTTTGGCAATGGGTCGGTATGACGGCCGTATTGATTCTGACGGCTATGGCTATGGTGATTCTCTACTATATCGGCCGACGGGTCTCCCGCGGCGGTGCCGAGGGCGGCCTGTTTAAATATGTGCTGGGCCTTGCTTTTCCGATCATGGCGGTGTTCATTCCCGCACAGGCTCAGTCAGTTATAACCGATGAGCTGGTCATATCCGGGCTGACGCTCCATGTCGTGAAATTCAATCTATCGCTGATAACACTTTTTGCGGGTATGGTCGTGATTCTGGGGATCGGCCGGCGGGTGGGGGAAGTGATTGTTTCTGCACCGCATATCGCTGCGCGGAGCATTGATGCACAATTGATTCGGGTGATGTGTCGTTTGATGGGGTTCTCTGCGGCGATGGTTCTGCTGCTGCAGGGCGGAAAACATCTGGGCATTCCGCTCTCCTCGTTACTGGCTGGTGCGGGGGTAATCGGTATGGCTTTGGCACTCTCTGCGCAGGATGTGCTCAAAAACGTGTTCGGCAGCATCATGCTGATCATGGATAAACCGTTTTCCGTCGGAGAGCGCATCAAGGTGAAGGGCTACGACGGAGTCGTGGAGGAAATCGGATTGCGTTCCACCAAAATCCGGCTGCTCAACGGGCATCAGGCATCGATTCCAAACGAGGCCATGGCGCGGGATGACATTGAAAATGTCGGGCGCCGCCCGTTCATCCGCCGGGTTTCAAAAATCCGGCTTCCGGTCGATATCGGATCCGCTCAGGCGGAAGCCTCGGTAAAAATTATTGAAGACCTGCTGAAAGATCATGAAGGCCTGAATGCCGGATTCCCGCCGCGTGTCTGGGTCAACGATTTCGAGGACGACCACCTCGAACTGAAAATGATGTATTGGTACCACCCGCCGGAATATTGGGAATTCACCAAACATGCGGACTGGGTTAACCGGGAGATCCTTTCGCGGTTCGAGGCCGCCGGAATTTCCATTGCATTGCCCTCATTCACAACCAAAGTGGATGACGAATCAGGAAGCCCGGTTATTCCGCCACAGAGTTAGCGTCTATTCCTCATCACCTCGGAGCCATTTCATGGCTTCGGTGCGGGAAGAGAACACTTTAACCTGCTGACCCTGCAGGTTGCACAGCGTGGCATAGAGGTCGTAGCCGCTTCGGCCTTGCCGCGCAAGTACCGCTCGCCTGAGCCCGGCGGTCAGCGGCGAGGATTTGGCCATTTTCGGAAACTGCATAATGTCGAGTGAAGTCAGCTTCAGCTCGCCGTTGCGGGAATCGCTCAGCACCCGCCGGCATCCCGTTGATTCAAGAACAGGCAGTAGCGCGGCAATGTATTCTTTCACCGTGGTCATTCCGATTTCGCCAATAAACGTGGCGACAATACAGTCTTCATCCTGATCATATTCAATGTTGAAAGGCATAGTCAGATCCTCTTTCCCGTTAGTAAAAGTGTATCGCCACTTCCATGGTTTGGAAGAACTATCTCGGTGCAATTTCGGAGGTCATCAGGCATTTTCTCCGGCCACAAAACCGGACGTCCAGCAGAGCTGAAGCGAAAAGCCGCCGGAGGGCCGGCTGACATGCAGCAGATCGCCGACAATGAACAGGTTGGGGTGGATGCGCGAAGCCATGGTGCGGGTGTCGACCTCTTCGAGCGGTACGCCGCCGTCGCAAACCACGGCCCAGTCATAGCCCATGGTCCCGGTGACGGTGAGCGGCAGCCCTTTGATGATTCGGGCAATCTGTTTGCGCTCCTCGGCAGAGACTCCGTTGATTTTCTTTTCGAGCAGGGGGTCCGGCAGATTGGCATTCAGGGTTTTAGCCATGCCGATTGGAACAAACAGCTTGGTCACGTTGCGCACAATCTTGTTTTTGTTTTCGTCGAAAACCTCAAGAATCCGGCGGTCGATTTCGTTGACTTCCAGAGATGGGAACAGGTCGATGTTTGCGTCGACCGGTCCCTGCTTGAGCAGTTTTTTCACCTGATGGGCGCTGTTGAGGATAAGCGGACCGGAGATGCCGAAGTGGGTGAAGAGGATTTTGCCCTGGCGGACCAGCCGGGAGCCGTCTTTGGCCGTAAAAACGATTCTCATGGGATCAATCGCAGTGCCGGAGAGGTCTTTCACCCATTTTTCTTTCACCCGAAGCGGCACGATGTCGGGCGTGGCTTCGGCCACGCGATGACCGATCTTTTCCAACCATTGGAAGGCTTCCCCGGTGGAGCCGGTTTCCTTATAGGATGCGCCGCCGGTTGCCAGAATGACACTCTCGGCCCGCAACACGCCGCGGTTCGTTTCCACGCCGACAAGGACTCCGTCTTCGAGCAGTAAATCTTTGACCTCCACACCGAAACGGATGTCCACCTCATGTTCATCCATAAATTTTTTCATGACCCGGGTGACATCGGTGGCCTTTTCTGTTTCGGGAAAGGCGCGCTTTCGGTCTTCCACAATGAAGGGCAGTCCACGCTCGGAGAAAAAGTCGAAGGTGTCCTGCGCAGCGAAGCGGGAGAACGGGGAAAAGAGGAATTTAGCGTTTTCGCTGTAGTTGGCGAGGAACAGGCGATTGTCGAACTCGGCATTGGTAATGTTGCAGCGTCCGCCGCCGCTGAGTTCCAGTTTTTTTCCAAGTTTCGGATTCTTTTCCAGCAGCAGGACCTTGCGCCCATATTCCGCCGCATGCCCCGCCGCCATCATTCCGGCGGGGCCGCCGCCCACAACTATCACATCGAATGTTTCCATGTCTGAATGCATACCAGAGAACGCGTCCGGATAGGTACAAAATTCCTCGCAGAGACGCAGAGGGTGGATTTGTTTATGTTATGCGGCGGATTGAATTTCAGCTGAAAGCCGGTATCATGCCCCTTTAACCAAGGGGGCCATATGAAATGGATTATTGTTCTGGCAGGGGTACTCGCTATGCAGGCGGCGGCCGATACCGCACACGTTGATTTTGATCTGGGGCTTGTTTTTCCACAGCAGCTGGGCGGAATGGCGTGCGATACCGTTGAAAATTACGATAACGACGATCTGGGTTATTCTGTTTTTTATTCCCGCGGTACGGAATTTCAGGTGGAAGTGTCGGTGCTCACCATGGGCCGTCCGGAAATTGCCGACGGCCATAAGGCCGACGGAGTGCAGATGATGTTCCAGAGCGTGGAAATGCTCATGAATAAGGAGCAGAAGGGCGGCATTATTGAAAACCTGAAGAAGCGGGGCTCGCTGGTGGTGCCGAAAAAGTCGCCGCTTCAATTCGCCAACACGGTGTTCCAATATTCGCAAATCAAGGATACCGACGGGGCCTCTGTTTCTGTGCCCCGGTTCAATTCGGTCTATGTGACGGGGGCGCACAACAACTTTATTAAAGTCCAGTTCCGGTTCGATGTGGCCAAAGGGAAAGAGGCCCGCGTGATGGCAGATCAGTTGGTAAAACAACTGGTTTTAATGCTGATTGCCAAAAATTCCGAGGATGATCTGATCCTGGCGGCGTGCGATGCCCTGGTGAATAACCCGGCGGACTTCAGCGGCCGTTCGGCCGCACAGCGGGTGTTTGCCAAATCCCAGACGTTTGGCGAGCTCAATATCTATGATGCTCTGTTTGTCTGGCCCCAGAATTACAGCAAACCGAAAAATGCGGATCTGCTGATGGCGGCCTATTTTGCCGGGATGCTTAAGGTGGTGATTCCAGGGGAGCTGGAGCACGGCGGCGAATTTGAGGCCTTTGTTTCGATGCTTAAGGCCTATGAGAATATGCGTACCCGGGAGCAGATCAACGCGATTACAGAGTTGGAAGAATGGATGAAAAATCCGGATAAAAAGGCGCTCTATCAGAAACTTCTGGTCGATTTCGGCTACGTGGCCCCCTGATGGGATGGCTTTAGGCAGAATAATTCAGCGGCAAAATCATTCCTGCGCGGGGTGGAAATAATCATTCTGCCACTCAGTTATTCTACCTATTCATCGTGTTGATTCTCCTTTTCTAAATCCTTTTGAGAAAACGCTCTTTCCTGTAAGGTTCGCGCCTATTTTTCCAACCATTGGAAACAGGAGTTTTTTGAATGACACGCTTTTTGAATATTTTCGCTGTATTGCTCGGTACCATTACGCTGGCATCGGCTTATACGAACATTGTTGAAGATGGAACCTATCAGCCCGTAACGAATGACTGGCAGGTCGGCGGGCTGGAGATTGTTGTCGGGGGATCAACCTCCGGGAATACACTGGATATTTACAATGCCAGCCTGGTTTCGAATGCCGTGTCAGTAACCGCCGGGCGCGATGCCGGAGCGGATGATAACACGATTTTGGTTGAGAATGCTGCGCTGATCAGCTCCGGCGACCTGAAAATCGGAGATCAGGGGTCCGAAAACTCTTTAGAGATCAGCGATGGCGGATATGTAGAGAATGCGGATGCCTGGGTTGGGGCCCAGACCGGAGCCGGCAACAACAGCGTATCCGTATCCGATTCCGGAAGCTGGATAATTGATGGCAAACTCATGCTGAATGCCGGAATCTCGAATTCGGTGTCCGTTTCGGACGGGGGGCAGGTTTCCGCTGATGAGCTGCTGATGAACGGCGATAACATCTTTAACCTGCATGACGGGGGATTCCTCCAGCTGAAAAGCGATTTCGACGTCTCCACCAGTGGATTCAACTGGAATGAAGGCGGCCAGTTTTCCATGACCAACGGTACGCTGACCGGGCTGACAGAGACCAATGGAACTGCGGTTCTAACCGGATCGCGTATTCTGTCTCTGTATGATTCGGTGCTGGATGTGAGTGGATCGGATCTTACGGTCGGCCTTAACGGAACAAACACCTACATGGCCATTCGAAGCGGCACCGTCGTCACCAGTGAAAATGGCATGATTGGATCCGGCGAAGGGTCGGATAATAACCTGGTCTATCTGGATGGGGCGGGTTCGATCTGGAGAAACAACGGCGGCTCGCTTGATATAGGCGTCGGAGCGGGTGAAGGGAACCGACTGGTTCAGACCAACGGGGCCTGGGCCTTTGTCGGCGATGTTGCCGAATCGGACCTTGTGAACACCACGACCAACGGCGGCATTGCTGTGGCATCGGCCGGTGGCGCTTCCATGGTGTTGAACAACAGTGCTTCGGTTCAAACCGAAGGCGGCCTGTTTCTGGGAACGACCAGCGGAATGAGCGGGACGGTTACTGTGCAAAGCAACAGCACCTTGAGCGCGGCGACATTGGCCATTGAAGATGGCAGTTCTTTGAATCTGAAGGAAACCGGAGCATTTACGGTTGCAGGCGATTTCAAGTATGGCGATGACACCGCAAAATTTGTGTGGGAAGATAACACCACGCTGACAGTTGGTGGTGAGCTGACGAAAGCCACTGGCCTGGATGGCGTGGAGCGCACGCTGATTCTCAATGGCGGAAGCTGGTCGCCCGGTGCGGCAACTGTTTTAACGGGCGTAAGCAACCAGCTTGAGATTGCTGCGGGGACGCAACTGAACTCCACCGATGGCGTTGTTTCGGGCACCAATAATATCGCATATGTGTATGGCAGCGGTTCGCGGTGGGATAACACCGGAACGCTGAGCATGATAGATACGAAAAACAATATTTCGATTTCCGGCGGCGGCAGAGTTTCCGCCGTGGATGTGAGCATCGGTGCGGGTAACTCGCTGGATATTCACTCGGGCGGTACGCTGGAGCTGACGACCAACCTGCTGGACTGGTCTGCCACGGAAAATGTCAACTGGAATGAGGGCGGCAACCTTCAGGTGACGATGGGCACTTTCGAAGGCATGACGACAACGAATATTGTGGTGGATGGTGCCACCAACAACGCTGCTTATATCGGTGGCGGCCGGCATTTGACGCTGAACGGCGGCAATTGGGTTGAAGGTGCCGATAAAGATCTGGTGGTGGGCTATGGAGCATCGAGCGCGTCACTCGCAATCACCAATGGAACTACGGTTCATAATGAGGATGCCTACATTGGATGGGGAGGATCCGGCGGTAACTCCGTGCTCGTTTCCGATTCCGTATGGCACAATGCCGGCGGCGACCTGTATGTGGGAGCTTACCGAACGGCCGGAACCAATGTTTCAGCAACCACCGGCGGCCAGAACTATCTGACCGTAACGGATGGCGCCAAAGTTTTTGTCGGTGAGGGTACCAATAATGTGGACGGCCTGTTAGTGGCTTCAACTAACGGAGCAACCTTTAACATCTGGAACGGCTCGGCCGCGATTGATGATACGCTGACACTGGGCCTCAGTGCCACCCAGACCGGCTCCGCAACGATTTACAGCGGAGGCACGCTATCGGTTGGCAGTCTGGATATTGCCTATGCGGCCAGTACAAACAATGTTTTGAATCTTCTGAGCGGCGGTACATTCGATATCCGCTCCGATTTTGATGTAACAACCGCCGGGTTCAATTGGGGCTCAAACTCCACCCTGTCCGTCGGGGGGGAGCTCACCGGAAAAACATCCGATCTGTCGATGGGGCAGGACCTGACGCTGGATGGTTCCGATGCCGAGTGGGATGCTTCGGGAGATACGCTTAAGATCGGTGCGGATGGAACTGCCGGCAGTGTGCTGTCGTTACAGAACGGAGCAACTCTTACGAGTGCAGACACCATGATCGGCGCTTCAACCAATTCCGGTTCCCACAGCATTCAGATGAATTTCGGTTCCTACTGGAAATCGACCGGGGATCTGAAACTCGGCTCCTTGTCTTCCGGGAATGCTCTGTTGATCTACGGCGCCTCCACCAATGATATGGATGGCTCGGCCTACATCGGCGGAACCAATACGATCGGGAACTATGCCCGGATTCAGGGCTCGAATTCCTGGTGGAACATCGGCGGGGGCCTGGAAGTCGGCTCCTCAACCGGCGGCGTGGACAATGCCTTGTTGGTTTACGATCAGGGCACGGTATCTGTTGGAACGGACCTGATTGTTTATTCCAGCAATTCGGTTGAGCTGGCATCGGACGGCGCGATTGATGTGGACGGCGATATGACCATTCACAGTAATGCCACGGTAACCGGCTCCGGCATCATCACACTCAATACGGCCGGCAAGGCACTGAACCTGAAATACGGAAACGGTAATATCTCAAGCACCATCCTTTTTGAGGGGCAGGGAGATAACACGGTGGACGTTGACGGCGGAACCTTCTTTGTGATCGGTTCGAACTCCAACCAGTATCGGAAATTCGAGACGCTGGATCTGACGGATACCATGCTGTACGGCTATGGAACCAACGATGCGTTCGGTACAGTCACGATGTCCGGAGGTTCGATTGTGCCTTCCGCAGACATTGGCTCGGACTCGATCGGCACATTGGTCATTCCTGGAAAGTTTACCGCATCTGACACTCGCTATGTTGCGCGGATCAATGGTGATTCCGGAAGTGATCTCCTGCACTTTACCCATGCCGACGGGGTTGATCTCTCAGGTCTCAATGCGGAGGTGTGGATTACTCAGGCGCCATCCAACCTCACGGCCACCATCCTGAGCGCTGATGGAGGGTTTGGAGGTTCAACCTTTAATTCTAACAGCATTATTAATGGCCTGCTGCTCTATGATGCGGAACTGATGGCGGTCGGGGACACGAATATGGATGTAAACCTGACCGCGAATACGGACCAGTTCAGTTCATCGCTCGACTATGCCGCAACTGAAACGGTGCGGGCTGGATTCGGGTCGATGAAGAATGCTGTCTTCACCCGAACCAAGCAACTGCGCCGGAATCTGGTTTCGACGGCCCATTCGATTCCGCACGAGGCCTATTTGTTGTCGAACACCAATGCTCCGGCCGGGGCGCAGGGCCCGGGGGATGAAAATACCATTTTCGATATGCACATCTGGGTGCAGTTTTTCAACGGACAAGGTGACTACGATGCGCAGGGTAAGTCGCACGGCTTCTCGTTGAATAACAGCGGCACCACCATTGGTGCGGACCGCCTGGTCGGTGAGGACCTGACCGTCGGCTTTAACTACACCTATGCCCGCGGCGATGCACGCACCACGAATCAGGATTATCTCGATACCGAAACCTACTGGATCGGGGCTTTCGGGGAATGGGTGAGCAAGAACGGCCTCTATGTCGATGCCTTGGCGGCGTATGGACGTTCTAATTACGATTCTGTGCGGGTCGAAACGGAAGGGAACCGCAACTACCGCGGAACGTCGTCTTATCGCGGGGATAACTTCGGTTCCTATGTCGATCTGGGTCAGTACTTCTATTACAAAAATCTGGCGCTGTCTCCCTACGTCGGCCTGCACCTGTTGACCATGAAAAGCGAAGATCACATCGAGGATAATGAGGCTGGAAACAGTCAGCTCAAGGTGGACGGGAAAACCCGCAACATCCTCGAATCGGCACTGGGCTTCAAAGGGCGCTACCGCTTCGACACGGGCATCGGTCGGTTCCAGACCTCCGGATATGCCGAATGGACCCACGACTTTATTCAGGACGATGTTTATTCCACGCTTTCAGCCCTCGGACCCGGCAGTGCAAACCTTTCACCGGTTGATTATGCCCGGATTGCACCCGAAAGCGATGTCGTGAATGCCGGTCTGGGTCTCAGTTGGATCTGTACCGATTACATGGAGATCGGCGTGGGCTATAACGGGCGCTTCAGCGATAATTATGAAGAGCACGCCGGCACCCTGATGCTCGATGTCAGGTTTTAATTTAGCTGTAAGCTGACCGCCAAAAGCTTACAGCCTGGAAAAGCGGAGGTTTTACCATGCTTTCATTCGGATGTTTGTGTCTGTTGCTTGGGCTTGGCTATTGGCTGCGCCGCAAGATCGTACTGCTGCAGAAACTCTATCTCCCGGCCAGCGTCATTGCCGGCCTGCTCGGCCTGCTGCTTTTCCAGACGCTGGAAGTCCCGGCCGAAGTTTCCAAAGGCTGGAACAAGCTGCCGGGGCAGTTGATCAACATTGTCTTTGCCTGCCTTTTTCTCGGCACCGCGCTGCCGCCGGTTTCCAGAGTCTGGAAAAGTTCCAGCCGCCAACTGGCCTATGGCCAGATTGTGGCCTGGGGCCAATATGCGGTCGGCTGTTTTGTGGTGCTGTTATTGCTCAAACCGATCTTCGGTTTGCCCGATATTTTTTCGGGCATCATGCCTGTCGGCTTCGAAGGCGGCCACGGCACCGCCGGCGGCATGGGGCCCGTGTTCGACGAGTTAGGCTATTCCGAAATGAAGGACTACGCTCTCGCTGCCGCCACCGGCGGAATCATGGGTGCCATCATCGTCGGAATGGGACTGGTCAACTGGGCCGTTCGAAAAGGCCATGTGAAAAGGAAGGCGAAACCGGGCGTTAGTGATGAGGACTTTAGCGGCATCATTCCCCATGAGCATCGTCCAATGGCTGGAAAAGTTACGGTTTCGTCCGATGTCATCGGCTCGCTTTCGCTGCATCTGGTTTTTGTGGGCGCGGCCATTGTGCTCGGCTGGCTGATGAAACAGGGCCTGCTTTTGCTGGCCGCCCGGCTTCCAGGGTCTGGAAGTGATATTTTTCAAAGCTTTCCGCTCTTCCCGCTCTGCATGCTGGGCGGAGTCATTGTCCAGCTGCTGGCCGACAAGTTCGATCCGCACGAACATATGGATGAAGGGCTCATGCTGCGCATTCAGAACTGCGCGCTCGATTTTCTGGTGGTCGCCGCCATTGCCACCATCCGGATTGATGTCGTGGCGCAGCAGTGGGTTCCGATTGTTGTCCTGATTCTGGCCGGGATTCTGTGGAATGTGCTGATGTTGACGGTCTTCGCACGCCTAGCCTTTAAAGATGCCTGGTTCGAGCGCGGCATTGCCGAAATGGGACAGTCCATGGGCGTAACCGCCACTGGACTTCTGCTCCTGCGCGTGGTGGATCCCGACTATGAAACCGAAGCCGCGGAGGCGTTTGCCGCCAAGCAGCTGCTGCACGAACCCTTTATGGGCGGCGGCCTTTGGACCGGGGCCGCCATTCCGCTGCTTGCCCTTTGGGGCGGCTGGCCGATTTTCGGCATCGCCATGGCGGCCATCACAATCTGGACCATCGTGCTGATTGTTTTAAACCGGCGGGTTAGGTAATCTCTCTGAAATTTTCGAAAACGTATGAAAAACTAAAGTTGGGTGAAAGAGATCATGAAGCTTAAATTTTTATTGGCTGGACTGCTGTGTCTGAGTGCACTTTCTACGGTTGAAGCAGCAAACGACGAATTGGAACTCGTACCCTCTGTCTGGGCGGCCTGGATGCGCGGGAATGTGAATGTCGATGGACAGAAAGCGAAAGTGGCCCGCGATGCGGATAACTATTTCAGCGATCTGAACTATGGATACTCTTTGGAACTCGTGCTTAGAAACGACCAGATGATCCTGCTCGGTTTTGTCGACTATTTTGACCCCCTTTCTGCCGATGTGACAGTCGGTGGTGTAGAAGGTACACTGGAAACCTCAGAGATCGTCGGCTGCATCGCCATCGGCTATCCTTTGGGTTCGGGTAAATCAACCATGGATATTCTTTTCGGCCTTCAGACGCTGCGTCTGGACAATGATCTGGAACTCAGCGGAAGTGCTCCTTCCAGCGACAGTACAGATGTATACGACGCCGTGGTGATGCTGCGTATTAAGCAGGAGCTGTTCAGCAATTTTTATATCAACATTCCGCTATCCATCGGGGGCGGCTATCTGAGCGATTCCCAATTTGTTTACGACGCCGGCGTCCAGCTGCTGTATCAGTTCGGCGACAACTTTGATGTGCGTGCCGGCTATCGGATCTCCGGCTACGATCTGGGCGAGGACGAGGACAGCACCGATTTCTATCAGCAAGGCTACACGCTCGGGATTGGAATTGTATTCTAGGATCACGCCCGGCTCAGGCCTTTTGTTTTGGGAAAGGGTGTTTATTCTGCATTAATGGGAATCGTTACCAACAGTTGTCGGAAGCATAGAACTGATATCTTAATTTCAAATGGAGCCCAGAATGAAATGGTTACTCGGAATACTGACTGTGTTGCTGGCCGGCTGTGCGAGTTTCAGCGGGGATAACGGCGTTGAAAACCGATGGAGGGCGGCCGATGCCCCCGTCTGGGAAGTCGGAATCACCACGGAGCAGGAGGTGGCCGAACAGTTGGGCCCGCCTTCGCAGTTGATCAGCCTGGGCGACCAGACGGTCTATTACTATCTCCGCGAGCATCGCAGTGGAAAAGGGCTCGTGCTGTTGATTTATAACTGGGGCTATCAGAAGCTGACCTACGACCGGGCCGCTTTCTTTTTTGATGCCGGTGGCAAACTGACGAAATATTCCTACAGTCCTGAGGCATTGCCTTATGAGTCTCCGGATCAGTAAGTTTTCCTATCTGCTGGCTGTGGTCGCCTTATCCGGTTGCTCCACGCTCTATAAGAGGGTGGACCCCGGCATTTCGGATCAGGGAATTTCGTTCAAAACATACGAGACTCATTTCCATGAAGTGCTCGATGCGGTTGGACCGCCCAGCCGGATGACGGCGTGTGCCGGAGGTTTTGCTTTCCTTTATGAGGATATGCTGATTCGGGAACTGCAAACCGGACTGGCCGGGCAGAGCGGATGGTTGCAGTTGATCAAGTTTTCTGTAGCCGACTCGCGCCTGTTCCGCAACACCGCCATGCTCCATTTTAATGACGACGGAATCTTAATTGCCAAAGCGGTTGCAAAAACGACCGAAGGACTGGGGAAAGCCGCTTCCATTCAACCCCTGTTGTCTGCAGAGCAATTGGTGGACACCAGCGGATTTGAGGACGATGGATCGGAACCGCAGCGCTGGGGGCGCGATCTGCTGCGGCCGTTGCCGGAAGGGCTCAATAGTGCCCAGGCGTTAGATTCCGGGCTTGCCGGCCTGGAGCAGAGTGGAACGACTTCCAAAATCGGGCAGCACGCGCTCGAAATGCGCTGAATCGTCGGTCAGCTGCGGGCTGTCGGCCTTCCACTGAACCGGTTCGGTAATGAAATCGAAGCGGGCATTCGCATGCTTGGCGCTGCAGGCGGCATTCCGCATGCCGGAAAGAATGTCTTTGGGCATGGAAATAGAGATCCGGTTCACAAACCAGGCCGGAAGGCCGCCGCCGGGGTCCGACAAAACCGAATATTCCAGGTCGGTTTTGCCATCGGGCCGTGGGGTCATCTTCCAGCAACCTTCAATCAATTCGATTCGGATGGTATTCGCCAATCGCATTGTTTTTCGCGGCGCGGCCGTCTGCTGAATGGTGACCACCAGCGATTCAGGATCCTGAGAGATGGTATTTCGCACCACCACATCGCGGTCGCGGATCGGCCAGGGGGCAGGGGAATAGGAATAAACATAGGTCTCGGTCGGACTCACCCGTTCCAGCAGTTCCATTTTTTTACAACTGCGAACCCATTTCTCAGCCGCGTCCAGATCCTCAAAAGCCGCCACAACGGCAGAAAGCGGTGCCTCAATCGTTACCGCTCCCTTGAATTGCCGGAAGGCAATCCCCTCTATTTCGCGCGTATAAACCTGTATGCCGTCGTGGTCGCGCGCCAGTTTCCAGTCGGTTGTTTCGGCCGTGGCACTGCTTAATAGAGTGCACAGCAGCAGGTTTCTGAAAATAGAGTGAATAGTCATGCCAGAGATATAGCAACTTTTTGGCCAATATTTTGAGTAGCATCTGTTTGTTGACTCTCCGGCCGTTTAGCGTATTTTTCCAAGCTCTGGAAACACAAAGGATTTAGTTATGGGCAAGAAACAGAAAACAAAAGAAGAAGAACTCAAAGCGGAAGAAGCTGCAGCTGAAGAAACCGTTGAAGAGGAAGAGCTTCCCGATACAGAAATAATTGAAGAGGACGAGCCGGCTCCGGTCGTCGAAGAAGAGGAAGAGGACGAGTCGCTGCGCGATCAGTTTGTGCGCCTTCAGGCCGACTTCGCCAACTTCCGTAACCGCACTCAGCGCGAGCGTGTTGAGCTTTATCAGCGGGCCAACGAAGATCTGTTGCTGGAAATCCTCCCCGTGCTCGATCACTATGAAATGGGCCTGCAGACGGCAGAGCAGCATGATGCCGATAAAGCGGTTGTGGATGGCTTCAAAATGGTCTTCGACCAGTTCCAGAATGTGTTGAACAAATTCAACCTGGAGCCGATTGACGCGGTCGGACAGGAATTCGATCCGCACAAACACGAGGCGCTCACCCATATGCCGTCCGACGAGTTTGCTGCCGAGATCTGCTCCAACCAGGTGCGCCGCGGTTATATGTTCGGCGACAAGCTCCTGCGCGCTGCGCAGGTGGTCGTCTCCTCCGGCCCGGCCGAAGCGGCTGAAGGAGCGGAATAACCATGGCTGAAAAACGCGATTATTACGAAATCCTTGGCGTTGATAAAGGGGCCTCGGACGATCAGATTAAAAAGGCCTACCGCAAGGTGGCCATGAAATATCACCCGGATAAAAATCCGGGCGATGCGGAAGCCGAGGAAAGCTTCAAGGAAGCTTCGGAAGCCTACGAAGTGCTGTCCGACAGCGATAAAAAGGCAAAATACGATCAGTTCGGCCACCAGGCATTTGCTCCGGGCGGTGGATTCGGCGGCGGTTTCGGCGGTGGTTTCCACGATGCCGGCGATATTTTTGAGCAGGTATTCGGAGGCGGATTTAACATTAATGATCTGTTTGGTGGCGGAGGCGGCGGACGCCGCCGTTCGAATGGTCCGGCTCGCGGGTCGGACCTGCGCTACGATCTCGATGTCGATTTTGAAGAAGCAGCCCTTGGTTCACAGCGTACCCTCACACTGCCGGTGGCTGAAACCTGTGGCCGGTGTACCGGAAGCGGCGCGGAGCCGGGAACCTCGAAGAGCACCTGCCCAAGCTGCGGTGGACGCGGTCAGGTTTCGTCCGGCGGCGGCTTTATTCAGTTTTCCCAGACCTGCCCGACCTGTGGTGGTGCCGGCGAAACCATTTCGAATCCGTGCACGGCCTGTAACGGGGCCGGCAGCATAAAAGAACGCAAGACGATCAAGCTGCGCATTCCGGCCGGTGTTGAATCCGGTTCGCGCCAGCGCCTGCCCGGCAAAGGCGAAGCGGGTGCCCGCGGCGGTCCGGCCGGCGATCTGTTTATCGTCTTCCACGTGCGCGATCACGAGCTGTTCAAACGCAACGACCTCGACATCTATTGCGAGATACCGGTGCCGTTCCATATTGCCATGCTCGGTGGCGAGATTCAGGTGCCGACCCTCCACGGCGGGGCCAAGCTCAAGATTCCTTCGGGAACCGAAAGCGGAAAGATTTTCCGCCTGCGCGGACAGGGGGTGGTCGATGCCGCCCACGGCCATGGCAAGGGCGATCAGCACATTCAGGTGAAAATTGAAGTGCCCAGCCGTCTTTCCGGCAAGGAAAAGAAGGCTATGAAAGAGCTGTGCGATCAATTACACGATAACCACTTCGAAGAAACCATCCGGATGCAGAAGCAGGCCGATAAATTCTACGAGCGCAAACGCAAGCTCGAAGCGGAGTAAGTATTCGGCCACAAGAAACACAGAAGCACACGAACAACAGAGTAGCTTCTTTTTTGTGACTTTTTGTGTTCTTTGTGGCTAATCTCCAGTCATGAGAATTAATTCACTAGTTGATGCTACGGATCTGGAGAAGGACATTGCGGTCCTCTCTCCGGACGAGTCGCATCATCTGGCGCGGGTGCTGCGTGTGCAGTCCGGGCAGGAAATCATCCTGTTCGACGGGCAGGGCGGAGTGGCCGAAGGTGAAATCGAAGCCGTTTCCAAAACGGCGGTCGAAGTACGCATTTCCAACCATTGGAAAACGCCGAAACCCGCCGTTGAGATCGATCTGATTCAGGCCGTCCCGAAACCCGACCGCTGGGAGCTGGTGCTGCAAAAGGCCGTCGAGCTGGGGGCAACCACGATTCGCCCCGTACTTTCGAAGCACACGGAGTTTAAACCGAATCCGAAAAAGCAGGATCGCTGGAGTAAGATTGTGCTCAATGCCGCCCAGCAATGCGAAGTCCGCTGGCTGCCGGACCTCCAACCCCTGGAAAAATACGCTGCCGTTCTTCCAACCCTTGGAAGCTACGACCTGGTTCTGATCGGCTCGCTCTACGAAGGTTCAAGGCCCTTCCGCGAAGTTCCAATCGCTGGAAATAAGCGCATCGCGATGTTGATCGGTCCTGAAGGCGACTTCTCGGAAGAAGAAGTAAAAGCCGCCGTTGAGGCCGGAGCGATCCCCGTTTCCTTCGGCGACCGTATCCTCCGCACCGAAACCGCCGCAATTTTTGGTTTAAGCGTGCTCGCCTATCAGCTACTTTAAAGGCCACTTTTTTCAAACGAATCGGATACGAACCTTATGAAAACAACTGTTGTTGCATTGGCGAACCAGAAGGGCGGGGTGGGTAAAACCACAACTGCCATCAATTTCTCTGCCTGCCTGGCGGAAAAACGTAAGAAAGTTTTATTGGTCGATCTCGATCCGCAGGCCAATGCTACCAGTGGACTCGGTCTGGAAAAAGGCTTTGGTTCGAGCATCTTTCCGGCATTGCTCGGCGAATCGGATGTCGCCAGTCTGATCAAAGAAACCGGCATTAAAAATCTGGATATTATTCCTTCGGAGCTGGATCTGGCCGGAGCGGAAATTGCCATTGCCCGCCGCGATGACTATCTGCACCGCCTGGATGAGGCCATGAAGCCGGTGATTGAGAGCGGCACCTACGACTACATCATTATGGACTGCCCGCCTTCGCTCGGCATTCTGTTCATGAACGCGCTGAACATTGCCGACGAAGTCATCATCCCGATCCAGTGCGAATATCTGGCACTGGAAGGGCTCGGTGTGATGGTGGATATCGTGAATCAGATTTCTGAAGCCGGCAACCCGAACCTGCACATCAGCGGCATCCTCATGACCATGTACAACGTCAGCACAAATCTTTCGCAGCAGGTCGTTCAGGAAGTGGTGAAACACTTCGGCGAGCGGGTTTTTGATACGCTCATTCCCCGTAACGTCCGTTTGAGCGAAGCGCCGAGTTATGGAAAGCCCGTCATTGAGTACGATCCGCACTGCGTCGGTTCGGCGGCCTATCGCAATCTGGCGAAAGAATTCATTAAACGCCGGAAAAAGCAGATGGAGCCGGAGTCCGAAGCATTGCCCACCATCTCAGATGTGCTGGCCCAGTCCGAAGATTCAGACGATTAGTACGTTTTTGTTGCTCGTTATCTAAGTTTATCGAATACCCGAGGGTCGAGCGGCACTATATTCGCCCGCATCGGCTCCTTCCAATCATTGGAAGTTGATCTGTTACACATTCCGGTCTATGCTCTTCCTGTTGCACAGGGGCACTGACTTGGAGGCGTATATGGTTAAAACGCTAAAGAAACAGCTCGGGTTGCTGGACGTCTACGCGATATGTAGCGGAGCGATGATCAGCTCCGGTCTGTTTGTCCTGCCGGGCATCGCGGCCTCCAAAGTGGGACCCGCGGTCATCTTGGCCTATCTGCTGTCCGGTCTGTTGCTCATTCCTTCTATGCTTTCAATGGCGGAAATGTCGACGGCTCTTCCTCGGGCTGGTGGATCCTATTTTTTTGTCAGCCGCAGCCTGGGGGGTGTTTTCGGCACGATTGATGGAGTCGGCGTCTGGCTGGCACTGATTCTCAAGACGTCCATTGCTCTGTTGGGTCTAGGGGCCTACCTGGCCGTCTATGTGCATCTTCCAATGCAGGTCATTGCCATTTTGGCCGGCCTCGTTTTTATGGGGTTAAATATTGTTGGAGCCAAAGAGACCACGCGCCTTCAGGTTGTCATGGTGATCGGGCTGTTGGTTATTCTGGTCATACTCATATTCAAAGGGGCGCCGGTGGTGGATCCGGGGCGATATACACCAATGGCTCCGAAGGGGTGGGAAAAGATACTGCCGACCGCTGCGCTGGTATTCATTAGTTATATCGGGGTAACCAAAGTGGCCAGCATGGCCGAGGAGGTGAAAAACCCTTCCCGCAATTTGCCTTTGGGCATGTTTATTTCTCTGTTTACGATTTTGATTCTGTATGGCGCTGTTGTTGCTGTTGTGGTTGGAATTGTTCCGGCTGAACAGCTGTACAAGAGCCTGACGCCCTTGAGCGATGCGGCCGATATTGCGATGGGCCCTTTAGGGCGGAATTTAATCAGTGTTGCTGCGACACTGGCATTTGCCACCACGGCTAATGCGGGAATTATGTCGGCCAGTCGGTATCTCCTGGCAATGAGCCGGGATCGGGTGATTCCGCATGGACTTTCTCATTTTTCGCGCTTTAAAACGCCGGTGAATGCCATTGTGCTTACTTCCTGCGTTATTCTTGCCATTGTGGCGGTGACCGGATTGGAGCGGATTGCCAAGCTGGCCAGTACGTTCCAGTTGCTGGTTTTTGCCTTTGTGAATATTGCGGTCATTGTGATGCGGGAGAGTGGAATCAAGAGCTACGACCCGGGCTTCAAGAGTCCATTCTATCCCTGGATGCAGGTGATCGGTATTCTGATTTCCGTGGTGCTGATTCCGGAGATGGGGCTGCTCTCCAGTATCTTTGCCATGGGGCTGGTGGCCATTGGCGTGGTTTGGCACAACCTGTATGCAAGGAAGCATATTGCTCCCCGCGTCGGGGCCGTTGCCAAAATGGCGGAGCGGCTGGGTGAACGCCTTTTGGAACGCGATGCTGATGTGATGGGGCTGCGTACCGAGCTTCGGCAGATTATGAAAGAGCGCGGCCTGCGCGATGAAGATCCGTTTATTGATGTGGTGCAGCATGCCGACTTTATTGAAGTGGAGGGCGAGGTCGATTGCGAGGAGGTGATCCGGCGCGGTGCGGAGTTGCTGGCCGGGCAGAGTGGAATTTCACGGGATTTGATTCTCGGAGCCCTGTTGGAGCGTAATCGGCTCGGCGAGACGCCTGCCGATGCCGGGGTGGCACTCCCGCATCTGCTGCTCGATGATGTGGATGGGTTTCATATGGTGGCCGTCCGAAGTATCCAGGGGTTGGAATTTCCAATGTCTGGACAATCCATTCATGCAGTTTTCATGCTGCTCGGAGCGCGCAAGGATCCAACACGGCACCTGCGCTTCCTTGCAGAAATTGCGCGACGGGCGGAAAATCCTGATTTTATTCCAAAGTGGATCGACGCGGCAGACGTATCCCAATTGCCGGGGTTGTTGACCACTAAACAGGAATAATACATCAGGAGAAAATCATGAAGGCTGTTGCTGAAGTGCTGAACCGTAAAAAGGAGATGCCGATGGCATCGCTGATCGACGTTGTTTTTCTGTTACTGGTCTATTTTATGGTGACGTCATCCCTGATTAAGAAAGAGGCCGACCTTTCCTTTCAGCTTCCGCTGCCCGATCAATCGCTCTCAGACCGTGCAATTGATTTAGTGGTTGAAATAGCTCCCGACGGCGAGGTGACCATCGAGGGAGAGCGCTTTGCAGACGGTGATCTACTTTTCCAACGGTTGGAACTTCTGAAAACGGTGGCCGTTGCCTCCGGCAGCAAAATGTCGGTCAGCATTCTGCCGGCTGATCAAACAATGCACGGGGCCATCATTTCGGTCATGGACGCCTGCGCCGCTGCAAAGGTTGGAAATCTCTCTTTCAATACGGCGATGTAGCGCCGTCCGGGCACTAAAAAAGGCCTGCATAAGCAGGCCTTTAAAGTATGGCGAGGATGACGAGACTCGAACTCGCAACCTCCAGCGTGACAGGCTGGCGCTCTAACCAATTGAGCTACACCCCCGTGAAAGGAGCGCATATAGTATTCAAAATTGCAGATCGCGCAAGGGGAAATGTTCACTTTTTTTTTGCGACCTTTGTAACTCCTTGAAAATGGGCGATTCCCATAGAAAAAAACCTGTTTTTTTATTCGGGATAACCAGTTGCAACCCATGAAATGGTTTTTCTCCGGTGGTTTTTATAAAAGCCGGTTTAGCGACTTTCTTTTTGTGAGGGGGCAATTTAGAGTCCGACCCATCTAAAATCGGAAATGGGCACAACATTTGCTTTATTAGGAAAGAACTTTAAAGAGGTCGCAGTTCGCTCCTGGGGTTGGAGCATCTGAGATTCGTAAAATGAGTTTTATAATTAAATATATCGTAGTGTTTATCATCAGTCTGATCGCATCCTGGATTCTGGTTCCGATTGTAAAACGAATGGCGCCGGCATTGAAAATGGTGGATGAGCCTGATGAACGGCGTATTCATAAAACACCGATTCCCCGCTGCGGTGGTATTGCAGTTTTTATTGCGACTCACCTCGGGCTTTTAGCCGTGTTTTTCGGACCGTGGCAAAATCTGGCCGGTTCTACACAAACGTCCGATTGGGGCTTCATTCTGGCCGGCTCCACGATTCTTCTGTTGGTCGGCATATTTGACGATATGTTTGATATGAAGGCCTGGTTTAAATTGCTGGGCCAGCTTGCAGTGGCTCTTCTGATGTTTTTCGGGGGGTTCACTTTTGAGGCCTTTCTGCATATTCAACTGCCCTGGATTGTAAACCTGGGAGCGACGCTCTTCTGGTTTGCCCTTCTGATCAATGCATTCAATCTGATTGACGGAATGGATGGGGCCTGTGCTGGACTCGGTATGATTGCCAGTGCCGGGCTTGCCGGCATGCTGTTGTCGTTGCACCAGCCAACCGATGCCATGGTGCTGGTTGCTCTGGCTGGAGCCTGTCTTGGGTTTCTACGCTATAACTTTAATCCGGCTTCGATCTTTCTTGGTGACTGCGGAAGCATGTTCATCGGCTTCCTGCTGGCTGCAGTATCGCTTAAGGCCAATGTAAAGCAATCCATGGTGGTTGCTCTCATCGTGCCGTTACTCGCCGTGGGCGTTCCGGTGTTTGACGTTATGATGGCCGTTTGGCGACGTGTGGCTCGTAAGCTGGTTTCAACGATCAAGGACGACGGTATTGCCACGAAGGTGTTCGGGCCGGACCTGGATCATATTCACCACAAACTGTTGCGCGGCGGAATGAGCCAGCGCCGTGCCGCCATTGCGCTGTATTGTGCTGCGATCTTTATTTGTTTACTGGCTCTGGGTGCCACTGCGATGTCTGATAACCGGGTGGCGTTCCTGATGATCGGCATGATTGTTGTGCTTCATGTAGTTGTGCGTCAGATCGCTCAGGTTGAGCTTTGGACCACAACGCAAGTCGTGCTGGAGGGCGTGCGGCGACCTCGGAATGTGGTAAGTCAGCTGGTTGCAATTGGCTGGGACATCAGCTGTCTGCTTTTGGCAACCTATTTTGTGTTCGGCATCATGTTTGAGCGGGAGTTTTCGGTACTTCATCTCGCGGTTTGTGTGTCGATTCCGTTTGCCACCATTTATTTCTACAATATCTATAAAACCGTATGGACCCGCTCGCGTATCTCGCAATTGCTGGTACTGCTTCTTCAGCTTTTCGCAGGTGAAGCATTAGCCTATGTTGCTCTGCTATGGGTATCCGACCTGACGGGCAGCGAATTGGCTCTCGGGCTGATCCTGCATTTCCTGATTGTTAGTATTGGTGTTGTAGGAACCCGAGCGGCTCTGCGCGTTGCCCGCGACCTGAGTGCATGGCTCCGAAGTTCGGTCAGTTCTGAGAATGATGTCAAAACCCTGATTCTTGGTGCCGGTGAAAATGCAATTCTTTATCTCCGCCAGGCTTCATTTGAGGATCAGCAAAAGGCTTCCCGCAAGGTGGTTGGTCTGATTGATGACAATCCGGCCCTCTATCAGAAAACCGTATATGGTTTTCCTGTTCTGGGAAATTTCAGCGAGCTGGAATTGGTTATTGAAGACAAGCACGTTGATGAAATTATTTTCACGCATCATTACAGTGATGAGCTGCGCGCTTCCATCCTTGCGCTGAAGTCCAAATACAACCTGATGGTCCGTGATTTTGTGTTTAATCTGCGTGATCTCGATGAGAATGGCGCCTGTATGGGCATTGTTAAACCCTATTCGACTGTAGAGCTGGACTGCCGCAATCTCTGCTCCCGCGTAGAGCAGTGCTCAAAGTCGGTAGCAAATGAAAAGGCCGACACTGAATGCCGGCCTGAGCTTGTGTTGAATTAATCCGGGAAGTTTATTCCCGGATCTGCCCCTTACCTTCAACCACATACTTATAGGTAGTCAGCTCTTCGAGTCCCATGGGGCCGCGCGCATGAAGTTTATCGGTGCTTACGCCGATTTCAGCTCCCATTCCGAACTCGGCCCCATCTGTGAAGCGGGTTGATGCATTCACGTACACGGTGGCCGCATCGACTTCGTTCAGAAACTGAACCGTTGCTTTCTCATCTTCGGAAATAATCGCATCCGAATGGCCCGATCCGTATGTATTGATGTGCTGAATGGCGGCTTCTACCCCATCGACCACTTTAATAGAAAGGATCAGGTCAACATACTCCGTGCTCCAGTCCTCTTCCGTGGCGGCAATGGCTGAAGGAATGAGTGCACAGGTGGCTGCGTCGCCTCGCATTTCCACTTTCTGTTCAGTAAGAATTTCACCCATCTTCGGCAGGAACTCAGCTGCAACATCGCGATGCACCAACAAAGTTTCCATGGCATTACATACGCCCGGGCGCTGGCACTTGGCATTCTCCGCAATCTTCCAGCCCATGGAAAGGTTGGCAGAGGCATCGATGTAGGTGTGGCAGACGCCGGTGTAGTGTTTAATCACAGGAACGTGCGCCATTTGCATTACTGCCCGGATCAGGCTTTCGCCGCCGCGTGGAATAATCAGGTCCAGATAACCCACCATCTGGCACATGACCTTCACCGCTTCACGATCAATCGTGGGAATCAGCTGAATGCAGTTTGCCGGCATCCCTTTGGTCTCGCCGCCTTTTTGCATGGCTGAGGCAATGGCGAGATTGGAATGAATGGCTTCCTTGCCTCCACGCAGAATCACCGCGTTGGAGGTTTTAAAGCAGAGCGCGGCGGCATCGCAGGTCACATTCGGGCGCGACTCAAAAATAATGCCGATTACACCGATCGGAACGCGCCGCTTATGAATTTCCAGTCCATTCGGGCGGTTCCAGGTGCTGATCTGCTCGCCGACCGGATCCGTCAGAACGGCGACATCGCGCAACCCCTTAATCATGCTGTCAATGCGGTCGTCGGTCAGTTCCAGCCGGTCCAGCATGGCGTTGGTCAGTCCGGCTTCGCGCCCGGCGACCAGATCCTTGGCATTCTCTTCCTGAATAAAGATGCGCTGTGCATCCAGCTCATCCGCCATCGCTTCAAGAATCGAATTTTTCTTGCGGGTGGACAGTTTTGCGAGTTCGCGGCTTGCCGCTTTGGCATCCGCTCCGATTTTTAAAACCTGTTCATTAATATCCATATTTTTATCCTTACTTAAAGTAGTACCATATTGTCATGGTGAATTACCTCACCGGACTTGCCCGAGGTTTTCTGCCCCTTGAGCGTTTCGATTTCATCGCTGGCATATTCAACCAGCCCGCTCGCAACATGATCACCGCTCAATGATTCGACATCCACCATGGCTCCAACTTGAAAGCTGCCCTGGACCTCTTTAATGCCGACCGGGAGCAGACTGCTGCCTGAGCGCATGGCCTCAACGGCTCCGTCATCCACCAACACCCGGCCTTCAGCCCGGTTGAAGAATGCGATCCATCGTTTACGTTTTGAAATGTTTCCAGCCTTTGGAAACAGTAGGGTGCCTTCGTCCTCGCCTGCAAAGATTCGGGTAAGCACCTCCGCCTTGCGGCCATCGGCGATCACCACAGGTACGCCGTTATGTGCGGCAATCTGCGCCGAATTTAATTTAGAAGCCATGCCGCCGGTAGAAAGTTTATCGGCCGTATCGCTCACCAGCTCGAGCACATCGTTATCGACCTCCTCTATATAGGAGACCCGGTTGTCATCTTCGTCGCGCAGTCCATCCGTCGTGCTCAGCAGTACCAACGCATCCGCATCGATCAGAATCGCCACCAGCGCGGCCAGTACATCATTATCACCAAACTTAATCTCTTCCGCTGAAACAGCATCGTTTTCATTAATGATCGGAACAATGCGGTTCGCGATCAGATTCAAAAGGGTATTACGGGCATTCAGATGTCGCTCCCGGTCTTTCAGCCCGTCATGGGTCAGCAGGACCTGGCCAATCCCGATTTCATTCGCTCGGAAGAGATCGTTGTAAACACTCATCAGGCAGATCTGACCAACGGCCGCCGCCATCTGCAGGTCCTGAACTTCCTTCGGACGAGTTTTCAGGCCCAGCGCATCCAGTCCGGCACCTACCGCTCCCGACGAAACAAAGGCCACTTCACCGCCGTTTTTGTGGAAGGTGGCAAGCTCGTCGACCAGCAGCTTGAGTTGGCGGTCATCCGGCCGGCCGGAGCTCTCCACCAGGACTTTACTGCCCGCTTTGACCACCACTCGTTTCGCGTTCTTCAGCGACTCTCTATGTTTTTTATACGCCATATCTGTTTCGTTTTTTGTTAAACAAGTCGAAGGTGCTATCAGATTAACCCGCCTTTGTCGAGGCTACCCGCACCCTACAACATCGCCTCTGGTCAATAAAGTCACGGAAGTATTCACGATCGTGAATACTTCCGTGACTTTGACTTAGTTGAGCAGTTCGGATACGCGGGCGATCAGTTCCCGCCTGAGTTCGAATACTCTGGGACCGGCATAATGATCCGGATGCAGTTCCTCCGGCAGAAGCGGATCGATTGACATGGCTTGGGCGTAGGCCTGATTTTCCATTCTCAACAGTTTCACTAATTCCGAAACAGGCGGATCAGCCCGTTGGAGCAGGGAAAGGTTTTCGTTTGCGGAATCAATGTACACCTGTTGGATCTCATTAATTCGATCAAAGTTCCAGGCTTCGGAAACCACGGATTGATTACCATGGCCCAATACGGTTTTTGCTTCAAAAAGGAATGCAACGCTATCCACTGCCGCAGCCCGGTCAAGATCGTCGTAAACCGGCCGTACGTCCCTTGGGCTCACCCAGACACTGCGCTGCAGGTAGCCGAAACGCTCCGTTTTCAGGAAGTTCCGCAAGGTATCCCGATAGGACCGGTCTTTTTCCGGAACGTCGAACATTAGAATATACCACCACTTATTCCAGGGTTTTGACCAGAAGCGGGTTGGATTGTAATAATCCGGCACATGCTTTTTCCCTTCAGGCGATAAAAGCAAGGAAGGCATGCTGCCGTCTGTTTTCGGAGTGACAACCATTCCCTTGTCGCGCAGGCGGGAAAGAGATGCCCTGAATGCCCGATGGCTGGGGTAGCAGTGACCATAAATTTCGGCCCCCGGAGAGAGAACCGTTGCTCCCATGCCTTCCAGCAGTGTAAGCAACTCCTCGCTGGCCTTGCGGCGTACCACAGGCATCGAAATATCCGGGTGGTGGAATGCTTTCCAGTTCATGCGATCAGCATATCAACCCTGTCTCTGGAGTCACGGAAAAACTCACGATCGTGAATACTTTCGTGACTGTGGTGGAATTGAGATTTGATTTGGGTTCCAGTGCTTGGAAATTTCGGTAGGGTGGTGGAATGAGAATTACGAGTGGAATATTGCGGAACCGGCGATTCGAAGTGCCCGACAGCGAAGTGCGACCGACTATGGAGTCGGTGCGCGAGGCGATTTTTTCGTCGCTCGGCAGCGTGGAAGGCTTGAAGGTGTTGGATCTGTTTGCCGGCTCCGGAGCATTGGGAATGGAGGCTTGGAGCCGCGGTGCGGATACGGTCACTTTTGTGGAGCAGCATGCCAAGGTCTGGAAAAACCTGCAGAAAAATATCCAATCATTGGAAAGCGAGGCGCTCGGTGGAACCAGGGTATTCAAGTCAGATGCCATCCAGTGGCTGAGCCGGGCCGGGGCGACGTTTGATCTGATTCTGGCCGACCCGCCTTACGACCTTCCCGGTGCCATGCAGCATACGCTCGAGGGAATCGTTGAGCATTCGGTTTTGACTCCCGACGGAATACTGGTATACGAGATGCGTTCAAAGGGCGATCCCGTGGTTTCCAGTGATTGGAACATCATGCGTGACAAACGCTATGGCAAAACGCGCGTCCTGGTTTTAAAGCTGAAGAAGACTGAGGATGAAACATGAATGAAGCCGCCCTTTGCGCCGGTACTTTTGACCCCATCACCATGGGGCACCTTGATGTAATTGAGCGCGCCGCCCGCATTTTCCCGCGTGTCGTGATCGGTGTGGCGTCCAGCCCCGGAAAAAACCCGCTCTTCAGTCCGGAAGAGCGCGTGGAACTGGTGAAAAGGTCCACGGCGCACCTGACGGGTGTCGAGGTTGAAACTTTCAGCGGCCTGCTGGTCGATTTTGCTGAATCCAAAGGGGTGAAAGTCATTGTCCGGGGACTCCGTGCCTTTTCTGATTTTGAATATGAATTTCAGATGGCTCTGACCAACCGCAAACTGAAATCTGAAATTGAAACCATCTTTCTGATGCCCAAGCAGGACTATTCCTACGTCAGTTCAAGCAACGTGCGTGAAGTGGCGCAGCTCGGCGGCGACATCAATCAGTTTGTGCCGCCACCGGTGCAGGAAGCCCTCAAAAAACGTTTCGGCTAAGGGCGCGATATGAATCGCCGTCATCTTGGCCGTCTTGCTTAGTGGTGGCAGCTGCTATTCCGGCACAGCTTGAAGTTCCGGACGTGGGCTGAGGCCAGGAACAGCCCGCCGATAGTGTTGAACCATGCGCTTGGGGGAACCGGTGCGGTTGAGGAGCGGGAGCATCCTGCACATGTGGCGCACGATGAGTGAGTTGCGTACTCAATTGCCGTCACGGCAATCATAATCCCGAGGCCTGTCAGGCTCAGTGTAGCCGTCCATTTATCTTTATGCTCCCGGCAGCCCATAAAGATGGAAAATCCAGTGGTTGGAAGCACAAACAAAAGCATCCAGAGGTGGAAGTGCTCGTGTGCAAAGAAGCTGGCTGTCACGATGGGAAGCAGGGCGATGATGATCGGCATCATCAGGCAATGAATGCCGCAGACGACGGCCATGCCGATGGCGAGCCGGTCAAGTATGCCGCTTGTGTTGGATTGAAGCAGGGTCGCTTTCATGATGGTGGGGCTGATTCTTATGTTTAGGTGTTGTGGCTGATGGGAAGCACTTTGCGGTAGATCCAGCAGGTAGTTGAAATGAGTGCAAACAGAATGCAGCTGATCATGCAGATGGTTTGATTGGTCGGCAGGTCATAGCGGAACGAAACAACCATTCCGATGAAGGTGGCGATCATGGCGATGACCGGGGCGATGAGCAGCACAATCGTAATCCGCTTACTGGCCACCAGTGCGGTGGCCGGACAGACGACCAGATAGCAGAAGATCAGGAGTGCTCCGGCGATCTGCGAGGCCGCAGAAATGATCACACCCAGCATCAGGAAATAGAGTGATTCCCAGATCCATGTTTTGATCCCGAGTACTTTAGATCCTTCCCGGTCCATAAAGCTGTAAAGTGTTGGGCGAAGGATGGCCACAAACAGGATTAATGCCGGTGTAAGAATGCCGAACAGGATTTTCAGTTCCCGGCTGGATGCCAGAATGAGATCTCCATAAAGGACCGCATTAATTTCCATCAGCCCGGTCCCGCTTTTGGAAACCAGCAGGATGGTCATTGCGGTGGCGGCAATGAAAAGAATACCCATGAGCGTATCGCGCGGAATTCGCTGGTTTTCGGCCGGCACGGCCAGCAGGCTTACTGCTCCGAGGACCAGCACCAGCGATCCCGCAAATGGAGGAATGCCCAGAAGGAAAGAAGCCGCAACACCGCAGGCTGCAACTTCGGAAAGGGTGATGCCAATAAAAACGGCGCGCTTCAGGATGACGAATACACCCAGCAAAGCACAGACGGCCGAGATAAGCAGGCCGGCAACGAGCGCTTCGGGAAATTGGCAGTAGAGGCAGCTCATGGCATCATGCATGATTTTGGCCTCCATTGATTTTTACGATTTCCGCCTTCCCGCGTCCGACCTTGCATACGGTTTCGCTGAACTGTTTGGCCAGCTCAAGATCGTGATGCACCATTAGAATGGTTTTTCCGTGTTCTTTGTTGAGTTGTTGAAGCCGGTTAAGCACATCACGTTCTGCCTGCTCATCGAGTTCGGATGTCGGTTCATCCATGATGATGACTTCCGGTTGGCAGACCAGTGCTCGTGCAATCAGCACTTTCTGTTTCATGCCGCCCGAAAGCTCTCTGAAGTTTTTTCTGCTGTGTTCCTCCATGCCCAGTTGATCCAGGGCTTTCATGGCGGCTCTTTTTTGCGCCGGAGTGAGCGGGCGGAACCAGCGCCGTTCCCTATATAATCCCATCTCCACAATCTGCAGCACGGAGACCGGGTAGAGCGGATCAATGACTTTATGCTGCGGAACATATCCCGCCGGCCGTTGACGGAACGGTGTTTCAATTTTGCCCTGCCGAACCGGGACCAGACCGAGGATTGCGCGAAGCAACGTGGTCTTGCCCGATCCATTAGGGCCGGTAAACGGCAGAAAGACACCGCGTGGAATCTCAAGATTGATTCCGTGCAGGACCTCCTGCCGCCCGTAGGCTATGCAGAGATCTGAACATGTAATGATCGGATCTTTCATGCAGCTTACTCCGTTAAACGCTTCACGATCAGGTCGATCAGGGCAATATAATCGCCTGCTTCCGGGTCGCTTCCGGTGTAGGTCGGAGCGGCCACCACGCGGGCACCCGTTTTTTCGGCCACACGTTCTGCCGCCTTTTTGCTGTACCACGGTTCCTGCAGGATAATTTCAATATCCTCCGCCTGGATCGTCTGGATGACGCGTGTCAGGTGAGTCGGGCTGGGCGGCACGCCCGGCTTCGGCTCCAGCTCAATGGCAATTTCAATGCCGAACTGTTCGCAGAAGTAGATCCAACTCTTGTGGTACGTCACAATCGACTTTCCATTCAGCGGAGCCATGGCGCTCTTCCATCCAGCCATCTTCTCATCGATTTTAGATGAAAAGGCTGCGGCATTTTCCTTATAGGTCTCCGCGTTTTTTGGATCCAGTTGGGTAAGACGCTCAGCGATGTCATCGGCGACGTGCTTTGCATTGTCCGGATCGATCAGATAATGCGGATTACCCGAGGCATGGACATCGCCCATGGCTCGACTGAGTATCCCGGCATCCGGAATGTCCAGTTTGTGGACATGGGCCGAAGCATCGAGATGCCCCGGATTACCCGGCCGGATTTTTCGATTCCTGGAACCGTCGATCACAGGCATTTCCCAGCCAACTTCGAGGTCCATGCCGATGCGGATCCATAGATCCGCCTTGCGCGCCATCATCACATACTTCGGGCGCGCCTGCAGATGGTGCGGATCCTGGTTACCCGAGCAGATGGAACTGACGTTGGCCAGATCTCCCGCAACGGTTTCGGTGATGGAGGCCAGGTCGGACGTGGTGGTGACCACGTTGAGTTTGCCGGCATAACTCAGCGCCGAAGCGGAGAGAGCCAGCAATAAAAGTCCGGTTTTATATATCATAATTCCTCCTAGAAGCGGTGGGCGCCATGGGCACCGATGGAAAAGGTGAGCTGAACAAAAGCTTCCCAGGCATTCTCAACACCTTCGTCGCCGAGATCGTAGTCGCCGTTGTTCAACTGGAAGCGAACCTGCGAGAACTCCGAAGGCCGGAAATCAAGCATGGCTGACGCGCGCCAGCTTTCGCCGAACTCTTCCTTATCTTCACCCGGCTCCTGCTCTTCGTTGGTCAGCCCAACCTGTTCCCATCGCAGGCCCGCCCGCCAGCGCGGCAGAATTCCATAGGTGCCCTGGATGTAATAGCCATCCTGTGCACCGGTCAGAGAGCCCGTTCCATTCTGCAGGTCGAGATCCTTGTTGCGGTAAAAGTATTCCGCCTGAATCGTGGCATCGCCCTGTCCATAGGCTTTTCCAGAATCAAACTTATACACCACGTCGGCACCGGCAAACCAGTTCACTCCATCATAGTTGTTGGTTGCCCCGCCTTCTTCATGGATTTCCTGATGGCTGCCGGAAGCACCGAACAGTCCAAGCTGGAGTTCACTTTTTTCAAACTGGAACGGGGCGAGTTTGACCCAGCCGACGCCCAGGCGTGGGCCATCATTTTCCGGCAGATCATCGGACTCTTCCTGGACATACATCATTTCGTTGTCGCCCTGGAATATTTCAGCACCAAACAGCAGGTAAACCGGAGTCGGCGCAAGCCAGCTCAGCTGTACCCCTTTGTCGTTCAGTCCATGCTCGCCCAGCGAAAGTTCATATATCAGCGGTTGGTCGCTGAAATCCCACATGTGCGTATGCTGGGCATTGATGTAGCCGAAGTTACTGTAGAACTTACCGGCCTTCGCCTGGAGGCCCCACGGCAGGCCGGTGGTTTCCGCCCAGGCTTCTTCAATTTCTGCACCGTCTTCAGAGACGGCCACGTTGGCCAACGCCTTGAAGTAGTTATCGACTTCCGCGGAAAATGTCAGTTCAACGTGATTCAGGTTGAAACCGTTTTCCTTGCCGCCATGTTCGTGTTCCTCGTCATGTCCGTGCCCGCCAAAGCCGGCCATCTCTTCCTTCATGTGGGAAAGACCCTCTTCGGAACCTTCATGGTAGTAGTACATATCAACAATGGCAGAGACTGCCGGATTGAAGGAGCGCATTGCGCCGCTCGTTGAATCATTCAGCGGGGGGATGGACGGGGCGGCCTCTTGAGCCGAAGCGTGAAAAGCTAGTAAAGTTCCCGCCATAAGCATGGCGGAAGAATTGAGATAGTTCATGGGTTCTCCGTTTATAAAATTTGACTGTAAACCTGCCGAAACAGGCGAATGGCGATGATAGCTAAACAGTCATAAACGGAGGGGCGCGGGCTTTATGTTCAACGAGCAGGGAAGGGTCTGAAAAGGTGTTGTCCCGTTCAGCTTGAGTATGCAGGGTGAAGCAGAAGTCGGTAAAACTGAAGACCGAAGGAACGTCCGTGAGCAGAACCGTCAGGTTGCACAGGGAGCAGTCATGTCCGGAATCTGATTCCGAATCCGAATCCGAATCCGATTCCGGATCCGGTTCGTGATGGTGGTGCTGGCAGCCGTGATGGCCTTCCGCAACCTCAGCATGACCCTCGGCATGAAACGGCATATGCCCATAGGGCAGCAGTACCATCGTGAGAAAGTACAGGAAAATGAGTATGGATCGCACCGCGGTCATAAGCGCCTAGAAGATAAGATTAAGACCGTATGGTCAAGGATCAAAGAGGACCTGATTGATCCTATATCATGCGGCCTGAATTTTTTTGTCAAAAAACCCGGTTGCTTTCCAAAAACGAAGTGTGTAGCTTCTCCGACCTTGTTCCAAATCAGGAGAGGTGTCTGAGTGGTTTAAGGAGCGCGCTTGGAAAGCGCGTGTACGGGCAACTGTACCGGGGGTTCGAATCCCCCCCTCTCCGCCATCTTTTCCAAAGGTTGGGAAAGATCGCAGGCCGCAGCCCGGGAAAGGGTCGGCATGGAACAGGATGTTATAAGCGAGCGTAGCTCAGTGGTAGAGCTCGACCTTGCCAAGGTCGTTGTCGAGAGTTCGAATCTCTTCGCTCGCTCCATTTTAGAAGGCCGGTTCCAGTTTCTGGAACCGGCCTTTCTTATTTTCTACTCTGCTGCTTTCCTGTATTTGTTCCAAACCTTGGAAGAGAGAACGTGAAGAATCCGGATCATGCACAAACTGAAGTATAAATACGGGGCGCTGACCTGTGCGATCAGTCTGATTCCTTTTGCCGGCTGGACGCAGACGGCCGATGAGTTGACGGAGGTCAGCTATATCTATTCTGCGGTCATGGGATCGGGAACCTATAAAATTGAGGACCGCCGGGTGTCCATGTTGCGGATTCCGTTTGCCTGGACCCAGCGGGAAATGACCAACGATACCGCCGGCATTAAGTGGCATCTGCCGGTGACGGTGGGATACGATGCTTTAAACTATTCGGATTGGCTCGATCGGTTTCTGGATGATGAGCTGGTCACATTAACGGTTCTGCCGGGCTTTGAACTGGAGCAGTCCCTCACCGACTGGTGGGTTTTTAAACCGTTCGGGAATTTGGGTGCGGCCTATGATTTCACCCGGAACGAAACCATTCTGATGGGCGTGCTGGGCATCCGCGGGCTCGGAACGTGGGTCTATGATGATGCGTCGGAACTGCGTGTGGGAACATCATACCGATACGCAGGGGAATACCAGATTCAAGCCGGGCGTTTTACCGATTTTTCGATGATAGAAGGGGGTGTGGATTATCGACGGGATACGAACCTGAACCTCCTGTCGCACGATACAAATATCGGCACCTATTATAAATTTCAGCTGTTCCTGCCGAAATGGCGCTTCGATAATATGTCGAATGATGGAAGAACCGAGTTGGTGCTGATGCACGAAATCGGGGTGTCGATGGGACTGCGGAAGCCGTGGAAAAAATACGGAATCTCCATTTCCCGCATTCGTACGGGCTTTCAGTTCGGGGCAGGCGTTCGAGGCTGGACCTTCGGAACGGAATTCCCCTTTTAGCCCTATTGTCTGGAACCCTCTGCGGTGATTCGCTACGTTTTCCGGTCTTTGGAAAATTAATAACATGATCGACTTCATACAGGTAAGCAAACAGTTCGGCACGCAGGACGTGCTCAAGTCCGTCACGTTCCGGATTAATGCCGGTGAGCGGATGGGTATTGTCGGGCCGAACGGGGCGGGCAAATCGACGATTTTCGGGCTGATCGGTCATGACATCGAAGCCGATAAAGGCGAGATTGTCATTCCGAAGCACTGCCGGATCGGCTATCTGCATCAGCAGCTGAACCCGCACGAAGTGGAGCTTAACCTGCTCGACTATACCGAAGACTCCATTCCTGAGCTCAAAACTATTCCGGCCCGCATCCACGAACTGGAGCATCGGATGGATTCCATGGAGCCGGTGGAAAAAGAGCGGGCGTTGAAACAGATCGGCGAGCTGCAGCACACCTATGAGCACCTGGGCGGCTACGAAATGCGGGCCCGTGCCGAAGCGGCACTCTGCGGGCTGGGTTTCCATGTGGAAGAATTCACCAAGCCGTTTTCCTCGTTTTCCGGCGGTTGGCAGATGCGTGCCGAGCTGGCGCGGACTCTGATTGCGAACCCCGACCTGCTGATGCTCGACGAACCGTCAAACTTTCTCGACCTTCCGGCGGTGGAATGGCTCCAGAAATTCCTGCGCAGCTATGAAGGAACGATGCTGCTGATTTCGCACGACCGCTATCTGCTCCGATCGCTCGTCACCGTAACGCTCGAAATTGCGGGCGGCAAAACAACGCGCTATCAGGGTGGTTATGATTACTATTTGAAAGAGCGCGAAGACCGGATCTATCATCAGCTGGCGGCCAAGAAAAATCAGGACCGCGAAATTGAGCAGATGGAAAGTTTCATCCGCCGCTTCCGCGCTAAGGCCACCAAGGCCGCGCAGGTGCAGAGTCGGATCAAACAGCTGGAAAAGATTGAGCGCTTGGAGGCTCCGGCCGCGGTCGCCAACAATTCTAAAATCCGCCTGGGCGACCCGCCGCACTCCGGCCACGAGATTATCCGTCTGGAGCAGAGCGGACTGACCTACGATCAGCAACGCTGGATTTTCCAGGATCTGGATCTGAATATTAACCGCGGCGAAAAGATTGCGCTGGTTGGTTATAACGGCATGGGTAAAACCACGCTGCTCCGGTCGTTGGCCGGTGCACTGGAGCTGAGCGCCGGCAAACGCGTGCTCGGGCATAAAGTGGTCATTGGTTATCAGTCGCAGGACTTTGCCGAAACCATGGCGCCCGAGAAGTCGGTCTATCATATTGTGAAAGAGGGCAATCCGGCGGCGTCGGAAGCCGATGTGCGCAACCTGCTGGGCGGGTTCGGTTTCAGTGGCGACTCAGTGGACAAAAAGTGTGAGGTCCTCAGCGGCGGGGAAAAAATCCGTCTGGCCTTTGCCCGCCTCTTTATCAACCCGCCGAATTTCCTGCTGCTCGACGAGCCAACCACCCATCTCGACGTAAACGGGCGCGAGGCGCTCGAAAACGCACTGAAGGAATACAAAGGCGCGCTCTGTGTGGTCAGCCATGATGTCACCTTTACGCGCAACATTGCCGAACAGATCATCGCAATCGATGACACCGGCGTGACGCGCTACCCGGGCAGCTACGATTATTATCTGGAGAAGCTGGAAGGCCGAACGCCGAGCGAGGGAAGTGCGCCTGGAGGGACGACCTCTGTGTCATCCTCTTCCGCTGCTCCGGCCCCGAAAGGCAAAGATGCCCGCAAGGCCCGTGCGGCCCAGCGCGAGGCGGAAAAGGCACTGAAGAAAATCGAGAACAAGATAGAGAAGCTGACCGAAGAGCAGACGGCTCTTTCGGAAGAGATGATGTCCCGCCGCGATGCCGACTTCGCCACCATCAACGCCCGCCTCGCCAAAATCCAGTCCGAGATCCAATCCTTGGAAACCGACTGGGAAACCACCGCCGAAGCTTTGGGTTAAAGGCACCCGGCGGGTATCTGGATAATGTTTTCGGTCAGCATGGTGACCTCTTCGTTGTTGTTCACCAGAATGCCGTAGGGGCAGTCTTCCTGTTCGATGAACCGGCTGAGCGAGCGCAGGTCGGCGCGGCGCGTTGACATGCCGAATTTGATTTCAACGGGGATTCGAGCACCATCGGGCGAGGTGAGAATCAGATCGACCTCGGCTCCGTTTCGGGTGCGGTAATAGTTTGTGCCCCATGGGATGTTTTCAATTGCGCTGAGGCCTTGGATAATTTCTTCGCAGATAAACCCTTCAAAAGCGGCACCAACGCCGGGATAGCGGTATAGGCGTTCAATGTCCCGGATGCGTAGGAGATGGAACAGAAGTCCGCTGTCGCGCAGGTAACCTTTCGCCATCTTAACCATTGATTTCGAAGCTGTTTTTTCAAGGCTGGGCAGGCTGCGCCAAATGTAGGTTCCTTCTGCGATGTCGAGGTAGTTCCGTATCGATGATTCACCCACGTTCAGGGAGCGGCCTACTTCCGAACGATTTACTATTGTGCCGGAAAGATCCGACAGCATGGAAATGAAGCGGCGATAGTTCTCCATGTTCAGATTGGGGAAGAGGCTGCGAATATCGCGCTCAATATAGGTTTTATGATAGTTGCTCATCCAGCGTTCAAAGTATGGCTGATCGCGAGTCACGGGTTCCGGATAGCCGCCATGTAAAAAATGGTGCATCACCTGGTTTACATTCAAAGAAGGCTTGAGTTCCTGCAGATGTTCGAGGTGTTCTGACGGAGAGAACCGATCCAGAATCCTGTAAATATCCGGATGTGCCCGTTCATACCGTTCATTCATTTTAAGCGTTCCGAGCTCTATGATGCCAACCCGTCCGGCCAGGCTTTCGGAGACGCTGTTTTTTAAATGCGGTGAACTTGAGTCGGTCAGGATGAAGCGGCCGTACTGATTCCGTTTTTGGTCAATCACCCCCCGAAGCTCTTTAAAAATATCGGGAGAGGCTTGTGCTTCATCGATGATGGTCGTGTCCGGGTATTTCTTGAAGAAGAAGGTGTAATCCTGAGTAACGAAATCCCGGTCGTCGCTGTTTTCCAAATCGAAATAGTTCCAATCCGGGCAGGTCATTCGGCTCAGTGTAGTTTTCCCGCATTGGCGTGACCCGAGAATAGCCACTACAGGAAAGCTTTCGAGGTATTCCTGTATCTTCAATTCCACATTTCTCTTCAGGCTCATAACGGGTGTTTATATCGCGGGAGAACAATAAACAAGTAAAATTCGCAAGCTAAAGGCGAGAAATACTTGTAAATCGAGATCCTGTAATTGAGCCTGGGAGAATTCTATGAATGCGCCGGAAGGCCCGTGCGGCCCAGCGCGAGACGGAAAAGGCGCTGAAAAAGATCGAAAACAAAATCGAAAAGCTGACGGAAGAGCAGGCGGCTTTATCTGAAGAGATGATGTCCCGCCGGGACGCCGACTTCTACAGAGGGGAGCATGATCTCCTTTCTGTCCAGCAGGATATCTTTGGCTGCATGGTGCAGGGCTGACTCTAGGCAATCTTTGTGGCCTTCTCCTTTTTCATGGGCAAAGTGGTCCGTCTTGTTCTTACAAAAACGCGCCATTAGTCGTTTTCCGCATCCGGGACAAACGCAGTCACAGGCGAACCCTTTTTCTTCCACCTCTTTTATGTGGACTGTTCGACCATCCTTTAACCCATATGGCACTTTAATATCCATATTGCACTCTAAGATTCGTCACCCTTCGTCAGGTAAATTTATCTTATTCTCTAGCTAACAGTTTATTGATCGGCAATTCTGCCTGATATCCGGATATTGAGGTATAGTCCGACAGAATGGCCTGTTTCCAATATTCGTGTTCTTTATTAAAGAACACATGTTGGTGAGTAAGGGAATTTATAGCAAGTGAAATACTTTGTGGTACAAGGCAAGTGATACGAAGTGTGTTGCGCGATCTGAACCTCGGTATCTGCTATGTTGAAAAGTCATTATGATTATTTTGTGGGGCGGAAACGGGTGCGATTGCGACTTCTACCGAGCCGAGCGGCGGGACGCGAAGCGCGGCTGATTGTGTTGCCCCTTCAGGGCAAACGGCATCGATATTATGAAACCTTGGACTGCGTCCAAGGCTGAATTATTTAGCGCCTACAGCGCATCGTCTTTATCTCGGAATCCATGCTGCACCGAAAAGGGGGATTATTCTGCCCAATTCCCGCTTGATTCGCCTTTTAGTTCTTTGCGCCCTTTAGCGCAGCGGGTGTTAAAACCAACCCTTGGAACTCCGGGCGACTAAATTTAATCGACTGATTAAAAATTATATTTAATCGGTTGACTAAATTGTGCGGATGACTAAATTTGGTCGCCTGATTAAATTATTGGAGCAAGCGATGAGCACCTATGCGGCAGCTGATACAACAAAACAAAAACTGATCCAGGCGGCTGGAGCCCTTGCGGCGGAAGTGGGGCTGGATAATGTTTCCACCCGGGCCGTGGCGGAAATGTCCGGGGAAAATATCGGGAGCATCCATTACCATTTTGGTGGGAAGGATGGTCTTTTTGAGGCGGTTGCGCAGGATGCGATTACCGGTTGTGCGGAAAAAGATTTTCATGCGGTGATCGACGAGCTGAACGAAACCTCGACTCCTGCAGATTATGCAAAGGCCATTCGCAGCATTATTGCCGGAGAGATTGAGGGGCTGTTTTGTTCCGATCGTCCGGCTTGGCATTCGCATGTGATCTATCAGCTGCTGCAGCGCGATGATGTGCTCTATGACCTGTTCAGGAAGAATGTACTGGAGCCGAACATGGGGCAGATGTGCCGCCTGTTCCAGCTGATTGATCCGAGGCTTTCGGAAGAAGAGGCTTTCCTGCATACGACGGTGATGAAAATGCCGATTTTCGCGCATGCAAATTACAGCAAGGCCATGCAGGAGCGGTTGGGCGTGGATGCATATTCAAGAGAATATCTGCAGAAGCTGGAAGATTTATTAGTGAAGCAGGCTCTGTTGGTATTGGGCCTGCCGGAAGATTGAGCGTTGGGGGACAGATAAAATGAAACTGAATAAGAGACTTATAACCGGAATCGGCGGCGTTGTTCTGGCTGTTGCGGTCATCATTCTGGTCAGCGCGGCCGGTGCAAAGAAAAAAGAGGCTGCGAAACATGAAACCGAAAAGAAGATGGAGCATAACCGATCGCCGCGGCCTGTTCGCTTCGAGAAGGTGCAGTCGAGCCCTCTGGGCAGGCAGCGCCGTTTTCCCGGCATTGTAAAAGCTTCCGAGGAGTCGGCTCTTTCCTTCCGGGTGGGCGGTCCGCTGACCGAAGTGAACGTGGTGCTCGGGGAGCCCGTTAAACAGGGCGACCTGCTCATGCAGATTGATCCGCGCGATTTTAAAGACCGCATCCACTCCCTGGAAGCACAGCTTGCGGGGGCCGTGGCGCGGCAGCAGAATGCCAAGCAGGATTTCACACGCATTGCGGAACTCTTTAAAGGCAAAGTGGTGCCGCAGGCGGACTACGACCGGGCGAAGAGCACCGTCGATTCGGCCGTTGCGGCCGTACAGAACATCAACGTACAGCTGGACATTGCGCGCCATGCATTGGCCGACACTTCGCTCCGCGCGCCCTATGACGGCACCGTGACCGGACAGCTTGTTGAAAATCATGAAATGGTGAGGGCGGGCACGGTGGTGCTGAGCTATCACAATATCCAAACCCTGGAAATTATCGTTCATATTCCTGAAAACGAAGTGGCCAATGCCGCGGCGGATGCGATTGGCACCGAAGTGGCGGTAACGTTTCCCGCCCTCCGTGGACAGTCGTTCACGGCCCGTTTGAAAGAGTGGAGCACCAAGGCCGACCCGCTGACGCGGACCTATTCCTCGACCTTCGAACTGCAGGCCCCGAAAGGCGTACATATTCTTCCGGGCATGACGGCCAATGTGGATCTTTCAACCGCACAGGAGCAGATCATGGTGCTGACCGTGCCGGTTTCGGCACTGGTGCCGGGAGGCCGCCTGGGCTCATCCGTTTGGGTTTATAATGAGGAAGGCGGCAAGGCTGAACTGCGCAGTGTGGCAACAGGCCCGCTTCACGGTGCTTCCCGGGTGGTCATCACGGAAGGACTTGCTGAAGGCGAGCTTGTGGTGGTTACGGGCAGTCGCCTGATTCATGAAGACCTTTCGCTGAAAACCGCGTCGGTTCAATAGGGGGATGCGGCCATGAACCCAGCAGCATTTGCATTAAGAAAACGCACCGTGATGGTGGTAATGACCATCATGCTGATCGCCGCCGGCCTTCTGTCCTATCAGAAGCTCGGCCGCCTTGAAAATCCGGACTTTACCATTAAAACGGCCCTGGTGGTCACCCAGTATCCGGGTGCCAGTCCGACGGAAGTGGAAGAGGAGGTCACCGACCCGATCGAAGAAGCCATCCAGTCGATGAGCCAGCTGAAGGAGGTCTACTCCACTTCGATGGATGGACTTTCAATTGTCTATGTTGATGTGCAGGACTCCTTCAAGAGCACACAGTTGCCGCAGATCTGGGATGAGCTGCGCAAGAAGATCGGCGACATGCAGGGTCAGCTTCCGCCCGGTGCCGGTCCCTCGATTGTCAACGACGACTTCGGCGATGTGTATGGGGTCTTCTTTGCATTGACCGGAGAGGACTATTCCTATGCCGAGCTGAAAGCCTATGCCGAAGACCTGAAAACTGAACTGCTCTCCTGCGACGATGTCGCCAAGATTGCCTTCTGGGGACTGCAGCAGGAAGTGGTCTATGTGGAATTCGAGCGCGCAAAAATTACCGAGCTCGGCCTTTCTCCCAATATGATTGCCGGCACCCTGCAGTCGCAGAATGCGGTGCAGTCGAGCGGGAAAGTCGAGATTGATGGAAATTATATCCGCATCACACCGACCGGCGATTTTGCCAGTGAGCAGGTGATTGCCGACCTCTACGTTGGAGGCGGAAACCAGCTGGTGCGTCTGGGCGATATTGCCGAGATTAAACGCGGGTACTACGATCCGGCCCGAAATAAAATGACCTTCAACGGCAAGCCGGCCATTGCCCTCGGCGTATCCACCATTGTGGGCGGAAACGTCGTCACCATGGGTGAATCGGTCAAGTTGAAGCTGGCCGAGCTGGAACAGACCCGCCCCGAAGGCATGGAGCTTGATTCCATTTATTACCAGAGTGAAATGGTGGTCGAATCCGTGGACGGTTTTGTGCTCAACCTGATTGAAGCGGTGGTTATTGTGGTGGTGCTGCTGATGTTTTTCATGGGATGGCAGAGCGGCCTGCTCATCGGTGCCGTACTGTTGCTTAACATTTGCGGAACACTGCTCGGTATGCACGTCATGGACATCACCCTCCAGAAAATTTCGCTGGGCGCGCTGATTCTTGCGCTCGGGATGCTGGTGGATAATGCGATTGTGGTGGCCGATGGAATCCTGATCCGCGTGGAGCGGGGAGAGGGGCGCGAAGAGGCGGCGCAGGAAGTCGTGCGCGACACCCAGTGGCCGCTGCTCGGAGCCACCTTTATTTCTATTCTGGCCTTCACGGCCATCGGCTTTGCGCCGGGGAATATCGGCGAGTTCTGCCGCTCGCTCTTTTATGTCATGACCATTTCCCTGCTCTTCAGCTGGATTCTGGCCGTAACCATCACGCCGCTCTTCTGCGTCTGGTTCCTGAAGATTCCGGATACGCATGGTGAAGACCCGTACGATAAACCCATGTTCCGCCGCTACCGCAACGTCCTGCACCTCACGATTCATCATCGTCTGATCACGATCCTGATCACGGTGGTGCTGTTGATTGCTGCGATGGCCGGGTTTAAGAAAGTTCCGCAGGCCTTTTTCCCGGGATCGCCGACGCCCTATTTTTATGTGAACTACTGGCTGCCGGCCGGCGCGCACATTGACCGCACGGCTTCTGATCTTGCGTCGATCGATGAATATATCCGCTCGCTTGACGGCGTCAAGCAGACCAGCGCCTTTGCCGGCGAGGGCACGCTGCGCTTCATGCTTTCGTATAACTACGAAACGGCCGACCCGAGCTATGGAATGATTCTCATCGAGACCGATGACTATCACGATATTCCCGGACTGGTGGAAGACATCGAGGTGTATCTCAAAGAAAACTATCCGTCGGCCGAGCCCTATTGCAGCACCATCCCGAACGGCCCGCCGCTTGCCTTTTATGTGGAGGCCCGTTTCTTCGGCCCCGATAAAGTAGTGCTTGAAAAGCTGGGTTTCCAGGCATTGGAAATCATGCAGGCCGAGCCGACCGCGAAGGATGCCCGTCTCGACTGGCGCCAGCGCGTGAAAGTGCTGCGTCCGGAGTTTTCTGAAACACAGGCGCGCAGGGTGGGGGTAACCCGTTCCGATCTGGCGCAGTCGCTTCAGTTGAACTTCAACAGCATGCCCGTCGGGCTCTACCGCGAAGGGAACGAGCTGATCCCCATCATGTTCCGTCCGCCGGAATCCGAACGCACCTCTATTGAAAACTTTGATGATGTGCAGGTTTGGAGCTCCGTGAACCAGGCCTTTATTCCGGTCGGTCAGGTCGTGACCGGAATGAACAGCGAATGGGAATGGCCCTATATCATGCGGCGTGACCGCCGTAACTCCATCACGGCCCGCTGTAATCCCGTGGTGGGTCTGCCGGACACGCTGCGCCGGAAGCTGGCCACGCAGATCGAAGACCTTGAACTGCCGCCAGGCTACCGTTTCGAATGGGCCGGCGAATTTGAGGAGTCGGCCGAAGCCCAGGCGCCCCTGGCAGCCACGTTCCCGATCTGTCTGCTCGGAATGTTTGTCATCCTGATCTGGCTGTTTAACTCCGTGCGCCGGCCGCTCATTATTTTCATGACCGTACCGCTGTCCATCATCGGAGTAACTGCGGCCCTGTTGCTCACCGGCCTGCCGTTCGGTTTTATGTCGATCCTCGGCTTTCTGGGGCTCTCCGGCATGCTGATTAAAAATGCCGTGGTGCTGATCGATGAAATAGAACTGCAGCTGACCCGTGGCGTCGAGCCCTATAAAGCCGTGCTCGATTCATCCGTCAGCCGTATGCGCCCCGTCATGATGGCCGCCGGAACCACCATTCTCGGCATGGCACCGCTTCTGGCTGACGCGCTCTATTCGGGCATGGCCATCACGATTATGGGCGGTCTCTTTGCCGCCACCTTCCTGACGCTGATTGTGGTGCCGGTGGTCTACACCCTCGTCTATCGCGTCAAGGTCGATAAAACCCATCTGTAGGATGAAGCGCCAGCTTCGTCCGGCGTAGGAGATAAAAATGAAAAAACTGATTTTACTGACCTTACTTGTTCCAATGCTTGGAACGGCGCAGACCAATGGACTGACGCTGGCGGAAACGCGCGCCATGGTGCTCGCCGGTAATCCGTCCGTCCGCGAATCGCTGCAGCGGGTTGCGGCGGCCGAGGCGGTGCTGAGGCAGGCGAAGTCCGCCTATCTGCCGACCATTACCATGACCGGCAGCTATGGGCATATCGACGCGAGTCTTCATCCGGACATCGATCCAACCACACGCTATAGCGACAGCTTCAAGCAGGGTTCTGCCGGCATGCAGGCCAACTGGCTGTTGTTCGATGGCTTTGCCCGCCGCGCCCGTACACTGGGAGCCGACCTGGGTGTGCAGCAGTCGCACGAACTGTCGGAAGAAACCAACCGGCTGCTGATTCTTTCGGCCACAGTTTCGTTCCGCCAGGCGCAGCTTGCCCGGGAAGGGGTCGAGATTGCTGAACGCGATTTTTCATTCAATACGAATCTGGAAGACGACGCCCGCAAACGCTTCGAGGCCGGGGCCTTGCCGGAAGCGGATGTGCATAACTTTTCCATTCGCGCTCTGCAGGCCGAAAGCGCTGCGCTACAGGCGCGGCTCGAGTACGATACCGCCCGCGCGGTGCTGGCCGAACTGATGGCCCTGCCCGATGCCATCCTGCCGGAATCAATGTGCCCGGCCGCCATTGCGTTCAATACACTAACGGCTGCGCCGCAGCTGGCGAGCGAGCTGGAATATGCGCTTGCCCACCGGCCGGATTATAAAGCCGTGAAGAGCGGTCAGCTAATGATGGCGCAGCAGGTCCGCGTGGCCAAAGGCGACATGTATCCGAAAATTGCCCTGACCGGCGACATCAACTATGCAGACCGCGAAGGCTATGCCAATTCCGGGCAGCATGGAAACTACGACTCGTTTGTGGGCGTTGCGGCCAGCTGGGATCTTTTCACCGGCGGGCGGAAAGCGAATACGGTTAAGGAGATTTATGCAGAAATGCGGGCATTGGAAGAGCAGCAGGAATCGCTGCGCCTATCCATTCGCTCCTCCCTGCGCCGCCGCATCGACGAAGCGGTTACGGCCATGGCGGTGTATGAACGCCAGGGAAAGATTCACGAGCTCTCCATCCAGGTGCGCGACAGTGTGGAGAAAGCCTACAAAGCCGGTGCGGCTTCCATCACCCGGTTGAATGAAGCTCAGACCGATCTGACCCGCGCCCGCGGCGCCTATTCCCGGGCCTACATTGCCTATCAGCTCACCCTCAATCAGCTCGATATCGAAACCGGCCGGGTGCTCGAGGATCTTTGATTCCCATGCGGGAAGAGCAATCGTATGAAGCGTAAAATTGCCATCTGGAGCATCGGTACGTTTGCTTTTGCACTGCTTGGGATATTTGTTCTCGGTTTGATCTGGTCCATTTTTCCAATGGTTGGAAATACGCTGCCGCATCATCTGGCCGCGCGGACCGGCGTATCGTTCGGCTGGTCGGCTTTGCTGATTTCCTCCCTGCTGGGCTTGAGCCTGGTCGGTTCCATTGTGCTGTTTGCATTTATCCAGACATTGGAACGCGACGGGCAGCTCGACTGGTAGGCTTTATCAACCGCCCTTCAGAATTGCGCCTTCCAATCCCTGGAAACGGCCGCTTATATGCATGGAAAAACGGGTTGTGAAATGCCGGGGAATACGGTTCCATTGCGTCTACACACCCTATTACATCTGCCGGGGCCGTTTTGTGCTCACAGAAAATAGCTTAGGAGAAGAGAAATGCTGAAACAGATCGGTATCATTGTTGGATTCATTCTGGGCATTGTCCTGGGTTTCGTTGTTCGCGGATTCCTGCCGTCCGGCCCGCCGCCGATGGGCATGATGGGGATGGGTGAAATGCCGCCTCCGGCTGTGAAAGCGGTGGAGCTGCAGCCCGTGCCGCTGGATGTGCTGGATGAATATATTGCCACGGTCGAACCGGTCCAGATGGTCATGGTGAAAGCGGAAGTCTCCGGCTATCTCGACCAGGTGCATTTCACCGAAGGTGCCATGGTGAATGCGGGCGACCTGCTCTTTACAGTGGATCAGAAACGTTATACCGCCATGGTGGAAGCGCGCGAAGCCGACCTGGCGAGTGCAAAAGCCGAGTTGAACCGCGCGGATAAATATCTCGAGCGGATCCAGAAGGCCGGCGGCAGTGTCTCTCAATCCGACAAGGACCAGGCCATTGCGCTGCAGCTCCAGGGCGTGGCGAATCTGAAACAGGCCGAAGCGAATTTGAATATTGCGCAGCTCGACCTTTCCTATTCTGAAATCCGTGCGCCGATCAGCGGCCGCATTGGCGCGGCACGGGTCACGAAAGGCAACTATGTGGATTCCGGAACCGAAGCACTGGCCACCATTGTGCAGCTCGACCCGATCCGCGTTGCGTTCTCGCTGACCGACCGCGCCTTCCTGAACCTGCGCGCCAGAGTGCTCAATGGCGAAGCCGCCGGCCTGGTGGCGCACGCACGGCTCCCGAACGGAACCGTTCTTCCAATGGTTGGAAAAAAAGATTTCGACGACAACACCATGAATTCCAGAACCGGAACCATGGCCGTGCGCTATCTGTTTGATAATCCCGACGAAATGCTCGTGGCCGGCGGCTACGTGACCATTCTGCTCGGGAAGCCCGACCGCCCGATGGGGCTCGTGGTTCCGCAGCAGGCCATTCTGGTGGATCTGGATGGCAGTTATGTGCTGACGGTGAATGAAGAAGGTCTGGTCGGCACGGCCCGGGTCACGACAGGTCAGGTGGTCGGAGATAATTTTGTGGCGCTGGCCGGACTCAAGGCCGGCGACCGGGTGGTGGTGGACGGTGTGCAGAAAGTCCAGCCGGGGGCCACCGCCATGGTTACACTGCTGGAGGCTGCGCAATGATCTCCCGCGTTTTCATCAATCGCCCGCGTTTAGCCGGCGTGGTGTCCATTGTTCTGATGCTGGCGGGGATTCTTTCCATCCGCTCGCTTCCGATCACCCAGTACCCGCAGGTCACTCCGCCGCAGATTGTGGTGCGCGCGATGTATCCCGGAGCCAGCTCGGAAGTCATGGCGGCCACCGTGGCCAGCCCGATTGAAGATGCGGTGAACGGGGTGCAGGACATGATCTATATGTCCTCCTCATCCGATAACTCCGGATCGTATTCGCTGACCGTAACCTTTGCGGTTGGTACCGATCCCGACATGGCGCAGGTCAAAGTACAGAACCGGGTGGCGCAGGCCGAACCCATGCTGCCGCGCGAAGTGGTGCAGCAGGGCGTCACCGTGGAAACGGAGTCCGCCGATATGCTCGGTTTCGTGGTGGTCCGTTCGCCGGATGGCGACCGCGACAGCCTGTTCCTCAGCGACTATGCCTATAAGATTCTCCAGCCGACGCTGGAGCGCATCCGCGGCATCAGCCGCGCGCAGGTCTGGGGGCCGAAATACAGCATGCGTCTGTGGATGGATGCCGACCGCCTTACTGCGCTGGGAATCAGTCCCGATGAAGTGACGGCCGCCATTCAGTCCCAGAACATCCAGGCCTCCATCGGCTCGCTCGGAGTTTCACCGGACGATGGCTCCGGCAAAGTGGCCTATACCTTGAAAGCGCGGGGCCGGCTGAATAAACCCGCCGACTTTGAGAAGATTGTGATTCGGACCGATGACCACGGCGCTGCGGTTTATCTGAAGGATATCGGCCGGGTGGAAAAGGGGGCCGACAGCTATATGTTCTCTTCAAAATATAACGCGCGCACCGCCGTGGCGCTGGGGCTGTCCCGCACCCCCGGTTCCAATGCGCTCGATACCATGCGCGAGGTGCAGTCCGAACTGGAGCGCCTCCGCGCGGCCGCTCCGGGCGGGGTGGAAATTATTCTGCCCTACGACGCCACCGATTTTGTCCGCACCAGTATCCGCGAAATTGTCACAACCCTGCTGCTGACATTCCTGCTCGTTGTGATTGTCTGCTATGTCTTCCTGCAGGATTGGCGGGCCACGTTGATTCCGGCCATCACGATTCCGGTTTCCCTGTGCGCCACCTTTGCTGTGCTCGCTGTACTCGGCTACAGCATTAACACGCTCACGCTTTTCGGCCTTGTGCTGGCGATCGGGCTGGTGGTGGACGACGCCATTGTGGTGGTGGAGCGTGTGCTGGAGCTGATGGAAAGCGAGGGGCTGGATCACAAAGCGGCCACCATCAAAGCCATGGAGCAGGTGAGCGGAGCGGTGATTGCCACCACGCTGGTGCTGCTGTCGATCTTTGTTCCGATCGGTTTCATGAGCGGGATCACCGGCAAGATCTATCAACAGTTTGCGGTAGCGATTTCGGCGGCGGTTTTCTTTTCAACCATCAATGCCCTCACGCTCAGTCCGGCGCTTTGCGCCACCATCCTCTATGTTATCAAACCGAAGCAGCACGGGCCGCTTCGCTGGTTTAATACCGGGCTTTCCAAAGTTCGGAAACTCTATGTGGCCGGCAGCAGCGCGCTTGCGCGGCGGCTCATCATTACCGCCTTCATTCTGGTGAGTGTGTTCGGCGCCTCGTTCCTGATTTTCAAAATGAGCCCGGGTTCGTTTCTTCCCGATGAAGACGCCGGGATCATCTTCGGGATGGCCCAGCTGCCGGAAGGGGCAACGCAGGCCCGTACCGAAGCCCTGCTCGACGAAGTCATCGGCCCGCTGCTGGATGAAGAGGGCGTGAACTATACCATTCAGGTCACCGGCTTCAGCATGATGGGCGGCTCGGCCGAGAACGTAGCCTTTTTCCTGCTCGGTCTCGACAACTGGACCGAGCGCATGGATCCCGCGCTGCACGTCACCGCCATTCAGCAGAAGCTGCAGGGCCGACTGGCCGCCGTGCCCGGTGCCCAGCTGAACCTCTTTGTTCCGCCGGCCATTATGGGGCTCGGTGTGAGCGGCGGTCTGGACATTAAGCTGCAGGCCACCGACAGCGACGATCCGCAAAAACTGCAGGCCGTCATGAACACCTTCCTGATGGAACTCAACATGGCACCCGAAATCATGTTTGCCTTTGCGTCTTATTCCGCCAACACCCCGCACCTCTTCCTGGAGGTCGACCGGGTGAAAGCCGCGCTCATGCATGTGGAAGTCGGCAGCATCTTCAGTGCCTTGCAGACCTATCTGGGGTCCATGTATGTGAACGATGTGAACTTCGACGGGCAGGTCAACCGCGCCATCATTCAGGCCGACTGGGAGTTCCGTAAGGATCTGGATTCGCTGGACAGGATTCACGTGAAGAGCATGACCGGTGATATGGTTCCGCTCGGCAGTCTGGTGAAAATTCAGACCACCCTCGCTCCGCGGGTGGTGGAGCGCTACAACAAGTTTCCCTCCGCCGGCATCAATGCCTTTGCCATGCCGTGGATCAGCAGCGGCGTGGCCATGGAAAAGGTTTCCGAGATTGCCGGACGGGTGCTGCCGGAAGGATACAGCTTCGACTGGTCGAACCTGAGTTATCAGGAAGCCCGGGCCTCGGGCGGTACCAATTTGCTGCTGCTCATGGCGGTGGTCTTCGGCTATCTCTTCCTCGTGGCGCAGTATGAAAGCTGGACCACGCCGCTGCCGGTAATTCTTTCCACCATTGTTGCGGTGTTCGGCGCCCTGCTCGGCCTGTTTGTGCTTCAACTGCCGTTGAGCATCTATGCGCAGCTCGGACTGATTCTGCTGATCGGCCTTGCCAGTAAAAATGCCATCCTGATTGTCGAATTTTCCAAGACCCGCAGAGACGAGGGGCTTTCGATTATTGAAGCGGCCGCCGATGGCGCCGGCCAGCGTTTCCGGGCGGTGCTCATGACGGCCTTCACCTTCATCCTCGGTGTGCTGCCGATGATGTTTGCCGACGGCGCCGGCTCCGCCAGCCGCCGGGTCATCGGCACCACGGTCTTCTGCGGTATGCTTGCGGCCACGCTCTTCGGCATCATGTTAGTGCCGGCCCTGTTTGTCCTGTTCCAGAGCATCCGCGAAAAAGCGCACGCGCTGCGGAACCGCGGCAAGGAGGCGGGCGAATGAGCCGCCACAGATAAACACGGGATAACACGGATTTTTAAATCAGTGTTGTTCCGTGGCCTTGTCGAACGATTTTATTTGGAGAGAAAAATGAACTCAACATCATGTCCCTGCGGGAGCGGGGAGCTCTTTGTGGAATGCTGCGGTCCGCTGATCTCCGGCAAAGAAAAAGCGCACACCGCTGAACAGCTGATGCGCTCGCGCTATTCCGCCTATGTGAAACACGATGTCGACTATCTCGTCAGCACCACGCATCCGAAATCCCGAACGTCCGACCTCGCGCAGTCGATTGCATCCTGGATGAATCAGGTCCAGTGGATCCGGCTCCACGTGCTCAACGCCGAAAAAGAGACGGTCGAATTTATCGCCGAATACATCTCCGACGGAAAACCCGCCCAGCACCACGAACGCTCCCTCTTCAAAAAACACAAAGGTGAATGGTTTTATGTTGGGGAAGCGTAAAGGACGTTACGGGTGACCCGCCGTGCCTTGTTCGTTGCCTGACTCAACGGGCGTTTTCACGGTAGGGTCCACCTGGTTCTGCCTATTTTTCTTTATCTGTAATCCTGCTTTTGAAATCGAGTAAACGTACCAAACAGCAGTAATGATTAGTGATATGGCAGTAATGAAAGTTGGTAGATCCTTTGGGACAGGATTTAACAAAGTGTAGGTGGCAAAGATAAATATGCCAACTTGGAATAACTGAAAGAGTAATGCGTCTTTGGTTGTTTTGCCTTCGGCCACTTCTTTACAGATGGATGTGACCGCAAAACATCTCCATGTCAATACGACCCAGATTGATCCGTAAAATATTATTGGTTCGATTGTGTTCATTTTTTATTCATGCAGAACAGTGTCATATGTGGAATATTTCCCATATATCACTGCTATAGGTGGCGAAGTTTTCCACATATGATCATCATAAAGAGTCGCGGGTGTAAAACAAGACATTACAAAGGACACGGGTTTGGAGCGGGCGGTCACATGGGGCCGCCCTTACAGAATCAGGAGCGTAGCATGGTCCTCCGGGCCGTGTGCTGCTGAAACGGCGCGGAGCACTAATGGCGCTGACTTAAGGATTTCACCCTAGAATTGCCGGTGCGACGGGGCAGGCCAGAGGCCTGCGGTACGTTTCC